>NZ_CP036265.1:3698822-3998822 GCF_007743815.1 Alienimonas californiensis
TCCGTGAGGGGACCCGGCAGGCGTTCGGCGACGCGTTGCGGCCGTCGTACGATCTGGCCGTGGCGGACGTGATCGTCTGTCTCGACGCCGATCCGCTGGGCGACGACCCGGCCTCCTCGGTGAACAACCGGGCCTGGGCCTCCCGTCGTCGGCCGGAGGACGGGCCGATGAATCGCCTGTACGCGATCGAGAGCCAGTTCTCCGTCACCGGGGCCGCGGCCGATCACCGATTCCCGATCAAGAGCACGGCGATCCCCGCGTTCCTGGCGAAGCTGGGCGCGGTGCGGGCCGGCGGCGACGCCGGCGGCGACAAGTTCCTCGCCGCCCTCGCGGAGGATCTGCGGTCGGACAAAAAGTGCGTCGTGCTGTGCGGCTCCCGCCAGCCGGCGGCGGTGCAGGCCTACGTGCATCGGCTCAACGAAGAGTTGGGCAATCACGGCGTCTCTTTCCTCGCCGAGGCGGACGCGCCGGCGAACGCGGATGCCGTCGTCGGCATTCAAGCCCTCTGCGAGCGGCTGCGTGAGGGCGAGTTCGAGAACCTGATCGTCCTGGGCGGCAACCCGGCCTACGACGCCCCGGCCGACTGCCAGTTCGCCAAGGCCGTCGCCCAGGTGAAGCGGTCCGTTCGCGTCGGTGTGTACCGGGACGAGACGAGCCTGCTGTGCGGCTGGCACGTGCCGATGGCCCACCCGCTGGAGCAGTGGGGCGACGTGCGGCTGTGGGACGGCTCCTACGCGATCCAGCAGCCGCTCATTCAGCCGTTGTTCGGCGGCGTAACGAGCGCCGAGTTCCTCGCCCGCCTGCTGGGCGAGCCCGCGGCGACCGGCTACGAGTTGACCCGGGCCACCTTCGATGAGTTGGTCGGCGGCGGCACGAGCGCCTGGAAGACCGCCGTGCATCGCGGCTTCGTCGAGGGCTCCGCCGGCGAGCCGGCCTCCGCCTCCGTCAGCGGCGACGTGCCCGCGCTCGACACGGCCGTGCCGGAGGGGTTCGAGCTGGTGCTCACTCCGTCCAGCAGCGTGCACGACGGTCGATTCGCCAACAACGGCTGGTTGCAGGAGGCCCCGGACTTCCTCACCAAGCTGGTCTGGGACAACGCGGCCCTGATCTCCCCGGTGGACGCCGCGGAACTGGGCGTGGAGCAGGGCGACGGCCTGATCGTCACGACCCCGGCCGGGTCGATCGACGTGCCGGCCTACATCCTCGCCGGCCAGGCGAAGGGTTCGATCGGGCTGGCGCTGGGCTACGGCCGGACCGCGGCGGGGATCGTCGGCGGGAACGTCGGGATCCGGGACGGGGCGTTCATGGACGTCGACGAGGAGGACCAGTTGACGGAGGGCGTCGGCTTCGACGCCTACCCGCTGTGGCGGACGGCCGAGGCGGGCTCCAACCCGCACGTCATCGCCGGCGTGAAGGTCGCTCCGGGGACGATCGAGCATGAGCTGGTCACCACCCAGAACCATCACGCGATCGACGAACGCGGGATGGAGCACATCATGCGCGTCACCCCGATGCTGGTGCGGGAAGCGACCGAGGCGCAGTTCGCGGAGCACCCGGACTTCGCCGACAAGCTGGTGCACCACCCGCCGCTGGAAAGTCTTTGGGAGAGCCGCGAGTACACCGGCCGCAGCTGGGGCATGGCGATCGACTTGGCGGCGTGCACCGGCTGCAACGCCTGCACGGTGGCCTGTCAGGCGGAGAACAACGTCCCGGTCGTCGGTAAGGATCAGGTGAAACGCGGCCGCGAAATGCACTGGCTGCGGATGGACCGCTACTTCACCCCCAACCTCGGCGGGGCCGCCAAGAGCCCGGCGGAGGCCGTCGACGACGAGTCCGGGCTGGAAGTCACGGACCCGGCCGCTTGGATGAACCCGGCGATCGCCAGTCAGCCGATGATGTGCGTCCACTGCGAGAACGCCCCCTGCGAGCAGGTCTGCCCCGTCGCCGCGACGGTGCACACCGAGGAGGGCCTCAACGCGATGGTCTACAACCGCTGCATCGGCACTCGGTACTGCTCGAACAACTGCCCCTACAAGGTGCGGCGGTTCAATTTCCTGAACTACAACAAGCGGTACGAGGGCGCGAATAAGCAGCTCACGGGGATGGTGCTGAACCCCGAGGTGAGCGTTCGCGTCCGCGGCGTGATGGAGAAGTGCACCTACTGCGTGCAGCGGATTCAGCACGTCACCATCCCGCTGGACAACGCTAACGAACCGCTGAAGGACGGCATGATCCAGACCGCCTGCGGTCAGGCCTGCCCGACCGGGGCGATCGTCTTCGGCGACCTGAACGACGAGAACAGCCGCGTCCGGGCGCTGCACCAGAACGGCCGGGCCTACAAGCTCCTCAGCGAGTACAACACCAAGCCCCGCACGGCGTACCTCGCGCGGATCCGGAACCCGCACCCGGATCTCGAGCAGGCGGAGGCCTACTACCGCGATCTGTCCGAGGTCCTGCACGACGATCACGGCGCGCACGGCCACGACGACGCGCACGGCGGCCACGGTGAGCGGGCGGAGGGCTCCGAGCACGACCCGCATCGGCCGGACGACGATCCGCACGGTCACGAGGACGACCACGCCGCCGCCTCGCGGTTGCTGAACATCGTGAGCGTCTGACGCTCCCCCGAGACTTTCCCCGCACGCTTCACCTTTCCGTTCCCTCCGCAGCATGGCCTCGGCCGACCCGACCGCCTTCCGCGACGACACCCCCTGGATCGGCCCGGCCCGCGCGCCGCTGGTGACGGGCGGGAAGTCGGTGCGGTGGGTTACCGACCGCGTCACCGGCCTGGCCCTGCGGGACACCCCGTGGCAGTGGACGGCGGCCTTCGTCGTCAGCGTGCTGCTGACCGTGATGCTGCTGGGGAACGTCGCCTACCTGATCTTCCGCGGCGTCGGCGTCTGGGGGAACAACGTCCCGGTCGCCTGGGGCTGGCCGATCGTGAACTTCGTGTTCTGGGTCGGCATCGGGCACGCGGGCACGCTGATCTCCGCGATCCTGTTCCTGTTCCGGCAGAACTGGCGGACGGGCATCAACCGCTTCGCCGAGGCGATGACGATCTTCGCGGTCGTCTGCGCCGGGCTGTTCCCGGCGATTCACGTCGGCCGGATCTGGGTCGTGTACTGGCTGGCGCCGTACCCGAACCAGATGGCGATGTGGCCGCAGTTCCGCAGCCCGCTGCTGTGGGACGTGTTCGCGGTGAACACCTATTTCACGGTGTCGCTGCTGTTCTGGTACATGGGCATGATCCCCGACCTCGCCACGCTGCGGGACCGGGCGAAGAACCGGATCGCCCAGTTCGCTTACGGCGTGGGCTCGATGGGCTGGACCGGCAGCAGTCGGGCCTGGTGGCGTTACGAGAAGGCCTACATGCTGCTGGCCGCCCTGGCGGCGCCGCTGGTGCTCTCCGTGCACACGATCGTGTCGTTCGACTTCGCGGTCTCCCAACTCGCGGGCTGGCACACGACGATCTTCCCGCCTTACTTCGTCGCCGGGGCCGTGTTCAGCGGCTTCGGGATGGTGCTGACGCTCATTATTCCCGCCCGGGAATGGTTCGGGCTGAAGGAGATCGTGACGCTCCGCCATCTGGAGAACATGTGCAAGGTCATCATCGTGACCGGCAACATGGTGGGCTACGCCTACGCGATGGAGTTCTTCGTCGCCTGGTACAGCGGCAACCTGTACGAGGCCTACGCCTTCGTGAACCGGGCGTTGGGGCCGTACTGGTGGAGCTACTGGATCATGGTCTCCTGCAACGTGATCACGCCGTTCCTCTTCTACAGCAAGAAGTTGCGGACGACGCCCTGGATCATCTTCGTGATCTCGATCTTCGTGAACATCGGCATGTGGTTTGAGCGGTTCGTGATCACGATCACCTCGCTGCACCGCAGCAACCTGCCCAGCGCCTGGAAGTACTTCAGCCCCACGGCCGTCGACTTCATGATGCTGATCGGCAGCTTCGGGCTGTTCTTCACCCTGTTCCTGCTGTTCTGCCGCTACCTGCCGATGGTGGCGATCGCGGAGGTGAAAAGCACCATGCCGCAGCCGGAGCACGAGAACCTGAACGCCCCCGGCGCCCACACCGGGCAGGACTCGATCAACCCGCCGCAGACCGGCGACTTCCGCACCGAGGGAGCCTACTAGGAAACCCGTTATGGTCTCTCGCGGAACCACCCAAACGACTGATATGCAGCGGACCGACACGCTGTCCGACCCCTTCACGGGCCTGCCCTCCGGGCCGGCCTACAAGGCCCTGTCGCACGTCAACAACCGTCTCGTCGCACGTCCGGACGACTCCCGGGCGCCCAAGCTGACCGGCGTCGTTGCGGAGTACGACACGCCGGAGGAGCTGGTCGCCGCTTGCGAGCGCGTCCGCGACGCGGGCATGACGAAGTGGGACAGCTACACCCCGTACCCGATCCACGGGATCGAGCGGGCGATGGGCATCAAAGCCACGATCCTGCCTTGGATCGTGCTGTGCGGCGGCCTGACCGGCTGCGCGACCGGCATCCTGATGCAGTGGTACCTCAACGGCAGCGAAGAGCTCGCCAACGAGGTCGGCATCCCCACGGCCCTGCAGGGGTACAACTTCCTGATCAGCGGCAAGCCGATCTGGAGTCTGCCGGCGAACATCCCGGTCGCCTTCGAGCTGACGATCCTGTTCAGCGCGTTCGGGGCGTTCTTCGGGATGCTGGCGTTGAACCGGTTGCCGCGGCTGTCGAACCCCCGCCTGCGGTTGCCCGGCTTCCGCCGCGGGACCGACGACCAGTTCGTCATCGGGCTGGACGCGAAGGACCCGAAGTTCGACCTCGCCGCCGCCGCCGAACTGCTCTCCCCGACCCGCCCGACGGCGGTGCGGGAGGTGTGGGACGTGGAGCCCCGCCGCCCGCCGGCGTGGATCCCGACGGTCGCCCTGATCCTGTTCGCCCTGTTGCTGATCCCGCCGGTGCTGATCGCCGAGCACCGCAACACCCCCTGGAGCACGCCCCGCATCCACCCCGTCGGGGACATGGACTGGCAGGCCAGCTTCAAGCCGCAGCAACGCAACCCGTTCTTCCCCGACCAACGGGCGATGCGCCCGCAGGTGGAAGGCACCATCGCCCGCGGCGAGCTGGACCTGGACGACGCCCTGTTCCGCGGCATCGATCCCACCGGCGGGCCGGCTCAGGCGTCGGGCCCGGCGCCGGCCCTGCCGGACGGGCAGGATCAGCGGCTCGCCAGCGCGGCCCTGTTCGCCTTCGCCTCCTTCCGGCAGGACGAAGCGGCCGAGGCGGGCGGCGAGAACGCCACTGGCGCCAGCCCGACCGACGCCCCGCAGGAGCAAACCGGCGACGCCCCGGCGGCGACGGAGGGGGCCACCGAGGACAAGAACTACGTCAGCGATCTGCCGATCGAGCCGACGCTGGAGAACGTCCAGCGGGGTCAGTTGGTGTTCAACATCTACTGCGCCGCCTGTCACGGCGTGGGCGGGTTCGGCAACGGCCTGGTGGCCCAGCGGGCGGCGACGCTCAAGCAGCCGACCTGGGCTCCGCCGTCGAACCTGCACACCGACGTCGTCCGCAACCGGCCCAACGGCTACCTGTATGACGCGATCGCCAACGGCGTTCGCAAGATGCCGGCCTACGGGACGCAGATCGAAGTGCGGGACCGCTGGAACGTGGTGCTCTACCTGCGGGCGCTCCAGAAGAGCCAGGCGGCGACGCTGGCGGAGATCCCCGCCGCCGATCGCGCCCGCACCGAGGCGGAGAAGGCCGAGGCGGACCGAATCGCCGCCGCGCAGGCCGCCGCCGAGGCTGCCCGGGCCGAGAGCGGCGGAGCGGCCGCCCCGGCAGTCTCCCAGGAGACCGACGGCGGCGCCGACGATTCGATCGTGCCCCGCGGCAAGAGCGGCGGCGCGCCGGAGACCAGCAGCTCCGCCGCCCCCACCGACCCCGGCAACGCCTCGCCGGACATGGACGGCCGCAACGAGAACCCCAGCCCCGTCGCCGAGACCCCCGAGGAGGCCGCGGCTGACAAAGCCAAGGCCGACGAAGCCGCGGCCGACGAGGCCGGGGACACTCCCGCCGACGACTCCGCCTCCGACTGAGCGTTTCCCGCCGCACCTCCCGCGGCGTTCCGTTCCCCCCGCATTCCCCGCTCGCTCCCGCGTCCCGCATGGCCCATCACGCCCCCGCCGTCGACCCCGCCAAGCTGCGGCAAGGGCTCGGCGACCTGACCGGCACGCTCCGCGTGCCGCTGCTGATCGCTGGGGCCGTGGGTCTGCTCGCGGCGGCGTTGCTGAGCCTGCTGTACGGCGGGGACGCCGTGAAGCGGTTCCTGTTCGGCTACCTGTGGGCCTACTGGTTCTTCCTGACGATCAGCCTCGGCGGGCTGTTCTTCGTGATGGTCCAGCACGTCACCCGGGCCGGCTGGAGCGTGACGGTCCGGCGGCTGGCGGAGTTCCTGGCGGCGAACCTGTGGGTGTTCGCCCCGTTGAGCCTGCCGCTGGTCCTGGCGGTCGTGCTGTTCGACGGCGCCGGGGTGTGGCAGTGGGCGGACGCGGACTATGTGACGAACAGCGAAGTCCGCACCCTGCTGGAGCACAAGTCGCCGTATCTGAATAAGACGTTCTTCCTGATCCGCTGCGCGATCTACCTGTCGGTCTGGAGCTTCTTCGGCTGGAAGGTGGCCTCGCTGAGCAAGCGGCAGGACGAGACCGGGGACGTCGGCCTGACGCAGACGATGCACAACTGGAGCGTCGCCGGCCTGCCGCTGACCTTCCTGACGGTCACGTTCGCGGCGATCGACTTTCTGATGAGTCTGACGCCGACCTGGTACAGCACGATCTACGGCGTGGTGATCATCGCCGGCTGTGCGGTCAGCGTGCACGCGACGCTGGCGATCTTCGTTCTGCTGCTCCGCAAGCGGGGCCTGATGACGGAGGCGGTGACGGTCGAGCACCAGCAGGACCTCGGCAAGCTGCTGTTCGGGTTCATCGTGTTCTGGGCCTACGTGAGCTTCAGCCAGTTCCTGCTGATCTGGTACGCGGACATCCCCGAGGAGACGGAGTACTACCTCGTGCGGTTCGAGCACGGCTGGACGTTCTTCATGGGCATGCTGCTGTTCGGGCACTTCATCATCCCGTTCCTGGGCCTGATGAGCCGGCACGTGAAGCGGCGGGACGCCACGCTGATGTTTTGGTGCGTGTGGGTGCTGTTCATGCACGCGGTGGACCTCTACATCTACATCATGCCCCGGCTGACGCACGACGCGGTGCACGCCGCGGAGGCGGCCGGCGCCTCGGCGGAGCAGCTCGCCGCGATCGGCCTCCCGTTGAGTCTCGTGGACTTGGCCTGCTTCGTGGGCATCGGCGGGTTCGCCGGCGCCACGCTGCTGACGACCGCCGCGGGGGTGTCCCTCGTGCCGCACCGCGACCCGCGGTTGCACGAGGCCCTCGCCTTCCACAACACCTGATTCGCCGGCCGGATCGCCCCCGCGTCATCCACGCCCCTCGACCCGGCCGACGCGGCCCCGAACACTCTCCCAGTTCCCACCCGCCCCGCTCCCGGGGTGAAACTCGCCGCCGGCAGGCGGTTCATCGATCATGTCCGACCCCATCGGCGACAAGCAGGCCTACAACGACCTCAACATGCGCTCGATCTTTTTGATCGGGCTGCTGTCGGCCGTGGCCCTGTTCGTGATCATCACGGGGGCCCGCGTGCTGTTCCAGAAGTGGCAGGCCGGGGAATATCAGCAGAAGCAGATCGATATCCCGCTCGCCAGCGTGGACGCGGAACTGCAGGAACAGCGGGCCGCCATCGACCGCTACGGCTGGAACCCCACGACCAACGCCGCCGCGATTCCCGTCGACGTGGCGATGACGGAACTGGTCGAGGAGATGTCCGCCGACGGGGCCGCCGACGGGGCCGCCGCCGTGCCCGACAGCCTGCCCACCGTGCCGAAAACCGGCAGCGAACCCCGGGCCGGGACCGGCGCCGCCGTGCCCGACGACGCGGCGACGGGCGAGGAATCCGAGGGGGACGACACCGAATCGACTGACGAGGGAGCCGAGGCTTGACGCGTTCGTCCGCCACCGCCGTCGCCGCCCTCTGCGGTCTGCTCTGCCCGGCGTTGGCGTCGGCTCAGGCGGTTCGTCCCGATCGGCCGGACCCGAACGTCGTGCCCTTCGAGGTGCGCGAGGTGGGCGTGGACGAGAAGCTCGGCGCCCAGGTGTCCGCGGACCTGACGTTCCGCGATCACACCGGCAACCCGGTGCGGCTGGGGGATTATTTCGACGGCACCCGCCCGGTGATCCTTACGCTGAACTACTCCCGCTGCCCGAAGATCTGCGATACCCAGCTGCGCAACCTGGCGACGACGCTGGGAGAAATGGAGCTGACGGCCGGCGACGACTACCGCATCGTGACTGTCAGCATTGACCCGTCCGAGGGGCCCGAGGTCTCGGAGAGCCGTCGGCGGGGCTACGTCAAGCTGATGGGGAAGGGGAACTGGTCGTTCCTCACCGGCACGCCGGCCTCCATCGCGAAGCTCACCCGGACTGTCGGGTTCAAGTACAAATACGTGCCAGAGACGCAGGACTACCATCACGCCCCCGTCGCGATCCTGTTGACGCCGTCCGGTCAGGTGGGGCGGTACCTCCACCGGCTCTCGTTCGAGCCGGAGACCCTGCGGTTCGGCATGGTGGAGACCGGGCAGGGCACGCTGGGCACCACGACCGACGAGTTCCGGCATCTCTGCTACACCTGGGACCCGGAACGGGCCGCGTATGTGCCGCGAAAGGCCGCGCTGATGATGGCGGGGGCGGGGTTCCTGTTCGTCGTGGGCTTCGGCGGATGGCTGTCGTGGCAGTGGCGCCACAGCCGTGCGGAGTCCGGCGACAATGCGGATTCCTCGCAGAAATCCCCCGGCGTGCGTCGAGAGGACGCGCGAAACGGGGGACCCGTGAACGCTCCCGCCGCCGTATAACACCGGGAGCCGCCCACCCGGCCCCGACGCCCCGACACCGTCGACTTCGATCCGTCCCGGACTCCCGCTGATGCCGTTTCTCCCGCCGCTCGCAGACGACTCCGGCGAGACGTTTCTGTTCCCCGAATCGGCGTCGACGTTCGCGGAGAACAGCGATTCGTTGTTCTGGCTGATCACCTGGATCAGCATCGTGTTCTTTGCCATCGTCGTCGCGGCGATGGGCTGGTTCATGTGGCGCTACCGCCACCGTCCGGTGGAGACGTTCTCCCCCGAGACCCCGAACCACAACCTGCCGCTGGAACTGACCTGGACGATCATTCCGGTCCTGTTGGTAATCGTCATCTTCGGCTTCGGCTTCACCGGCTACCTCGATCAGCGGACCCCGCCGGTCGACGCCTACGAGGTGCGGTTGATCGCCAAGAAGTGGAACTTCCTGTTCGTCTACCCGGACGCGAACTTCAAAAGCAGCACCTTGTACGTGCCGGTCGACCGGCCGGTGCGGCTGCGGATGGTCTCCCAGGACGTGCTGCACAGCTTCTGGGTGCCGGCCTTCCGGGCGAAGTGGGACATCGTCCCGGGCCGCGACAGCATCATCTGGTTCACCGCCACCAAGCCGGGGGAATACCTCTACGAGTGCACGGAATACTGCGGCAAGGGCCACAGCGACATGATCAAGGAGGGCGGCGTCGTCGCCGTGCCGGTGGAGGAGTTCGAAGAACGGCTGCGGGAGGAACGGATCAAGTCGCTGGTCGACATCGGCGAGGATCCGCTCGCGGGCGGCGAGGCGATCTATAAGGACGCCGGCTGTTCCGCCTGCCACACCGTCACCGGCGTGAACCTGAACTGTCCGACGTGGAAGGACCTGTGGGGCGAAACTCGCCAGTTCACGGACGGCACCTCCGCTGTGGCCGACGACGACTACATCCGTGAGTCGATCCTCCAGCCGGACGCCCACGTGGTGAAGGGCTACCAGAACGTGATGCCCTCCTACCGCGGACAGTTGGAGGAGATCGAGATCATGGCCCTGACCGCCTACATTCGCTCCGTCAGCGAGAAGGGCCAGGCGGAGTTTGAGAAGTATCTCGAAGACGTCTCAGTTGAAGCCGAGAAGATCACGCAGGGCGCCGAATAGCTCTCCCTCCCGCTCCCCGCCGCACACCCACGCTCCCACCCGCCCCCCGTTATGGCCGTCGAAACCCCCACTGATTACGCCGCCGGCGAGGCGGCCGCTTCGCCGGAGCGTCGCGCGGCCGCCGGGCCGCCGGGGTACGCGGAGGACAACTACCTCAATCACTCCAAGGGCATCCTCAGCTGGCTGGTCACCCTGGACCACAAGCGGATCGGGGTGATGTACCTGATCGGCGTGCTGTCGGCGTTCTTGCTGGGCGGCATCTTCGCCCTGCTGGTGCGCGCCGAACTGTGGACGCCGGCCCGCACGATTGTCGACGCGGACACCTATAATCGCTTCTTCACCCTGCACGGGGCGATCATGGTGTTCCTGTTCCTGATCCCGTCGGTGCCGGCGGCGTTGGGGAACTTCATCCTGCCGATCATGCTGGGGGCGAAGGACGTCGCCTTCCCGCGGATGAACCTGGGCAGCTTTTATCTGTGGTGCGGCGGGGCGGTCTTCTTCCTGATCACCCTGCTGAACGGCTCGCTGGATACGGGGTGGACGTTTTACGTTCCCTATTCCACGTCGACGGACACCGCCGTCATCACGGCGTTGATGGGTGTGTTCATCCTCGGGTTCAGCTCCATTTTCACCGGGCTGAACTTCATCGTGACCGTGCACACGATGCGGCCGCCGGGGATGGAGTGGTTCAAGATGCCGCTGTTCCTGTGGGCCCTGTACGCGACCAGCATCATTCAGGTGCTGGCCACGCCGGTGCTGGCGGTGACCCTGCTGCTGTTGGCGGTGGAGCGGAGCACGGGGATCGGCGTGTTCGATCCGGCCTACGGCGGGGACCCGGTGCTGTTCCAGCACTTCTTCTGGTTCTACAGCCACCCGGCCGTTTACATCATGATCCTGCCGGGCTTCGGGATCATCAGCGAGCTGATCGCCACCTTCAGCCGCAAGCACATCTTCGGCTATCGGTTTATCGCCTACAGCTCGATCGCGATCGCGCTGTTCGGCTTCCTGGTGTGGGGCCACCACATGTTCACCTCCGGGATGAGCACCGTGGCGGCTTTCGTGTTCAGTCTACTGACCTTCAGCGTGTCGATCCCCTCGGCCATCAAAGTCTTCAACTGGCTGGCGACGATGTATAAGGGGAATATCTGGCTGGCGACGCCGATGTGCTACGCCCTGAGCTTCATTTTCCTGTTCACGATCGGCGGGCTGACGGGGCTGCACCTGGGCGCCCTCGCCACGGACATCCACCTGCACGACAGCTACTTCGTCGTCTCGCACTTCCACTACGTGATGGTCGGCGGAACGCTGGTGGCCTTCCTCGGCGGCCTGTTCTACTGGTGGCCGAAGATGACCGGGCGGATGTACAACGATTTCTGGGGCCGGGTCAGCGCCCTGATCGTGTTCCTAGCCTTCAACCTGACCTTCTTCCCGCAGTTCATCCTCGGGACGAAGGGCATGCCGCGGCGGTACTACAACTACGTGCCGGAGTTCCAGTTCTGGCATCAGATGAGCACCGTCGGGGCCTTCCTGCTGGGCGGCGGGCTGCTGGTCGCGGCCGCGGTGCTGGTGTACAGCCTGTTCCGCGGAGCGAAGGCGCCGGCGAATCCCTGGGGCGCTGCGACGCTGGAATGGCAGTGCTCCTCGCCCCCGCCGCACAACAACTTCGACGAACCGCCGACCGTGGGCGACCCGTACGCCCTGAACCGCGTGGTGTACGACCCGGACACCCGCAGCTATCGGCAGATCGACGAGTTCTCCAACGGCGGCCCCCCGCAACAGACCGCCAAGGTGTGACGTCCGGCGTGACGCTCACGTCGGATGCGAATCCGGCGTCGGGTGTGAAGCTGTGACGGTTTTCGATCGACCCGCCGCGGGTGCGGCGGGGTGACGCCCCTTCCGGCCCGGCCGCGGCTTCCGCAGCCGGGCCGCTTTCTTATGATCCGCCCATGAGCGCCGCCGCCCCCGCCCCGCCGACCGGCGAGCCCGGTCTGGACCCCGCCCACGCCGATCCGCACGGCGAGCACGGGCACGGGGACCACGCCCACGTGCACGATCCGCACTCGCCGCACGGGCACGCGCACCACTTCGAGAGTTGGCGGCAGCAGTTCGACGCCGGCAAGCTCGGCATGTGGCTCTTCCTCGCTCAGGAAGTGCTGTTCTTCAGTGGGCTGTTCTGCCTGTACGCAGTTTATCGCTCGCTGCACCCGGAAGTCTGGGAGTACGCGGACCGATTCCTTAGTGTGCCGCACGGCGCCTTCAACACCGCCGTCCTGCTGTTCAGCAGTCTGACGATGGCCTGGGGCGTGCGGTGTGCGATGCTGGGGCAGCGGATCGGCCTGACCGGCTGCATCGCCGCGACGCTGTTCTGCGCCGCTCTGTTTCTCGGGGTGAAGAGCTTCGAGTACACGGAGAAGGCCCACCTGCAGATCCTCTGGGCCGGGGCGACCGAGGAGCCGCTGATGAGCGGCACCCGCTACGAACCGCCTCTGGTCGACGTCACGGAGCAGGTGGCCGCGAACGAGGAGGGCGCCGAAACCTTCGAGGAGCGAGAGAAGAAGGCGCTGGAGGCCACCGACGTCACTTTGCGGAAGGTGAGCGTGGGTTGCGCGATCCTGGCCCTCGTGATGCTGGTCGGCTCCGTGCTCTGTTGGAAGCTCAAGGCGCTCGGCTGGATGGTCGGCCTCGCCGCGGGGGTGCTGTGCGCCGTCGGCATCTTGGTCGGGGCGGAGGGGTCGCTGATCCTCGCCCACGCCTTGCACGGTGGACACGAGGAATCCGCGGGGCATCACGACGAGACGCACGACGATGACGTCGTCACCGCGAACGAGCTGCTCGCCGAAGAGGCCGAGGACGAGATCGCCCCGGAGGGGATCGGCCAGTTCTTCAGCATCTACTACGCGATGACCGGCCTGCACGCGATTCACATCCTCGCCGGGATGGTCGTGCTCACCTGGCTGCTGATCCGGGCCTACCGCGGCGACTTCACGCCGGACTATTTCGGCCCGGTCGACTTCGTGGGCCTGTACTGGCACCTGGTCGACCTCGTGTGGATCTATCTGTTCCCCCTCCTGTACCTGATCGGCTGATCGACGGCTCTCCGTCCTGATTCGTCCGCCGTTCGCCCGCACTCCGTTCCGCCCGCACCGCCCCGATGGCCTCCCACGCCGCCCCCGAGCCGCTGGATCCGCACCTCGTCAGCGGGCACGCCGGCGATCACAACCCGATCGCCCACGTCATGCCGAAGTGGATGCTGATCGCGGTGTTCAGCGCCCTGCTGGCCCTGACGGCGCTCACCGTCTTCTGCGCCTCGTTCGAGCTGGGCAGCTACGAGGTGCTGGTGGCGATGACGATCGCCACGGTCAAGGCCGTGCTGGTGGCGACGTTCTTCATGCACCTGAAGTACGACAACCCGCTGAACACGGCGATCCTGCTGTTCAGCATGATCTTCGTGGCGCTGTTCATCGGGCTGTCGATCCTCGACACCCAGAGCTACCGCGGCGAAGTGGAAGAGTGGCGGGCCAATCAGGCGGCCGCCGCCGGCGGCTGAATCGGTCGTCTGTCAGCCGCTCGTCGGCCGGCCCGCGCCGTGCGTTTGGGTGAACCGGCGCCGGCGGCGACGGTTCATCCATGCGTCCCGTTCTCCTTTCCGGTCCGATCCCGTGAGCGACCGCTTCGCCGGCCTGCGGTGGAAGGATTGGAGCTTCGTGCCCACCTCCGGTCCCGCCCAGCGGCGGACGCGGATGGGGCTGAACCTGCTGCTGTTCGGCTACCTCGGGTTCACGTTTCTCGCCGTCCTGATCCTGTACCTGTTCACGGCGCTGGGCCGCGACGCCCGGCCCGCGGAGTCGATTCCGACGGCGTTCTGGTTCAGTACGGTCGCGGCGCTGGTCGGCGGGTTCTGCCTACGGGCTGCGGTGCAGGCAATGCGGCGGGAACGGCAGCGGGCGGCCCGCGGGCTGGTGGCCCTGGCGTTGCTCAGCGGGGTGGGATTCGGCGTCGGGCAGGCGGTCGGGGTCTGGCAGATGCTCGATGACTACCGACCGGCGGTCCGCCCCAGCATCGCGGCGCCCGGCGGGGGCAGCTATCTGGACCCCGACGCCAAGGTCGCATTGCCGATGGCCGCGTTGATCACCACCCTCGTCGCCCTGCACGGCGCCCACTTTCTCGGTGGGTTGTGCGTGCTGGTCGTCGCCGCCGTCCGGACCTTCGCGGGGCGGTACGACCACGAATACCACGCCGGCCTGCTGCTGACTGCCCGCTACTGGACATTCCTGGACGTCTCCTGGCTGGTGATGCTGGCGACGTTCTACCTGACTCTGTAGAGCGAACCGGAGAACCGGCTCGCGGGGGCGTCGTGAGCCCGGAGCGCGAGCTCCGGCCGTCGGCGCAGCCGGCGTTCCAACGCGCTACCGGAGTTTGCCCTCCGGGCTCACAATGAGGCGACGGCTGGGGAGCGGCTCAGTCGGAGGTGCCGCCGCCCTTGGTGCGCTCCAGCACCCAGTGGACGGCGTGGCGGGTCAGCTCGGTGCTGTTGGCGAGGTTCAGCTTCGCCTTGAGGTTCTCGCGGTAGCTCTCGATCGTCTTCGGCGAAAGGTTCAGCTTCTCCGCGATCTCGCGGGTGGTGCGTCCCTGACCGATCTGCTCGAACACTTCCAGTTCGCGGTCGGACAGCTTGTCCAGCAGCGAGCCTTCCGCGGCGAGATCGCCGGCGGAGCGGGCCAGCGTGCGTTCCCGCATCCGCTGGGAGAGGTAGACCTCGCCGGCGAGCACCTGCCGCACGGCGGAGATCAGCTTGTGCGTCGCCTCCGCCTTGGAGATATAGCCGCCGGCCCCGCTGCGGAGCACCCGCTCCGCATACAGGGTTTCGTCGTGCATGGAGACGACGAGCACCTTCACGTTCGGAAACCGGCTGCGGATCTGCTTGCACAGTTCCAGCCCGTTGCCGCTTTTCAGCGACAGGTCGAGCAGGCAGAGGTCCGGTCGGAGGGCGTCGATCTGCCGGAGGATCTCCGCCCCCTCGCCGGACTCCCCGACCACGTCAAGGTCCGGTTCCCGGCGGATCAGCATCGAGTAACCGTCCCGCACCACGGGATGGTCGTCGGCGATGTAGATACGGGACAGGCCGTTGGCCGGACCCTCGGAGGAAATGCTGGAAACGCCCACGCGTGAGACGGGTTGAGGATAGTGGTACGTCGCAATCCCCCGTGGGGATCGACCCGTCAGCGATCATAGGGATTCGCGCCGCCCCTTCCACAGTCGATCACTGGCGGATTCCGTGCGGAATCAGGAAAACTCCTCCGTCGTGTCGTCCGTGCGGAGCCCGGAGATCCTGCCTCCCGTCCTGCTGCGGTGGATCGCCCGGCCGACGACCCGGGAGAAGTCGGAAATCGACCAGCATGGCCGTCCGGCGATCGTCGGGATCGCCGGGCGACCGCCGCAGCGGGTATCGTGTCCCGGCTGCCACCCCCGCCCGCTGTGAACCGCGCCTGTGCCCCGCCTTCTCGTCATCGACGACGACCGCACCGTCCCCCTGCTCGTGCGGAAGGCGGTCAGCGGGTTGGAGATCGGCGGGGAGCCGGTGGAGGTCTCCGCGGCGCTGACCGCCCGCGAGGGGTTGAACCTGGCAAAGTCGGAGCGGCCGGACGTCGTCCTGCTGGATCTCGTGCTGCCGGGGGTGCGGGGCTCGGAACTGTTCAGCACGCTGCACGCGGCGGACCCGAAGCGGCCGGTGCTGTTCATGACTGCCGGCGGGACCAGCGATACGGCCATCGAGGCCATGAAGCAGGGGGCGTTCGACTACCTGCTCAAGCCGCTCGATCTGCCCAAGCTGCGGGAGCTGCTCGCCACGGCGCTGGAGAGCCGGCGGTTGATGAGCACCAAGGTCGGCCTGAGCGCCCAGGCCGGCGACTCGATGCCGACCGACCTGTTCGTCGGTCGCACCGAGTCCGCCGTGCAGGTCTACAAGAGCATCGGCCTGGTCGCCGCCCAGGACGTCACTGTGCTGGTCCGCGGGGAGAGCGGTACCGGCAAGGAGCTGGTCGCCCGCGCGATCTACCACCACGGCAAACGGCAGGATAAGCCGTTCATGGCGATCAACTGCGCCGCCATTCCGGACGCTCTGCTGGAAAGCGAACTGTTCGGCCACGAGAAGGGCTCCTTCACCGGCGCCGATCGCCAGCGGATCGGCAAGTTCGAACAGTGCAGCGGCGGCACGATCTTCCTCGACGAGATCGGCGACACCAGCCTGCCGATGCAGGCCAAGATGCTCCGCCTACTTCAAGAGCAGCGGTTCGAACGGGTCGGCGGGAACGTCACCATCAAGACGGACGTCCGCGTGATCGCCGCCACGAATCGCCCGTTGGAACGGATGGTCGACGACGGCGACTTCCGCGGCGACCTGTTCTTCCGCCTCAACGAGTTCAGCATCGACATCCCCCCGCTGCGGGAACGGGGCGAGGACGTGCTGCTGCTGGTGGAGTTCTTCCTCAGCCGCTTCAAGCGGGATATGGGGCAGACGGAGCTGGAGGGGATCGCCCCGGAGGCGGTCGATCTGCTGCGGAACTACGGCTGGCCGGGCAACGTCCGGGAGCTGCAGAGCGTCCTGCGTAAGGCGATCCTGCACAGCACCGGCCCGGTGATCGTGCCAAAGGACCTGCCCGCGGAGGTCCGCGGCGACCGGCGGGCCGTCGGCCCGGCCGCCCCGCTGAGCGGTCGCCCGGCGCCGCCGCCGGAGCCCGCCGCCCCGCCGACGCCGGACGCGGCCCGCCCCGCCGCCCCGCCGGCCTCCGAACCCGCGGCCCCCGCCGGCGAACCCCACCGCGAGACGGCGCCGCAATCGGCCCCCGCGCCGGCGCCGGAACCGCCGACGCAGAGCGGCCCGCCCAGCGATCTGCGGCCGCTGCTGGACGCGGCCCTGGCGGAGAACTCGGAGGACATCTACGCCGACAGCCTCGAACTGATGGAGCGCTACGTCGTCACCCGCATCCTGGACCGCACCGGCGGCAACCAGAGCCGGGCCGCCAAGCTACTGGGGATCACCCGCGGCAGCCTGCGGAACAAGATCCGCGGGCTGGGCATCACCATCGAACAGGTCATCGGCAGCGACGACGACTGAGCGATCGCGACGGTGTCAGAGGATCACGCCGTGCCAGAGGTCCGTCCGGGCCAGGGCGCGCAGTCCGCGGCCGACGCCGGCGGGGTCGGAGAGGGCGGCGAATCGCAGGGCGGGGCGGCCGTCGCACTCGATCGTCCAGCCCCGCACCGGCCACGGTCCGCTGCGGCGGATCACGCGGACGGCCGAACGCGCCAGGAAGAACGCCCCCGGATCGGCCATCAGATGCTCGGCCAGCGGCCCCGCCTCGCCCGGTTCCACCCGCCGCGGTTCGTAGACCAGCCGGCGCTCCCCGCCGCTCCAGCCGGCGCCGAACCCCAGCAGGCGGGCCGTCGGGGCGACCAGCGCCAGTGGGCCGACCGTCAGCCCCGCCGCCCACCAGGCGACGGAGACGCTCAGCGCCGGCGGCTCCCCGGGTTCGATCACCACCTCCGGGCGGTGCGGCAGGAAGAACAGCCCGGTGGCGGTCGTCACCAGCAGCCCGCGGTTCGGCAGTTCCCGCTGGGAGTAGCCGGACCGGGCGATGCGGACCTCGCCCAGGCACCCGACCGCCGGGCCGAGCCGCTCGGCGAGCTCTTCCAGCGTCGGATCGTCCGCCGACGGATCGATCCGCCCATGACACCGCGGACAGCCGTCCCCGCCGGGACGAACCCACGTCAGGCAGTGCGGGCAGAGCAGCCAACTCAAGGCGGACGGCGGAAGGGGGAGGGCGGAACGAACCCCGACGCGAGCAGTTATAGTATTCCTCGGGATCGGCCCTCTGCCTTCCGCCCACCGTCTTCTGCCGTTCCCCCATGCCGCTCGCCGAACTTTCGCTTGCCAGTCCGCGGCACCTCGTGCGGTTTCACCCCAAGCGGGTGCCGCACATGTTCACGGACGTGCTGATCCTGGGGGCGGGGATCGCCGGCATCCGGGCGGCGCTGGCGGCCCGGGCGGTCGATCCGTCGCTGGAGACGGTCGTGATCTCCAAGAACGAACTGCGGGAGTCCAACAGCGCCTACGCTCAGGGCGGCATCGCCGGGGTGCTGGACCCGGAGGACGACTTCGCCCACCACGCCGCCGACACGATCGCTGCCGGCAAGGGGCTGTGCGATGCGGCCGTGGTCGACCTCGTGATCCGCGAGGCGCCGCAGCGGATCGAGGAACTGGTCGAATACGGGGCGGACTTCGACCGCGTCGCGGATCAACACGGCGTCTCCCAGCTCGCCCTGACCCGCGAGGGCGGGCACTCCCACCGCCGGATCGTCCACGCCCTCGGCGACGCGACCGGCTGGGAGGTCATGCGGGCGATGCGCAAGCGGGTGCGGTCTGCGGACAGCGTCCAGCTTTGGGAGCAGACGTTCCTCATCGACCTGCTGACCGTCGGAGAAGGAGCCGACGCCCGCTGTGCCGGGGCGCTGGTCTGGAGCCCGACGCACGGCAAGACGTTCGTCTGGGCGAAAAGCACCGTGCTGTGCACCGGCGGATTGGGGCGCTTGTTCCGCGAGACGACCAACCCGGACATCGCCACCGGCGACGGCCACGCCGCCGCCTTCCGGGCCGGGGCCCAACTGCGGGACATGGAGTTCATGCAGTTCCACCCCACGGTCCTCTACATCGCCGGCGGTGCCCGGCACCTCATCAGCGAAGCGGTCCGCGGCGAGGGCGCCCACCTGCTGGACGCCGACGGCCGCCGGTTCATGGGCGACTACAGCGAGGCGCTGGAACTGGCCCCGCGGGACGAGGTCAGCCGGGCGATCACGGACGTGATGGAGAAGTCCGGCCACCCGTGCGTGTACCTGTCGCTGGCTCACCTCGACCCGGCGCTGGTTGCGGAGCGGTTCCCCAACATCGGCCAGACCTGCAAACGGTTCGGGTTGGACATCTCGAAGGACCGCATCCCGGTGCGGCCCGGGGCCCACTACATGATCGGCGGCGTCACGACCGACCTCGAAGGCGCCACCACGCTGCCGGGGCTGTGGAGCGCGGGCGAATCGACCTCCTCCGGCCTGCACGGGGCGAACCGGCTGGCGAGCAACTCGCTGCTGGAGGGACTGGTGTTCGGCAAGCGGGCCGGCGAGGCGGCGGCCCAGTCGGCCAGCGGCCGTGGCGACGAGTTCTGCGCCCGCACCCTCGAAGCCGATCGTCCCGCCCCGCAGCACGAACCGCTGGACGTGGAGGATTTGCGGCGGTCGCTCGCCAGTCTGATGACCCGCCGGGTGGGCATCAGCCGGGACGCCGCGGGGCTGAGCGACGCCGGCCGGCAGGTGGACTTCTGGGCGAAGTTCGCCGGGACGCAGGAGTTCAGCGAACCGGCCGGGTGGGAGCTGCAAAACATGCTGCTCGCCGCCCGCCTGATGGCCGCCGCCGCCTCCGCCCGCCAGGAGAGCCGCGGCGTCCACTTCCGCAGCGACTACCCCGACCCGCACCCCGGCGCCGGTCGGCACGTCACGCTGCGGCGCGAATAGGAGAGCGAGGGGGCGTCAGCCCCCCGTGTCGTCGCCCGGTTCGAGAACACGGGGGGCTGACGCCCCCTCGCTCGCCTGGGGAAGGGCGTCGCCCACCGCGTTCCACATGGCCTCCGCCATCGCCTCATGCCCGGCGGGGGAGAGGTGCAGGCCGTCGGTCGTGGCGTTCGGGCCGAACAGGACGTTCGCCAGCAGGTGGCGGGGGATGAGGGGGACGTGGGCCTGTTGGCACGCCGTCCGCTGGGCGCGGCCGTAGGCGCCGTGGAAGGGCGGGAGCGGCAGGCCGACAGCGACCACCGTGCCGCCCCGCTCGGCCGTTCGGCGTTCGAGCCGTTCCAGCAGGGTGCGGAGGTCGGAGCGGAAGGCCCCGACGTTCGTGCCGCCGAGCATGTCGTTCCCGCCCAGTTCCAGCAGGAGCACGCCGCCGGTCTCCGGCACCTCCCAGCCGAGGCCGGCCAACGGGTCCGCGACCGTCGCCCCCGGCACGGCCCGCACCGCGACCGGCAGGTCGCGGGTCCGCGAGAGTCGCTCCGGCCAGTGCGGCCCGTCGCCGCCGACCCCCGCCGTCAGCGAGTCGCCGACGATCACCAGCTCCCGCTCCGCGGCCGGCGGGATCGTCGGGGGGAGCCGCCACGTCAGTTCCCAGCCGGCCCCCCACAGCAGGAGCGCCGCCAGCGTCGCCGCGGAGCCGAAGCGCCAGCCGCGCGACCAGGTCGGCCGGCTGGCGAACGCCCACCAGGCGGCGACGCAGAAGACGAACCCGTACCACCACCTCGGCAGCGGGCAGGCGGAGAAGATCAGCACCACCGTGCCGACGAGGGCGACCAGCACGCCGACGTGGCTCAGCCGGTCGGCCGTTCGTCCCTCCGGTCCGCCCGTGGCGAGGCCCGCCGCCAGCCGCAGGCCGACTGCCGCCAGCAGCAGTCCGCAGGCGGTGAAGAAGGCCCCGCCGCCGGCGAAGTGCCCGGCGATCGCGTCCAGCAGGCGGTTCCCGGTCATGGCGCTCAGTCGCGCAGGGCGGCGGGGAGGCGCTCCGGGCGGACGTTGTCGTAGCAGGCGAGGCGGGTGAAGCGGGTCAGCGCGGCGGGGATGCCGACCGCGGTGAAGTGCGGCTGGCCGCTGGCCGGGAAGGGGCCGCCGTGGCACATCGCCGGGACCACCGCGACGCCGGTGGGCATCTTGTCGTTCAGCAACCGGCCGCACTTGCGCCGCAGGATCGCGGCGAGGGGGCCATATTCCTCGTCGTCGGACCCGCCGGTGTCGCTGAGGATCGTCACGGTCAGTTGGCCCTGCAGTTCGCTGGCGAGGGCCCGGCGTTGCTCCGCGTTCGTGCCGGTCACCAGCAGGGAGACCGGGCCGAAGCATTCAGTCTGGAAAAGGTCCGGGTCCGCGAGGAACTGCTCCGCGGTCGCCGTCAGCACGGTGTTGGGGAAGCGAAAGCCGGGTTGAGCCTCCGGGCCCTTGGCCGGCAACCGCTCGGCACCGGCGTCGGTGAGGGTCTTCACGCCGGCCTGCAGGCCCTTCACCACGTTTTCGGAGAGCAGCGGCGGGGTGGGGGCGTCGTCGAACCGGGCCTGCAACGCTGCCGGGAAGGTCGCCGCGGCCTGACCGCCCGGCAGCACGACGATGCCCGGCTGGGTGCAGAACTGCCCGCCGCCCAGCAGGGCGCTGCCGGCGAGTTCCTCCACGATCGCGTCGGCCCGCTCCGCCAGGGCTCCGGGCAGGATGAACACCGGGTTCTCGCTGCCCAGTTCGAAATGCCCGACGGTCGCGGTCTCGTCGCACGCCGCCTTCAAGGCCAGCCCGGCCCGCTTCGAGCCGGTGAAGGCGACCGCCGCGATCCGCGGATCGCGGGCCAGCTTCAACCCGTCCTCCGGGGCGCAGTCGTAGAACAGACTCACCCAGCCCTCTGGCAGGCCCGCGGCCGCGGCGGCGTCGGTCATGAGTTCGGCGAGCTTGCGACTGGTTCCCGGGTGATGCGGGTGCCCCTTAGCGATGACCGGGCAGCCGGCGCCGATCGCCGCCGCGAAGTCCCCCCCGCAGGCGCCATTGAAGGCGAACGGGAAGTTGTTCGGCCCGATCACCACCGTCGGCCCCAGCGGTTCGAGGATCGACCGGATGTTGCCGTCGGAGATCGTCGGCCGGCGCCAGCCTCCGTCGCGGACCGCGGCGGCGGCCTGTCGCAGCTGGCCGACGGTGCGGGGGACCTCGCCGTTTCTCAGCCGCCCCTCCTCCGGCAGGCCCGTTTCGAGCGCGGCGACGGCGGCGAGGTCGGCGGCGTTCGCCTCAATGCGGTCCGCATAGCCTTCCAGGAACGCCGCGACCGCGGCCGTGTCGGCCCCGGACTCGAACGCGGCGGCGGCCCCGGCGGCGAGGCGGTCCAGTTCCGCCCAGTCGGCCACGGGGTAGCGCTCCGGCAGCGGCTCCCCGGTGGCCGGGTTGTCGGCGTGAAAACCTTCAGCGTCGGCAGGCGGCATGGAAGGACGGGGCGGTGGTTCGGGGGAGTTTGCGGGTCGGGCCCATCCTGTCGGTCGCCGTTGCGCCCGGCAACGCCGGCACCTGTGTGTCCGCCGGCCGGCATGACCGGGGGGCGACCACCCGCAGCGGCAAAGTTCAGTCGGTGAAGCGTTTCCGGTGTTTGGCACGGGACTTGAACTCTACCCCCCGGACGGCCGCTTTCGCCGGTCGCTCCGCTCACCATCACCGTACCGAAGTCGATCCCCATGCCCGCCACCGACACCCCCCCGTCCGACAAGGCGAAAGCCCAACTGGCCGACGGCCGCGACGAACTGTCACAGAAGACCGCCCAGGCGAAATCCGCCGCCGGCGACGCCGCCCGCAATGTCGGCCAAGAAGCGCACGCCGCCGCCGATCAAGCTGGGGCGGCCCTGTCCGACGCCGCCAAGCAGGCGAAAGCTCGGGCCGGCGAACTGGTCGACTCCGCCAAGCATGAAGCCTACGCCCGGGCCGAGGAAGCGAAGTCCGCCGTCCGGCAGAAGGTTTCCGAGTACACGGAGACCGGCAAGAAGAAGGCTGCCAGCGAGGTGAACACTTACGGCAGCGCCATCTCCAAGGCCGCCGAGGAGCTGGAGAAGAACGACGACCCCGCCGCCCCGATGGTGCGGGCCGCTGCCGATCGCGTCCAGAAGTTCGGCGAGTACCTGGACGGCCGCGACGCCACCGATCTGCTCGACCAGGCGGAGAACTTTGCCCGCCGGCACCCGGAGGTGGTGCTCGGGGGCATGTTCGTGCTGGGTCTGGGACTCGCCCGGTTCCTCAAGAGCACCCGCGAGCCGCTGCCGAACCGTGGGTCCGCCTCCGGCAACGCCTACGCCGGCAACCTGCCGGCCCGCACCGGCCCCGCGGCGCCGCAGTACGGCACTCACACCGGCAGCGCCTCCGGCACCTACGGCTCCGGGAGCAACTCCGGCTCCGGGCAGACGGCGCCGAACCGGTTGTCGAACCCCTCCCCGAAGACCGGCGGCCGCGTGACCGTGCTGGAGGAGACGTCGACCGTCGTTCCCGGCAACCCCAAGTGAGCCGCCCGGCTCCCCCCGCCTGTCCCGCCCGTTTCCGCCGGCCCCCTCCTCGCACCACCGATGTCCGTCCACGCCCCACACGTCCCTAACTCGGTCTCGCCGCCCGCCAGTCGAGACGACGGTCGATCCATCGCCGACCTGCTGAAAGACCTGCGGGACGAGAGTACGACGCTCGTCCGTCAGGAGGTGGCTCTGGCGAAGACGGAATTGTCCGAGAAGGCGGCCGTGTACGGCCGCAACGCCGGCAAGATCGCCGCCGGGGCCGCCTTGGCCTTCGCCTCCACCGTCGCCCTCGTGCTGGCCCTCGCGTTCGCCGCGTACTTCGCCATCGTCGCCCTCGGCGGCGGCGACGATGCGGAAGAGTGGGTCCGCTGGGTCGCCGGTCTGGTCGGCTTCGTGGGCGTGCCCCTGCTGGCTCTCGCGATCGGCGGGTTCCTGATCAAGTCCGCCGTCGATCGGATCTCTCACACCAGTCCCATGCCGGAGCAGACGATCGCCAGCGTGAAGGCGGACGCTCGGCAGGTCGGTCACGATCTCCAGGAATTCAAACAGAAAGTCACCCCCCGATGAACACCGCCGCTCCCCACCAGGCAAAGCCCTACGCGGACGGCGTACCGCCCGAGCGGGCCGCCGAACGCCCCGATTCCCCGGCCAACCCAGCCACGCCGCCGGCCTATCCAGATCACACCTCCAGCGGCGCAATCCGGGCGGACATCGCCCGCACCCGCACGGAGATGGACGGCACGCTCGACCAGTTGGGCGAACGGCTCCGGCCCTCCGCCCTGATTGACGACGCGGCCGGCTTCGCCAAGAGCTGGCTCGGCCTCGGCACGACCTCCGCCGCGGCCCGCACGACGGCCGAGCCGGTTTATGAGGAACGTGTGCAGCCCGACGGCACGGTCGTCCAGGTGCGTCGGGAAGGCGTTGTGGCCAGCGGCCCGGCCGATCCCTTCGGGTTCAGCGAGGTGTACAAGACCGGCAGTCGTCTGGTCGGTACGCTCGGCGACGCGATTCGCGAGAACCCGGTCGCCACCGCGATCTGCGCGACGGGCCTCGCCTACGCCTTCTTCGAGGATCCCCTCAAGAAGTCCGCCCGTCGGCAGTACCGGCGGTGGACCTACGAGGGGAACCCGGAGCCGCGGATGTACAGCGGCTCCTACGTCGACGCCCGCACCGGCCTGCCCTACAGCGAGAACTACGGCGCCGGCTATCGCAATCCGTACGCGGCCTCCGGCTCCACCAGTTCCTCTTCCTCCAGCTCGGGGGAGGGCTCCTGGAGCGACGAAGCCGGTCACTGGTACGACGCGGCGGGAAACCAGATCGCCGCCGCCGGAACCGCCGTGGCGAACGCGTTGTCCGGGGCGGTCGAGTCCGTCAGCCACGCGTTCTCCTCCGGGGCGTCCGCGACCTCGCACGCGGCCGGAGCGGCCGGTCGCTCCGTGCAGCGGTACGCGGCGAATACCTCGCGGGACGTGACGGTGCAGGCCGGCCGCGTGAGCGACGCGGCGACCGGCGCCCTGCTGCACGTCGGCAGCGAGGCGAAGGACGGGACGATTCAAGCGGCGAACACCACCGCCGACGCCGCCGGCAAGGTCTACGACAAAGCGACTGGGGCGTTCCTCTACGCCGGCTCTAGCGCCGCGGAGGCGGCCCGCTCGACGGGCCGCAGCGTCAAGGTGACCTCCGGGAAGGTGTACGACGCGACCTCCGAGGCGCTGCTTCACGCCGGCAGCGAGGCGAAGGACGGCGTCGTGAAAGCCGGCGAGACGTTCGCCGACGCCGCCGGCAACGTCTATCACGCGGCGACGGGGGCGTTCCTCTACGCCGGCAGCGCCGCCGCCCACACCGTCCGCGACGCCGGTCGCAGCGTGAAGGTGGCCTCCGGCAACGCCTACGACGCCGTCACCGGAGCCCTGCTGCATGCGGGAACCGAGGTCAAGGACGGCACCTACCACGCCGCCGAGGTCGTCGCCGACGCGGCGGGCAACGGCTATCACGCCACGACCGGGGCGTTGCTGTATTCCGGTTCCGCGATCGCCGACGCGGTTCGCTCGGCTTCCTCGTCCATCTCGCACTTCGCGGAGGACGCCTATCACTCGGCCGAATCGCTCGGCCATCAAGCCCTGGAGAAGACCGTGGACGGTTACGAAGTCACCAAAGACCGATTCGACCGCAGCGTGCAGGAGAACCCGCTCGCCGTGGGCCTCGGGTTCCTCGCGGCCGGTCTGCTGGCCGGGTTCTGCGTGCCCCGCACCAAGACGGAGAACCGTCTGATGGGCGCCTCCCGCGACCGGCTGTGGGATCAGGCGGAGCACTCCGCCGAAGCGGTCCTGCATCAGGCGAAGACTTCCGCCGCCCACGCGATGGGGATGACCCTGGACGAGATGGAACGCCAGGGCCTCACCCCGAAGGATCTGGTCGACAAGGCCGCCCACCTCGCGCAGAACGCCGGTCGGCAGATGGGCCAGGACATCTCCCACGCCGCGAAGGCGGAGGGGTTGGACGCGGCCGGCCTAAAGGCTCGCGGCGCCGCGGTGGCGAACGCCGCCGCCTCCGGGGCCCAGTTGGCCGCCTCCGAGGTGGCCGACAAGGCCGCCTCCGAGGCCCGCAACGTCGAGGGCCAAGCCGAGAGCGAAGCCGGCAAGCTGAAGGGCAAGGCCCAATCCGGCGCGGAGAACCTCGCCGACAGCGCGAAGGAGAAGGCGCGGAAGACGGTCAAATCCTGACCCGCCGCACGGCGGGATCGCCCCCCGCGGGGGCCGTCCCGCAACGCCGTTTCGTTCGCCCCGTCGCGGCTCCGCCGCGTCGGGGTTTTTTGATGGCAAGAGCGGTTCCTCACAACCGTGTAGGCGGGGGAGCGGGCGAGTGTTAGGTTTCGAGCATCCCGGTCGAACCGGGTACGCCTTTCACTGAGCCGATCAGGGACGCTCCGATGTGCGGGATTGTGGGTTACCTCGGCACGCACGACGCGGACGACGTGCTGCTGGGCGGTCTGCGGCGGTTGGAGTACCGCGGGTACGACAGCGCCGGGCTGGTCACCGTGCATAACGGCGGCTTCGACCTGCGGCGGGCGGTCGGTCGCGTCGAGCGGTTGAAGGCCCTCTGCGACGAACAGCCGGTCCGCGGCTCCCTCGGCATCGCCCACACCCGTTGGGCCACCCACGGCCGGCCCAGCGTCGAGAACGCCCACCCGCACGTGGACGCCGCCGGCAAGGTGATCCTCGTGCACAACGGCGTGATCGAGAACCACGCCGCGATCCGCGA
Source organism: Alienimonas californiensis (assembly GCF_007743815.1). GTDB lineage: Bacteria > Planctomycetota > Planctomycetia > Planctomycetales > Planctomycetaceae > Alienimonas > Alienimonas californiensis. The sequence goes on from NZ_CP036265.1 coordinate 3,725,280, forward strand.
CTTCCTCAAGAAGCAGGGCGTGACCTTCCGCAGCGAGACCGACACCGAGGTCCTCGCCCAGCTCGTCGGGTTCTTCTACAGCCAGACCGGCGACCTGCTGGAGAGCGTCCGCCGCGGGCTGCTGGAAGTCCGCGGGACGTTCGGGATCGCGGTCGTCTCCCCGGACGCCCCGCACACCCTCATCGCCGCCCGCCGCGGCTCGCCGTTGCTGGTCGGGCAGGCGGACGGGGCCTACTTCATCGCCTCGGACGCCGCCGCCATCGCCGGGCAGGCGGTCCGGGTGACCTATCTGAACGACGACGAAATCGTCCGCCTCGGCCCCGACGGCATGACCGCGGGCACGATCGACGACGTGCCGGTCGAGAAGCGGTTCGAAGAGCTGGAACTGGCGATCGAGGACGTGGAGCTGGACCACACCGGGTTCGAGCACCACATGCTCAAGGAGATCTATGAGCAACCGGACGCCCTCACCAACACCCTCCGCGGTCGCCTGCGGGAGGGCTCGGACAAGATTACCCTCGGCGGGCTCTCCCAGATCGCCCGGGAACTGCCGCGGACCGAACGCCTGCTGCTGATGGGCTGCGGCACGGCCTGGCACGCCGGGCTGATCGGCGAGTACCTGTTCGAAGAACTTGCCGGCATCCCCTGCGAGGTCGAGTACGCCAGCGAGTTGCGCTACCGCAACCCGATCGTGCTGAAGAACACCCTTGCCGTGGCCGTCAGCCAGTCCGGCGAGACGGCCGATACCCTCGCGGCCCTCCGCGAGGTGCAGACCCGCGGCGCCCGGGTGTTGGGCGTGGTCAACACCGTCGGCAGCACGATCGCCCGGGAGACGGACGCCGGCGTCTACCTGCACGTCGGCCCGGAGATCGGCGTCGCCAGCACTAAGGCCTTCACCGCCCAGGTCGCCGTGCTGGCGATGATGGCGCTGGACCTCGGCCGCCGCCGGCACCTCTCCCCGGAGCGCACCATCGCGATGGCCGAGGAGTTGATGGCGATCCCGGACAAGATCCGTACCGCCCTGGAGCTGGACGACGAGGTGAAGGCCCTCGCCGAGAAACTCGTCGACCGCGACAACTGGCTGTACCTCGGCCGCGGCGTGAACTTTCCGGCGGCGCTGGAGGGGGCGTTGAAGCTCAAGGAGATCAGCTACATCCACGCCGAGGGCCTGCCCGCCGCGGAGATGAAGCACGGCCCGATCGCCCTGATCGACGAGGGCATGCCGGTGGTGGTCATCGCCCCGCAGGACCACACCTACGAAAAGGTCCTCAGCAACATCGAAGAGGTGAAGTCCCGCCGCGGCCGCGTGATCGCGGTCGTCAGCGAGGGCGACACCGAGGTCGCCCGCATCGCGGACGAATGCCTGTACGTCCCCAAGACCGAGCCGCTGCTCTCCCCGCTGGTGACGAGCGTCCCGCTCCAACTGCTGGCCTACCACTGCGCCGTGCTGCGGGGCCTCGATGTGGACAAGCCGCGCAACTTGGCGAAGAGCGTCACCGTCGAATAGTCGCTGCGTAACGCCGAGGCCCCGCGGGGCCTCGGCGTTACCGAGTTGCTCCCCGCAGCCGTTCCCGGGCCGCGAGCACGCGGCGGGCGGCGGTTTCGGGGTCGCCGGCGGTCGCGGTGAGGTGGCCCATCTTGCGGCCCGGCTTCGGGTCGTCCTTGCCGTAGAGGTGCAGGCTCACGTCGGGGAACGCGGCCAGCATGCCGGCCCAGTCCGGTTCGCCCTGCTCCCACAGATCGCCCAGCAGGTTCGCCATCGCTCCGGCGGAGCGCGGGCTCGGGTCGCCCGGCGGCAGGCCGGCCGTCACGCGGACCTGCTGATCAAACTGACTCACTCCGCAGGCCTCGATCGTCACGTGCCCGCTGTTGTGCGGGCGGGGGGCGAGTTCGTTCACCACCAGATCGCCGTCGTCGGTGAGGAACATCTCGACCGTCAACAGGCCGACGGCGCCCAGCGCCGCCGCCATCCCCGCGGCGACGCGTCTCGCCTCCGCCGTGACGACCGGATCGACCCGGGCCGGGTAGAGGGTGAGGTCGAGGATGCCGTTCGCGTGGTCGTTCTCGAACGGCCCGTGCACCCGGGTGCGGCCGTCCGGCCAGCGGGCGGCGATTGCGGACAGCTCCAACGCAAACTCCACCCGCCCCTCCAGCACGCAGGGCACGCGGCCCAGCGACTCCCACGCGGCCCGCAGGTCGTCCCCCTCGCCCAGCCGGACCTGACCCTTGCCGTCGTAGCCGTCGCGGGCCGTCTTGAGGATCGCCGGCCGGGCGATCGTGGGGGCGGCGGTCGCCTGCTGTTCGGTGCTCACCTCCCGCCAGGGGGCGGTGGCGAACCCGGCGGCGGCGGCGGCGGCTTTCTCCCGACGACGATCCTGAGCGACGGCGAGCACGTCCGGGCCGGGGCGAACGGGCAGGGCCGGCGTGAACCCGGCAAGTTTTCGCAGCGTGGCGGCCGGGACGTTTTCGAACTCGACCGTGACCGCGTCGACCGCCGCTGCGAACCGCTCCCGGGCTGTCTCATCGCCGAAGGGGGCGACGGTCGCCGCGTCGGCGGCCCGCACGGCCGGTTCATCCCGATCCTGGCCCCAGCAATGCACACGGTACCCCTGCCGCTGGGCGGCGTGCGTGAACATTCGCCCCAGTTGTCCACCGCCGAGCACCCCCAGCACGCGTCCGGGGGGCAGCGGGCGTGGCGGGGGAATCTCAGCCATGATCCAGGGGGGACGAGGCAGGGGGGAACAGGTCGTCGTCAGTCAGCACACGGGTCGCGGTGACGGTCGCCGTCTGCTTGGCATGATAGCCGGCGAGTTTCGCCGCCAACCCTTCGTCCGACAACGCCAGCACGCGTACGGCAAGCAGCGCCGCGTTCTTCGCCCCGCTGGCGCCGATGGCCAGCGTGCCCACCGGCACCCCGCCGGGCATCTGCACGATGGACAGCAGCGAGTCCAATCCGCTGAGCGCCCGACTCTGCACCGGCACCCCGAACACCGGCAGGGTCGTGCTCGCCGCCAGCATCCCCGGCAGGTGCGCCGCCCCGCCGGCCCCGGCGATGATCACCTTCAGCCCCCGGCCCCTGGCCTCCGTGGCGTACTCCACCAGCCGATCCGGCGTGCGGTGGGCGGAGACGACCTCCGCCTCGAAGAGGACGTCGAACTGTCTCAGGATCTCCGCGGCGGCCCGCATCGTGGGCAAATCGCTGCGCGACCCCATCACGACGCCGACGAGGGGGGCGGGGGGGGAAGCGTCGCTCATGCCGGCGGGAGCATACCGCCAACGTGCGGTCGTTTCCGCACCGGGCCTCAGGCCGCCAGACGCCGCGGCGCCGGCTCCTCGACCGCCGGCGACAGGGCGGGGGCAGTTCCCTCGGACGCCTGTTCCTTATAGGTGAACCGGCGGCCGAGTCGGCGGATCGGCTCTTCGTAAAGGTGGTAGGACGTCGCGGCCAGCAGGAGCGTGACGACCAGGCTGCCGAGCGTCACCGCGGCGCCGGCGGCCGTCGTCACGGCGGGGGCCTCGCCGAGGATCGTCCCGTGCATCAGGCCGGTCACCGCCATGTGATACATGTAGATCCCGTAGGAATAGAGGCCCAGCAGGGTCAGCGGCTTCCAACGCCAGACCGCCGTCACCCGCTCGCCGCGATGCAGGACGGCGAGGGCGATCAGCAGTGCGTAGTACGCGGCGAGGAACGAGGGTTCGAACCCCTCCCGCCCGGCCGGCCAGCGGGTCATCAGCGCCATCCCGACAGTCAACAGGCCGAACAGGCCCCAGAGCGTGGCCCGATTGGCGAGCATCCACCGCACCGCGGCCGGATGGCGGACGGCCCGCGCCAGCAGCACGCCGGCGAACAGCGAATCCATCCGGAAGGGCGTGGCGACGATCTCCGCGAAGCCGCTGGGGGTGAGCCGCAGGAGCGGCGCCGCGACCGCCAGTAAGCAGGCCGCCCGCACGAATCGGGCGCTGCCGAGGGCCATCAGGAGGGCCGGGACGAACAGGTAGAACTGCTCCTCGACCGCGAGGCTCCAGGTCACGCCGAGGAAGTGCGGCCCGAACGACCCGTCACGGGCCATCAACAGGTTCTGCGTGAACGTGAGGTAGCCCCAGTCCGGCAGCGGGTTGTGGAACAGGTAGCCGAACCGTTCCGGATCCAGCAGCGCGCGACCGAGGAAATACGCCGCCAACAGCACGACGTAGACCGGCAGGATGCGGGCCGCCCGCCGCATGTAGAACGCGGTGTAGAAGCCGCGTTTTTCCGCGTGATCCAGCAGGATGCCCCCGATCAGGAATCCGCTGAGCACGAAGAACAGATCGACGCCGCTCCAGAAGAGCTGGCTCGGGATCTCCAGCGTCGCCAGCAGGCCGGCGGTCGCGGGAATCTGGCAGTTCCAGAGGTGCCAGATCAGCACCATCAGCACCGCGAAGCCGCGGATCCCGTCCAACTCGGGAACGTGCCCGGCCGCCGGGCTGGTCCACAGCGTCGATCCCGCAGGCTCGGGCGACGTATCGGCGGTGCGGCTCGCCATCAACGGGACCGAGTGGGAGAGTTCCAGCGTCTCACGGCTTGTAGCAGCGGGGTTCGAGCGGCTTCAACCTCAGTCGACCCGGCCGGGGCCCGTGGGCCCGCTCATATTCCTCCACCGCGTAACGCCAAGGCCCCGCGGGGCCTTGGCGTTACGCGGCCTCTTCACGCAGTTGCCCCGTCGGCGCGCCGCTGAATCGGATGGTGCAGGTCCATTCGCCGTGGGTCAGGACGGCCGTGTTTTCGAACGCCGCCCCGGTGACGTGCTCCCGGAACGCCGTCAACGGACCCAGTTGGGCGAGATCGCGTTGAATCGCCGCCGCCACGCCCTCGGCGCCGCCGTACGCGGCCAGCATCGCCGGTTTGTCGCGGGACTCCGCGTGGTCGCACCACGCCGCGGCGGTCCGGCGGCAGGCGGCGGGCCAGTGCGCCGCACCGCGGTCGGGTAGCTCGCTGGGTTCCTTGACCCAATCGCCGGTGGCCGGATTCCGTTGAGCGCCCATCCCCGCCCGCAGGTCGGCGTGCGGGTCGGCGACCTGCCAGTCAGCGTCGATCCCGATCCCCCAGTTCTCCGCGGAGGAGTTCACCTGCAGGCCCAACCGGAAGTCCAGCGCCTCCGCGACCATCTCGGCCGCCGCGACGAACCCCCGTAGGTCCGGCCGCCCGTCGCAGGGCGTCAGGTCGTCGATGGAGAGCCACAGCCCTTCGAGGTGCGGGTTCTCGATCGCGGCGAGCTGAAACGTCAGCTCGCTGTTGGGCATGTCGAGCGTCACCATCGGCTCCGTCCCCAGCCGGCGTTCCCACGGACCGAGGATCACGTCCGGGCAGCCCATCGCCTTGAGCCTGGTGTAGTGCGCCCGGATCGCCGCATCCCCAGCCGCCACGTCAGCCGAGAGGTCCGGGAACCGCCGCCGGAGGCGTTGGAGCATCAGGTCGAGCGGAACCCGCGGCCCGTCATAGCGGTCGTCGAACACCGGGCCGAGATGGGCCTGCCACGGCAGCGGCGACACGGCGTCGCTCACTCGATCCCCTGGGCCCCGAGCCAGCGTTCGGCGTCGAGGGCGGCCATGCAGCCGGTGCCGGCGGCGGTGCAGGCTTGGCGGTAGTAGTCGTCCGCCACGTCGCCGGCGGCGAAGACGCCCTCCACGCTGGTGTGCGTGCGGAAGGGGGTCGTCCAGACGACGTACTGCTTCTCCGTCAGCTCCAACTGGCCCTCCAGGAACGCCGTGTTGGGCGTGTGGCCGATCGCCGCGAAGTAGCCGGAGACGTCCAGCGTTTCCGTGCGGTCGCTGTCCTGCGTGCTGCGGATCACGACGCCGTTCACGCCCTGCTCGTCGCTGCCGAGGACTTCGTCCACCACCGAATTCCACTTCACCGTGATCTTGTCATTGGCGAGCACCCGCTCCGCCATGATCTTGCTGGCACGGAACTCGTCCCGGCGGTGCACGATGTAGACCGGGTTACTGAACTTGGTGAGGTAGGTGGCCTCCTCCATGGCGCTGTCGCCGCCGCCGACCACCACCACGCCCTTGCCGCGGAACCGGGGCAACGCCCCGTCGCAGACGGCGCAGGCGCTCACGCCCTTGTTCTTGTAGGCGTGCTCGCTGTCCAGACCGAGGTAGTTCGCCCGGGCGCCGGTGGCGATGATGACGGCCTCCGCCTTCACGGTCTTCCCGCCGGCGGTAGTGAGGGTGAAGGGGCGCTGGCTGAAGTCGACCTTGGCGATGTCGTCGGTCACGACCCGGGTGCCGAAGTTCTTGGCCTGCCGCCGCATGAGCGTCATCAACTGCGGGCCGGTGATCGCCTCCTGATCCGGGCCGGCGTCCGGCAGCATCATCCGCTCCTTCTCCGTGAGGGCGGAGTTGAGGTACCCGGAGAGGTCGCCGGCCGGCCAGGAGGGGAAGTTCTCGACCTCCGTGGTGAGGGCGAGTTGGCCCAGCGGCAGCGTGCCGTTGGCGTAGTTCTCCGCGGAGTTCGCCCCCTCGAAGCAGAGCGGCCGCAGTTCGGCCCGGCTGGCGTAGATGCCCGCGGCCCAGCCCGCCGGCCCGCTGCCGATGATGACCAGTTTTTCGGTTTCGGAACCGAACTCGACCGGCTCGTCGGGGGTGGGGCCTGCCATGGGAGAACCGTCGTGTTGCGAAATCCGGGGGACCGGGCGCCCGAACGGGGCGCCGGGAGCGGGGCGGAGCACGATAGTTCTCCCGCGGAACCCCGACAACGGCCGCTGACCGCACGGCGGTCGCAGCGGAAGAACAAACCCCCGGCGGCACGAAGCCGCCGGGGGCCGCGTCGACCCCGCCCGATTGCGGGCCGGCTCACGGGTGGGGGACGGCCCTCAGAATCGCACGGATCGGCGGCTGGTCAGGGGGCGGATTTCCACACCATTGCTCCAAGTCGAATGTGAAAAAGGGGTTACAAATGCTGGCAAGTTCCTCTGGCCATCCCTGCCGGCGCTGCTGCGGCGGCAGGTCGGCGTCGACGGGCCGTCGACGCCGCCCGCAGCTCGTACACTTCCGGCATGACTGACTCCGATTCGACCCCCGCCGGCCCGGCGTCCGGCCCGCGGACGCCGATGACGCTGCCGCGGTTCGTCGCCGCCAAATCCGCCGGCCGCAAGCTCGCGGTGCTGACGGCCTACGACGCCCTCACCGCCCGCCTGTTTGAGGAAGCGGGCGTGGACGCCCTGTTGGTGGGCGACACCGTCGGCGTCGTCGTGCAGGGGCATGCCACCACGTTGCCGGTCACGGTGGAGCAGATCGTCTACCACACCGCCGCGGTCGTCCGCGGGCGGGACGCCGGCGGCGGGCGGGCGATGGTGATCGCCGACCTGCCGTTTCTCTCCTACCAGACGAGCGTCGCCGACGCCGTCCGCAACGCCGGGCGGATGCTCAAGGAAGGGGGGGCCGGGGCGGTGAAACTGGAGGGCGGCGGCGTCGATCACGGGGAGACCATCGCCGCGATCGCCGCCGCGGGCGTGCCGGTGATGGCCCACATCGGCCTGAAGCCGCAGAGCGTGCACGCCGTCGGCGGGCACCGGGTGCAGCGGGACGTGGACGCCCTCGTCGCCGACGCCGTCGGGGCCGAGGCCGCCGGGGCGTTCGCGATCGTGTTGGAACTGGTGAACGACGAAGTGGCCCAGGCGGTCACGCGGGCGGTCGGCATCCCCACGATCGGCATCGGCGCCGGGCCGCACTGCGACGGGCAGGTGCTCGTCGGGGCGGACATGCTCGGGCTGAACCCGGGGTTCGCACCGAAGTTCCTGAAAAAGTACGCGGATCTCGGCTCCGAGACCCGCCGGGCCGCGGCGGCCTACTGCGAAGAAGTCCGCGGCGGCGCCTACCCGGCCGCGGAACACACGCACCGCTGACGGCGGTTTTGGGACTCGGGGGAGCGAGTTGAGCCCGGAGCGCAAGCTCCGGCCGTCGGCGGAGCCGGCGGGGCGTCGAACGCACCGCCCGACGCACGGCCGGAGCTTGCGCTCCGGGCTCAACGGGTCGGCCGGAAGCGGGGTTCCCCCGCGCCCGAAGCACGTTCTACAAGCGGCGGTTCTCCCTGATCGCCCCATCTGACGAGCCACCCCCGTGCGCACGGACGCCACGCGGATTCCCTCCGCTCTCTCCCGCTTCGCCGCCACGGTCGGCGCCGCCGGTCGACGCGGCGGCCGGGTCGTGATGAACCATCCCGCCGCGGCCCCGGCGCTCTGTGCGGCGCTGGCCGGCGGGGCGCTGGCCTGCGTCTGGACTCAGTGGACGTTGCGGTTCGGCGGCGACCCGGCGGTGACCTTCGGCGGGCGGGCCGCCGTGCTGATCGGGCTGGCGACCGCCTGGGCGCTCGGTCGGCGGCGGACGCTGTCCGTGACGGCGACCGGACCGGTGTGCGCCGCGGCGGTCGCCTTGGGGCCGCTCTGTCTGGCGGCGGCGGAGGCGGTTGCGACCGCGGCGCCCGCCGGCTGGCTCGCCGGCGGTCGGGGGGCGGCCTGGCTGACCCTCGCCGCCCTCGCCGCCCTCGGCCCGGCGGCCTGCGGGGCGGGGCTGCTCGCGTTCGGACCCGGCGCCGCCGGTGTTCGACTGCTCGCCGCGGGGGCGGGCGTGGGGCTGTTCGGAACGGTTCTCGCCCCGGCGATCGGCCTGCAGAACGCGGCACTGGTCGCGGCGGGCGGGGCGGTGGCCGCCGCGGGGCTGGCGATGCTGTTCGCCGCGAAGGGTGACGAATCGGCGGCGGCGGACGAAACGCTCGCCCGTGGCCCGGCCCGGCGGGTCGATCCCCTGGCCGTCGGCGTGGCGCTGCTGTGCGGGGCGGCGGTCGCGGCAGGGCTGCGGGCGGCGGCGACTTACTTCCCCCTGACCGTCGAGACGTTGCTCGGCCGGGCGGCGCTGGCGGTCGCGGGGCTGGGTCTCGGCCTGCTGATCGCCGGCCGGTTGCGGCGGGATCGCCGGGCGGCGGCGGGCGGTCTGGTCGCGGTCGCCGGCACGGCGGCTGCGTTCGCGGCCGGCGACCTGTGGCTGGAGCTGAACCTCTGGGCGAACGCGACGCTCGACGCGCCCGGGCTGCTCACGGACCTGCGCATCCTCTGCGCCGCCGCCTTCCTGCTGCCGGCCTGCGTCGGGGCCGGATTCGCGGCCCGGGCGACCGCGGCGCCGGCGGGCGTCGGGATTCTCGCCAGCGGCGCCGGGCTGCTGATCGGCGGGGGGGCGTTGGCGGCGCTGCCGGACGGCGGCGTGCTGGTCGGGACGCTCTGCCTGCTGACCGCGACCACGTTGGTCGCGGTCGTGCGGTGCGGCTCCTGGGGCGTGCGGCCGCGGCTGGCGGTGGGGCTGGCGGCGCTGACGGCGGCCGTCTGCGTGAGCGGTCGTCACGAACCGCCGACCGCCGCGGTGAAAACCCTCTTCGGCGCGCTGCCGACGATCGCCCGGCAGGGCGGCGTGACCGGCCCGGCACTTGTGCACCTGGACGACGCCCGCGAACTGGCCCGCATCGAGACGACCCGCGACACCGCCACGCTGTTCCGCGAGCAGGGCACGCTGCTGACCGTTCGTCACGCAGGCCTGCCGGAGGCCGCCGCGGCGCTCCAGCCGACGCTCGCCCCCCGGGACAGCGCCGCGGTGATGCGGGCGGTCTTGCCGCTGCTCTGGTCCTCGTCGACGGATCGCGTGCTGTTGCTCGGCACGTCCGGGCCGACGGTCGCCGAAGCCGTCACCCGGTTCCCTGTGCGGGCGATCGTCGCCTGCGACGCCCGCCCGGCGGCCGTCGCCGCGATGCGGGACGAACTGGTTCGCGCCCGGGCCGTCGATCCGTTCGCCGACGAACGCGTCGCCCTGCTGCCGCTCGACCCGGTTCTCGCCGTCCGCGGCGCTGAACTGCGGACCGCGGACCGCTTCAACGTGATCATCGCCGACCCGCCGCACCCCGGCGCCGTGGACGCCGCGGCGGAGGAGTCCGCCGCGTACGCCCGGCGGGTCGCCGATCTGTTGACGCCCGAGGGCGTCGCCTGCCGTCGCGTCCGCACGACGGACTGCGGTCCGGGCGCCCTCGTCGCCGCCGCGGCCACCTGGCGGACGGCGTTCGCGGAGGTTCGCTGCGTGGAGGTCGGCCGCGGGGAGTTCGCACTGCTGGGCACGAACGCCCCCAACGGGCTGGTCGACACCCGCCTGGGCATCCGGGCCGACCGGCCGCACGTTCGCCAACTGATGGCCGAGTGCGGCTGGGACTGGAGCGTGCCGCTGAACCTCACCGCCGTCGGCCCGAACCGCATCGCCGACCTGGCCGGCGACGCCGCGGCCGTCACGGCGGCGGACGGCCGCACCGCGTTCGCCCTGCCGCGGGCGATGCAGGCGTGGACGAACAAGCCGGCGGAGGTCGCCGCGGCGCTGGCGCCGGTCTCCGGCCGGCTGCTGGATTCCGCCGTGCCGACGCTGGAGCGGCCGCGGGTCGATCACCGCTTGCAGGAGGTGATCGCCCGCCGCCAGATGCACCTCGAATACCCGGACCGGCCGTGGGTCTACCGGAAGGAGTTGAAGAAGCAGCTGACGAAGAACGTCCGGAGCGTGATTCGGCAGACCTCCGCCGGGCCGAAGACGGTCCGGCACCCGGAGGACGAACGCCGCATCGCCTTCGTGGAGGCCCTCGCCGCGGCGACCGATCTGTCCGACGCGAACCTCGCCAAGCTGGAATCCTTCGCCGCCCCCTACGACCCGATGGTCACCCCGGCCCTGCCGGGCGAACTGTCCCGGCTGTACGCCCTCCGTGGCGACCGGCCGGCGGCGCTGCTGCGGAGCCTGTTGACCGGCGTGCACCGGGCCCCGGTCGGCGACCGCGGCGTGCGGACCGTCTGCGACGCCTTGGAAGCGCTGGCGGAGCACCCGGAGATCATCCCCGACGCCGGCGAACGCTACGACACGGCCAACGGTCTGCTCCAGGTGCTCAAGCAGCGCTGGGAGCTGCGGGGCCAGGATCAGGCGCAGCACGGCTGGCCGACGAAAACCGGCGTCGCCCTGCACGACGTCTCCGAAACGCTCGACGCGATCGAACACGGCTTCGCCCTGCTGGAGGAGGCCGCCGCCGACGCCGGGGTGTCGGACGCCGACCGCGAAACTCGTCAGGCGTGGCTGAGCCGCTCGCTGGTTCGGCCGCTGCGGGGCTACCGGGCGGGACTGCAACAGGCCCAGGACCGCCGCCTCGCCACCGCCGAAGCCCTCGCCGCCGAAGCCGCCGCCTACGGGGACTCGGGGGACGACGACGAGGACGGTGCCGAGGCCGAGGACGAACCGGCCGAGACCGCTGCGGCCGACGCCAGCGTCGTCCGTTGACGCGACGCCGGGCGGAATCCGGGGGCGGGGGGCGGTAGGATGGGGTTCGCCCCCGTCCCCGCTCGCCCCCGCTTCGCATCGTGACCGACCCGACCGTCGCCGTCGTGCTGCCCGCCGCCGGCCGCGGGTCGCGGCTGGGCGGGTCGGTGCGGAAGGCCTACGCGGAACTGGACGGCGTGCCGCTGTGGCGGCGGTCGCTGGAGTTATTCACCGCCCTGCCGCAGGTCGTGCGGGTCGTGCTCGCGGTCGCCCGGGAGGATGTGGAACGCTTCGCGGCGGAGAACCGCGAGGTGTTCGCAGAACTCAATCGGGACGGGGAGCGCGTGCTGGTCGTCGCCGGCGGGGCGGAACGGGTTGATTCGGTCGCTCACGGCATCGAGCGCTGCGGGGACGCGGAACTGATCGCCGTGCACGACGCCGCCCGGCCGCTGGCGCCGCGGGAGGATCTCGCTGCGGTGTTTGCCGCGGCCGCGGAGCAGGGGGCGGCGCTGCTGTGCACGCCGATCGCCAGCACTGTCAAACGGGTGCGGGACGGGCGGGTCGTGGAGACCGTCCCCCGCACCGAGCTGTGGGCCGCCCAGACGCCGCAGGTCGCCCGGGCCGCCTTGATGCGGCGGGCTTTCGCCGGCCGCCACGCCGGTCCCCCGGCCACGGACGAGGCCGAACTGCTCGAGCGGGCCGGCATCCCGGTGGCGGTCGTGCGGGGCTCGGCCCGGAACTTCAAGATCACCACCCCGGCCGACTTCGCCCTCGCCGAAGCTCTCGTCCGGGCGGAGGCCGCCTCGCCCGCCGAGGCCGGAGCGGCCGCCGAACCCGTTCATCGCTCACCCCTCGCTCGCGGGAGCGCCGCCCGTGCCTGACCAACCCGTGTCCGGCCAGCCGTCCGGCCAGCCGTTTCGCCTGCCGTGCCCGAAGTGCGGGTCGGTCCTCAAGCTGCGCGACCGCCGCGTGCTGGGGAAGATCGGCAAGTGCCCCAGTTGCGGGCACAAGTTCAAACTGGAGGAGCCGGAGCCGGTGGTCGAGTTGGAACTCGACGACAGCCCCGCCGGCGTGACGTTCGACGCCGCCGACCCCGCCCCGGCCGTGCCGCCGGTCGGCCCGGCGGTAGGGGCTCCCGCGACCGCCTTTGCGGCGCCGGCGCTCGCTGCGGCGGAGCCGGAGGGCTCCGTGCTCAAACAGCGCCGCCGCAGCAAGAAGCGGAACCGCACGCCGGAGATCGTCGTCGGCGTGCTCTCCGCCCTGGGGCTGGGGGCGGTGGCGTACTTCGGCAGTCAGGCGTTGAACGACGACGGCGGCGCCCCGCGGCAGGCCTCGGCGGAGGTGCAGGAAGAACGCGCCGCCCAGCGGGTGCGGGAAACGACCGGCTTCGAAGCGACCGCCGGGGCGGCCTCCGCGCTGCCGGCGGGAGCTTCCCAGGTGGAGCCGATCACCCTGCGGGCGATGCCGGCGGGGGTCTCGATGCTGGTCCACATGCGGCCGGCGGAGCTGTGGGGGCCGAAGTGGCAGGCGACCCGCGACGCCACCGGCCCGCTCGCCCCCTGGGCCGCCGCGGCACTGGAGGAACTCACCGGCTACCCGCCGCAGGCGATGGCGGAATGCACCGTCGGCTGGGTGATGGGGCCGCGGGGCAGCCTGCCCAAGCCGGCCGCGGTCTTCACCTTCGTGGAGCCGCCGAAACGCTCCGAGTTGGTGCTGAGCCTGCCCGGCACGCTGACGGAGCAGTACGCGGTCCCGATGCAGATCGACACCGCCCGGCAACGGGCGATCATGGTGCTGAACGACCCGCAGGACCCCGCCGCCCCGCCGATCGGTCTGGCGGTGGCCCCGGCGGAGTACGCCGGGGACCTCGATCCAACCGCCGCCCTGACGGCCCCGGCGGTGGAGGGCCTGCTGTCGGCGACCGATCGCACCGCGCCGCTGACGGTCCTGTTCCAGCCGCTCGATCTAAACATTCACCGGGACACGCTGTTCCCGGAGGCCGTGCGGCCGATGGTCGACGCGATTCACGATTCCTTCGGCGCTTGGACCGAGGCGGTGGCGCTCGGCTACGGCCCGGCGGCGAACGGGCAGGACGTCGCCGTCACCCTGGCGGTCCGGGGGACGACCGACGACGTCGCCAGCACCCTCGGCCGGACGGCGGCGACGGAACTAGAGGAGATGCCGGAGCAGTTGCTCGGCTACGTCCGCACGCTGGTGCCGGCGACGGTGGGCCGGCAGCGGCTGGTCGGCCGGTTGCCGGCGATGCTGGCGGCGACGATCAACGCGCGCGTGGGCGGGACCGAGGGGCGGGTCTACCGGGCCGCGGTTCAGCTGCCGGCCGCGGCCGGGCCGAACCTCGCCCTCGCCTCGCTGCTGACCTGGGAGGCCGGCCTGAGCGGGGTCCGCTCCGCCGACCCGACGACCGTGGCCGCCGCCCCCGTGGACAACGCCACGCTCGCCGAAAAGCTGGACCGGTTGGTGGACGTCGACTTCCGCCGTACCCCGATGCAGGAGGCATTTCTGTTCATCGGGGAGGAGGCGAAGTTTCCGATCGAACTGGACGGCAACGCGATTCGCGACGGCGGCATGACGCAGAACATGACGCAGGAGTTCGCCCTGGGCAAAGTGTCCGCGAAGGACGCGATCGCCCGCATTATGCAGAACCACCCGAAGCTGGCGGCCGTCGCAGACGCGCCGCAGCCGGGCATGTTGCTGATCACGACGTACAAAGCCGCGGTGGCCGCGGGGCAGACGCCGCTCCCGATCGGTCCCGGCCCGCCGGCGGAGTGAACGGCGGAGCCCCATGACCCGCGGAGCCCCATGAGCCGTCCCCCCCTGCGCAAACCGGCGACGCCGGTGCGGCGTCCGCCGCCCGCGGCGTTCCGCTGCCCGGCCTGCGACGAGGCGCTGCGGGTCCGCGGCGACGCCGTCGGCAGCGCCTTCGAATGCCCGGCCTGCGGCGCCGGCCTGCTGATCGGCCGGGACGACGACCGCGAACTGACGGTCCGGCCGATGGGCGGGACAACGGAGCGCCCGGCGCCGCGGTGGCCCTTCTTCCTCGCCGCGTTCGGCGTGGCGTGCGCCGCGACGGCGGGGTGGCTCGTACTCCGCTCCGGACCGGCCGCGGACCCGGCGGAGCGGAGCGAGGAACCGGCGAAGATCATCGCCGCCGATCCGCCCCCGGTCGCTCCGCCCGCGGCTTCCGATCGGCCGCCGGCGGAGCCTCAGCCGGAGCCGCCGCCGATGGCGGTCGACGTCGCTCCGGCGCCCTTGCCGCCGCCCGAACCGCAGCCGACCGCTCCGACGGTGACGCTCGAACCGTACGAACCGGACCCGGTCCGGCCGCCGGCGACGGCTCCCCGGCCGACGGCCGATCTGGCAGTGCGGCGGATCGAACGCCGGCTGGACGCGACGCTGTCCTCCTACCAAATGCCCGCCGCCCGCCCGCTGCGGGAGGCAATCGCCGATCTGGAGGACCTGCTCCGCGAGCGGATCACGATCGAGGCCCGGGCGGAGACGCCGGTGCGGCTCGATCTGCCAGGGCCGCTGACGGTGCGCACGGCGCTGGAGGAACTCGCCGCCGCCGCCGGCCTGCGGGCGGAGATCGACGCCGACGGGGTGCGGCTGGTCCCCGCCGCTCCCCCCGCTTCGCCGTCGCCGTGAGGCGGCGCGAACCCCTGAGCGACGCCGCGACTACTCGACGGCGTTGACCGGGATCGAGTGACTCGGGGCGGCGGCGTTCTTCTTAAGCGTGACGGTCAGCAGACCGTGCTTCAGATCGGCCGACACCCCGGCCGGATCGACGGCGGCGGGCAGGGAGACCGAGCGGGTGAACGTCCCGTGCGGACGCTCGCTCTGAGTCGCGGAGGCGCCGGGCGCCGGCGGGAAGGCCGGCAGCGTGCCGGCGACCGTCAGGATGCTGCCGGACAGGTCCACCGTCACGCCGCCCGGCTTCACCCCGGGCAGGTCCACGCGGACGATCACGGCCTCCGGGGCGTCGGTGACGTCGACGGGCGGGAACATCCCGCGACGCGGCGGCGGCTTGATGCCGACCGTCTCCAGGGCGCGCTCGCCCTGGTTCACCGCGGATTCGACCAGACGTTCCACCTCGGACCGCACCCGGTCCACGGCGGACTGCACCGCGCTGGAGCTGTTGGCGCCCGCGGAGGCGTGGGAGTTGGCGGAGGAGGACGTGTGCATGGTCATGGATCGGCGGGCGAACGACGCGCTGGGGTGGGGATAGGAGGAGATTCGCCGCGACGGCGGCGATCTTCGACCGCCGCAGTCTAATCGGCGGCGTCCCCGCGGCGGGGCGGCGTTACCCTTTCGCTCCCCCGAACTTCCCCCGAACGCCGGCCCGCCCGCAGGCCGGACGCAGGTGTGCCGATGCCCGACGCCCCCCCCGACCACCGGCACGCCGCCTATCTGGGCAGCTTCGACCCGGTCACGCTGGGGCACGAGGACATCATCCGCCGCGGTGCCAAGCTGTTCGATCGCCTGACCGTCGGCGTCGGCATCAACCCGGACAAGCAGCCGCTGTTCACCCCGGCGGAACGCGTCGAACTGGTCCGCGAGGCGCTCGCCGACCTGCCCAACGTCACGGTCGCCACCTTCGACGGGCTGGCGGTGGACTTCGCCCGGGAGATCGGCGCCGCCGCGTTGCTGCGGGGCGTGCGCAGCCTGATGGACATCGAGGCGGAACTGACGATGTCCCTGACGAACCGCACCCTCGCCCCGGAGCTGGAAACGGTGTTCCTGATGGCGCACGAGAACCTCTCGCACGTCTCCAGCAGCCTGATCAAGCAGATCGCCCGCTTCGGCGGCCCGGCGGTCGCGGGGCAACTCCACCAGTTCGTCCCTCCGGCGGTGGTCGGCCCGCTGCTGGAGAAGTACCGGCGGACCGAGGACGCCTGAGGGCAGATCGCAACCGGATGCATGCGTCCGGCTTGGGCCGGGGGATGCCCGGTTGACGGAACGACGCGGCGGCGGTGGTCTAGGGGTTCATCTCGAACCCTGACGAAAGCCCCCCCGATGGTCCGTACCGCTTCCACGATGCTCGAACTGGGCACCGCGGCCCCGCCGTTCTCGCTGCCCGCCGCCGGCTCCGAGGAGACGGTCAGCCTGTCCGACTACGAGGGTCGGCCGCTGCTGGTCATGTTCATCAGCAACCACTGCCCCTACGTGAAGCACCTGCGCAGCGCGCTGGCGGAGTTCGGCAAGGAGTACGAATCGAAGGGGCTGGGCATCGTGGCGATCAGCTCCAACGACGCCGTGGAGTACCCGGACGACAGCTTCGAGAAGATGGCCGAGGAGAAAGCGGCCGTCGGCTACACGTTCCCGTACCTGTACGACGAAGACCAGAGCGTCGCCAAAGCCTACCGGGCCGCCTGCACGCCGGATCTCTTCCTGTTCGACAAGGCTCACAAACTGGCCTACCGCGGGCAGTTCGACGACAGCCGCCCCGGGAACGAGCAGCCGGTGACCGGCGGCGATCTGCGGGCCGCCGCGGAGCAGGTCCTCTCCGGGGCCCCGGTCCCGCCGGACATGCAAAAACCCTCCATCGGCTGCAACATCAAGTGGAAGGACGCCCCGGACTACTTCACCGGCCAGCGGGCGGAATAACTCGAGCGTAACGCCGAGGCCCCGCGGGGCCTCGGCGTTATTGATCCGTGTCCAGTTCCGCGTTTGCGAGCTTGTCGCGGAGGTAGCCGGCGCGGGCGACGTTGCGTTGGGGGGAGGACAGCTCCTGCCCCTTCAATTTCTGGAGGTGGGCCGGCTGCGTGTGGATGAACATCTCGTTCACCGTGGCCGGGTCCAGTTCGTCGATCAGACCGAGGTTCACGCCCAGGCGCAGGGAACTGAGCAGGCCCATCGTCTCGTCGCTGCTGATCGTCTGGGCGCTCTTCAACACCCCGTGCGCCCGAGCGATCTGGTCGTGGAGGCTGCGGCGGTCCTGCCGCACCAACGCCTTTCGCACCCGGCGTTCGTAGGAGATGATGTTCGGGACGACCTCGGCGACCTTCTCCACGAGTTCGGTCTCGCTCAGGCCGAGCGTCACCTGATTGCTGATCTGGTAGAAGTCGCCCATCGCCTGCGAGCCTTCGCCGTAGAGGCCGCGGACGGCGAGGCGGATTTTTTGCAGGGCCTGGAAAACCTTTTGGATTTCCTTGGTCAGCACCAGCGCCGGGAGGTGCAGCATCACGCTGACCCGCAGGCCGGTGCCGCAGTTGGTGGGGCAGGCGGTGAGGAAGCCGAACTGCTCGTCGAACGCGTACGGCAGTTGGGCCTCGATCGCGTCGTCAATGGCGTCCGCTTTCGCCCAGGCGCCCTTCACGTCGAAGCCGCTGGCGAGCACCTGGATGCGGAGGTGGTCCTCCTCGTTCATCATCACCGAGACGGTTTCGTCCCGGCTGACGGCCACGCCGCGGGGGCCGTCGCCGTCGGCGAGTTCGCGGCTGATCAGTTGCCGTTCGACCAGCAGTTGAGCGTCGATCTCCTCTAATTCTCCCAGATCGAACGGGTGCAGCGTGGGGCTGGCGTCCAGCTCGCCCAGCGTGCCGGAGAGCAGCGAGAACACCTCCGCCTTGGTGGCGTCCTCCGCCCGCACGGGGAAGGGGAACTGGGAGAGGTTGCGGGCCAGCCGGATGCGGCTGGAGACGACGACGTCGCTGTCCGGTCCGGTGCCGCGGAGCCACTCGCCGCTGTTGGCGGTCAGGGTGTCCAGATGCACCGGGGCGAGCTTTCGTCGACAACCATCCGCGTTTTGATCACCCCGTCGCGGAGAATGCGGGGGAAGCGGATTCTAGGTGACCCCGGGGGGCGGTCAACGTGAGCGACCCGCAGTCCGGCGGCGTCGTCGTGGGATCGGGGACGCGACGGGGCGGCGGCGGACTGGCGTCCTGGGCGGTTCGTCCCGACGATGCCCGCGCCATGCCCGCACCGCACGCCCAACGACATACGCCCAACCGCGAGACGTTCCTCGCCATGGCCGAGGGCGTCGATCAGGTTGAGGACGAAGGCGACCGGACTGTCCTCGTGCCCGTCTTCCGGCGGTTGACGGCGGACGCCCTCACCCCGGTGGCGGCCTATCAGAAGCTCCGCTGGGGCGGGCGGGGATTTTTGTTTGAATCGGTGGTCGGCGGGGAAAAGATCGGCCGGTACAGCTTCGTCGGTGCCGACCCGTTCCTGACGATCGAGGCCCGACCAATTGGGGAGGGGCGGCACGAAGTTACGCTCCGCGGTTCCGACGGCGAGGGCGGAACCTCGGTCCAGACGTTCGAGCGGAAGGACCCGCTCGCCCAGTTGGAGAGCCTGCTGGCGGAGTACCGCATCCTCACGCCGCCCGGGCTGCGACCCGGGGCGTTGCCGGCGTTTCGGGGCGGGGCCGTCGGCTATGCGGGGTACGACACCGTCCGCTACGTCGAACGCCTGCCGAACGCTCCGAAAGACGACCGCGGTCTACCGGACATGCAGTTCGGCCTGTACGACCGGCTGGTGGTCTTTGATCACATTTCGAAGACGATCCTCGTCGTCGCTCATGCCGAGGCGAGCGCCGCCGACCCCGCCGCCAGTTACGACGCGGCCTGCCGAAAGGTCGACGAGGCCGTGCGGCAACTCCAACAGGGGACGGTGGACCTGCCGATCACGGACATCGACCCGGTCGCGGCCGCCCCGGGGCCGGCGCCGGAGAGCAATATGACCCGGGAGGCCTTTGAGGAGGCGGTGCGGCAGGGCAAGGAGTACATCGCCGCCGGGGACGTGTTCCAGTTCGTGCCCAGTCAGCGCTTCCGCCGGGAGACGCACGCCCGGCCGCTGGACATCTACCGGGCCCTGCGGGTGGTGAACCCGAGCCCGTTCATGTTCCTGCTCGACGGGCCGGACTGCACGCTGATCGGGGCGAGTCCGGAGATCATGGTGCGGGTCGAAACCGCCCCCGACGCCACCCCGGAGGATCACAAGCGGGACGTGACGATCCGCCCGCTGGCCGGCACCCGCCGACGGGGGACGACCCCGGCGGAGGACGACGCCCTCGCCGCCGAACTGTTGGCAGACCCCAAGGAGCGGGCGGAGCACGTCATGCTGATCGACCTCGCCCGTAACGACGTCGGCCGGGTGAGCCGGTTCGGCTCGGTCCGGCTGACGGACGTGATGGAGGTCGAGCGCTACAGCCACGTGATGCACCTCACCTCCAACGTCACCGGCACGCTCAAGCCGGGGCTGACGGCGCTGGACGCCCTCCGCAGCGGCCTGCCCGCCGGCACGGTGTCCGGGGCACCGAAGGTGCGGGCCATGGAGATCATCGACGAACTCGAACCGCACCGCCGCGGGCCGTACGGCGGGGCCGTGGGCTACGTGGACTTCGGCGGCGACATGGACGTCTGCATCGCCCTGCGGACGATGGTGATGATCGGCCAGACCGTCGACGTGCAGGCCGGCTGCGGGGTCGTCGCCGACAGCGATCCGAGCCTCGAATACGAGGAGACGGTGCACAAAGCCCGGGCCCTGCTGCGGGCGATCGACGTGGCGGAGGGGCAGCTATGAGTTCCGTAGGGTCCGCTGTGCGGACCGAATCGAGCGATTCGGCGGTCCGCACAGCGGACCCTACAGAACCGCCGACGACGCTGCTCGGCACGCTGAAGCACCTGGGGCCGGGGGTGATCATCGCCGGGGCGATCGTGGGCAGCGGAGAGCTGTTCGCCACAACCGGGACCGGGGCGCGGGTGGGGATCGGGCTGCTCTGGCTGATCCTGCTGGGGTGCGCGATCAAGGTGTTCGTGCAGGTGGAACTCGGCCGGGCGGCGGTGGCGACGGGGCGGACGACGCTCGATCTGCTCAACCGCGTCCCCGGCCCCCGAGTGCCCACCGGCGCCCGGTTCTCCGATGGGACGGCGCGGGCGGTGAACTGGGTCGTCCTGCTGTGGGCGGCGATGATGCTCACCCAGCTCGGGCAGGTCGGCGGGCTGGCCGGCGGCGTGGGGCAGGCGATGCACCTCGCGCTGCCGGGCCTGGGAGAACATGGCCCGGCGCTGTGGGCGACGCTCGCCGGCATCCTGACCGCGGCGCTGCTGTGGGGCGGGCGGTATCGGCTGATTCAGGCCCTCTCCGCCGTGCTGGTCGCGGCGTTCACGGCCCTGACGGTGGGCAACGCCGTCGCCCTGCAATCCACCCCGGAGTTCGCCCTGCCGACCGGCGACCTGCTGGCCGGGCTGAACCCGCTGAACGACCTCGTCGACGCCCCGGACGCCGTGTTCATCGCCCTCGCCGCGTTCGGGCTGATCGGCGTGGGAGCGACGGAGCTGGTCGCCTACCCCTACTGGTGTCTGGAGAAGGGATATGCTCGCTTCGCCGGCGTCCGGCCGAACGAAGCGTCTGCGGAGACCCCGGCCTGGACGGCCCGGGCGAAGGGCTGGATGCGGGTGATGCGGGCGGACGCCTTCGCGGCGCTGGTCGTCTACACCGTCAGCACGGTGGCGTTCTACCTGATCGGGGCGGCAGTCCTGCACCCGACCGGCGTGCACCCGCAGGGGAGCGAGACGATCTCGGCCCTCGCCTCCGCCTACGAGCCGGTCTTCGGGAAGGAGGCCGGTTGGCTGTTCCTCGCCGGGGCGGTGGCGGTGCTGTACTCGACGCTGCTGATCGCCACCGCCGCGAACGCCCGGATGTGGGCCGACGGCGCCCGCGTCGCCGGTTGGTTGCGGGACGACGAGGGAACGTATCGCTTCGCGGTGAAGATTCTGTCCGTGCTGCTGACGGCGATCAGCGTGGGGCTGTTCGTCTTCGTCAGTTCCGACCCGGTGCTGCTGGTCGTGATCGGCGGGGTCGCCCAGAGCCTGCTGCTCCCCGTGCTGGGGGTCGCCGCCCTTTGGATGCGATTCCGCGTCGCCCCGCCGGGCCTGCGGCCGGGGGCGGTCTGGACCGCCTGCCTGTTCCTCAGCGTCGCGGGGCTGGCGCTGGCGGGGGCCTTCGGCGGGTACACCGCGGCGATGAAGCTCATCGAGTGGCTGAACGCCGCCGTTTGAGGGAGGAACGTCTCCCCGACCGGCGTCACTCGTGCCGCATCGTGGCTTCGCCGCGGAAGCTCTCGCCGCCCAGCCAGCGGAGCATGCCCCAACTGGCCTCGTCCCAGGGCACGGTGACCCGCACCGTGACGCGGTCGCCGCTCTCGGCGTCGACGACGCTCTGCGGGGCGGCGCCCTCGCGGTTCGGGCCGGAACTCACCGTGATCTCCACGCCCACGTGCTCCGCCGGGACGTCCGCGGCGTTCTGCAGGAAGGTCGTGACGTGCTCGCGGACCTCGTCGTCGTCGCTGCCGTAGAGGATCGCCTGGCGGGCGCCCTCGCGGGCGGCGTTCGTCACCAACTGGCCGACCATCATCGCCCGGCCGAACTCCACGATCGCCAGGATGGCCAGGAAAAAGATCGGCAGCACGACCGCCGCCTCGACCAGCGCCGCCCCGCGGCGGCGACGTGTGCGATGAGGGTGTGACAGGCGGAGCATGCGCGCGGCTTTCAATCGGGGCGACGCTGGAGCCTAGGTCATCCGGCCTGCCTGTAACGCAGAGGGCCGGCCGGCCCTCTGCGTTCTGCGGTTGCGAGGGGGGGCGCAACGAGTTTGCGGGTCGCGCCGCCCGCCGGTACGGTCGCGACATGTCGCACGAACCCACGATCTTCCAGAAGATTCTTGATGGGGAGATCCCCGCGGACGTGGTGCTGGAGACGGAGGACTGCCTCGCCTTCCGCGACGTGAGCCCGAAGGCGCCGGTGCACGTGCTGGTGATCCCCAAGAAGCCGCTGGTGAACCTCGCCGACGCGACGGATGAGGACGCCGCGCTGCTCGGCAAATGTCTGCGGGTCTGCGACGCGGTGGCGAAACAGGAGGGCTGCGGCGAGGCCTACCGGGTGGTCGCGAACACCGGCGTCGGGGCCGGGCAGAGCGTGTTCCACCTGCACTTCCACGTGATGGGCGGCCGGGACCTCGGCTGGCCGCCGGGGTGAGCGACGGCCCGCCCCCGCCAGTCCCCGGCTCCCGCATCGAGGTCGTGGAGCGTGACGAACGGCTCGTGCTGCGCATCCCCGCCGGGGGACCTCGGGCCCGTTCGATCTTCTGGTTCGCGCTCTTTTGGAACGCCCTCTCGTGGGCGGTGGCCGGGACCTTCTGGGGCGTGGCCGTGGCGAACGGCGTCGACTGGAACCTCAAGCCGGCCGGGGGGCAGGACGGGCCGGTGCCGTGGTTCGTGCTGCCCCTCGTCGGGCTGTTCCCGGCCATCGGCGTCGGGCTGGTGATTTGGTGGTCGAAGCTGCGATTTACCCACACGCTGCTGTTCGCCGCCCCGGCCACGGGCGGCGAACCCGCCACGGTCGCGGTGCGGACGGAGTGGTTCGGCCGGGAGCGCACCCGCACGATTCGCCTCGAACCCGGGGACCGGGCGGAGCTGGAGGTCGCCTACGAGGAGAACGACAGGCCCCGCTACCGGGTGCGGGTCGGGCCGCAAGAGGAGAAGGACCGCACGCTGGCCTTTGGGACGGCGTGGGCGGACGACGAGGTGCGCTGGGTCGCGGAGTCGATCAACCAGACCCTCGGCGTGGAGGCGGAGCGCTTCCCTGACGACGCGCCCGGCGCCCCGCCCCGCACGGCGCCCGTCGCGGCCGACGCGAATGCCGATCACCCGCACGTCCGGACCGGGCTCGACGCCCGCGGGCGGTCGATCGTGGAGGCCCGCTGCTGGCCCGGCTGGCCGCCGGGGAAGCGGACGCTGGCGGCCTTCATGACCGTGTCCGCCCTCGCCTGGTGGGCCGCCCTGATCTTCATCGCGGTGCGGGCCTTGCCGGACGCCGGGCAGGCGGGCGGGCGGGACCTGGTGGGTTTCCTGTTCCTCGTGCCGTTCGCCCTGGTGGGAATGATGATCATCAGCGTGCCGGTCGCCGTTTGCCGGGCGTCGGTGCGGACGACGATCGCGGAGGAGGGGCTGATCCTGCGATGGGGCGTGGGACTGCTGCGGTACACCTACCGCGTGCCGCGGGAGCGGATCTCGGCGGTGGTGGTGTGGGAGAACTTCGGCACGGTCCGGGACGCCCGGGGCAGCCGGCCGGTGACGGTCGCCGCCGTCCGGGTCGATCCGCCGGTCAAATTGGGATCGCACGTGCCGCTGAGCCTCGGCGGGGGCCGTGAGGTGGCCGAGGACGTCGCCGGGCTGGTGCGACACCGCCTCGAATCGACCGGCTGGAGGCCGGTCCCCGATGGCCTCTGAGCCCGCCCCGCCGACGCCGATCCGCCCCGCCGCGCCGCCGCTGAACGGCGCCGTTTTCGAGGCGTCATTCGGCCCGTCGCCGGCCTCACGCCCGCTGGCGTTCTGCGGGGCGCTCGCCGCCCTCGCGGCCGCGGGGTTCGGTCTGCTGTTTCTGATCGAGGCAGGGCTGGGGATGCGGGCGCGGGGGTTGGCCACCCTGGGCGAACTGGCGCAGGGGCTGGCCTGTTCGGCCGTTCCGCTACTCCTCTTGAGCGTTCACCTCTGGGAGTTCCGGCTCGAACTGGCCCGCAGTTGGTTCCGCGTCACGCCGGAGAGGCTCGAATGGGAGTGCGTCTGGTGGGGCGTGCGGCGGTTCGGGACGGTGGAGATCCTGCCGGGCGACGGGCTGCTGGACGAACCCGGCCCGTGGTTCGGGGAGGAAACCAAGGCGGCGGTCTCCGCGATCGTCGGCGGCAAGACGACGCCCCTCACCCGACGCCTGAGCGGCGAGGACGGCGCCCGGGTGCGGGCCGGCGTGGCGGGGGTCCTGGGCGTCCTCCCCGCCGGCCGGCCGGTCGGGCCGTGGCTGGCGCCGGCCGATCCGCAGGCCCCGCCGCACCCGCTGGTGCGGGTCCACCACGATGGGCGGGGCCGACCGGCCGTCATAACGCCGCTGGACGCCCGGCGGGGGTGGGGGCGTCGGGTCTTTGTGGCGCTCGGTGTGGCGTTGGCGTCTGCGATTCCGACTTTCTGGTGGGAACGGCGGTCGGAATGGGAGCCGGCCACGCTTGGGTCGTCATTCGGGTGGTCCGTCTGGGCAGCGGCCGGGCTGATCACGGGAGCCGCGGTCGCGGCGGCGCCGTGGGCCACGAGGCAGGTCGCGTTCCGGCGAGCCTGCAGCGTCGGCCCCCGCTGGCTGCGGGGGGAGGACCGACTGCTCGTCCGCACGGGCTGGGGCCGGCTGCGGTTCGGCCGGTCGGTTCGAGCCTCCGCCGTGTGCGACGTGGCGACGGCGCTCCACCTGCCGGCGCCGTGGGGATTGCCGCAGGCTCATGCGAAGATTTCCGGGTTGGAGGCGTTTCGCTGCCGACGGAACCCGGGGGCGGTCCTGGTTCACCCGGCCCGCTGGGCGCCCGCGGGGCGAACGGAACGGGCGCTGACCGGCCGCGCCCCCCGAGACCGTCCCGAGGCGTTCGCCGCCGCGGCGGCCGGAGCGGTGAAGGCGATGCTGATCGCCGAGGGCTGGCAGCCGCAGCCGCGGCAAGACTGGCGATTCGGCGTCTTCGAGGACGATCCCGCCGCCCCATGACGCGGCCGCCGCCGGCCCCTCGCCTACCATCGCCGCGTGAATTCCCCGTCCGACGCCCCCCGCTCCCCAAAGCCCCGGCGGGAGCGGCGCGGGAAGCGACTCGGGTCGATGCCGTTGCACGCCGCGGTGCTGACGCTGGCCTGGCCGGTGCTGGGGGAGCAGATTCTGGGGTTCGGGGTCGGGCTGTTCGATACCTGGCTCAGCGGGCGGATCAGCTCCGGGGCGACGGCGGCGGTGGGGCTGGCGGCGTACGTCGCCTGGCTGGCGACAATGCTGTTCGGCGTGGTCAGCGTCGGCGCCACCGCGATCGTCGCCCGTCACTGGGGCGCCGGCGAGACCGCCCGGGCCAACGCCGTGGCGAACCGCGTGCTCGGTCTGGGACTGATCGCGGGGGGCCTCTACTACGCCCTGATCTGGCCGCTCGCCCCGTACTTCGCCGCGGGGCTGCGGTTGGAGGGGGAAACGTTCGACATCGCCGTCCGCTACCTGCGGATCGACGGGCTGGGGCAGGTGATCACCGCGATGAGCCTCGCCGGGTTCGCCGCCCTGCGGGGGGCCGGGGATATGACCACGCCGCTGATCCTCGGGGCGGGGATGAACCTGCTGAACGCCGCCGCCAGTTGGGCGTTCGTCTACGGCGTGGAGGCGATCGGCCTGCCGGCGTGCGGGGCGAACGGGATCGTGTACGGCACCGTCGCGGCCCGCACCTTCGGCGGGTTGGCCCTGTTGGCGACGCTGGCCAGCGGTTCGACCCGACTCCGGCTGCTCGCCGCGGAGCTGCTGCCGGACCGTGCGACCACCGCCCGCGTGCTGAAGATCGGTCTGCCGGCCGCGGTCGACGGGGCGATCCGCTGGGCCGGTCACTTCGTGTTCCTGGCCCTGATCGCCGGCCTGCCCCTCACTGCGGCAGCGGGGGTGGGCTCGGCGGCGGATGACGACGGGGAGACGACCTTCGCCGCCCACATCGTCGCGGTGCGGCTGGAGGCGATCACGTATCTCCCGTCGGTCGCGTGGGGGGCGGCGGCGGCGACGATCGTGGGGCAGAGCCTCGGGGCGAAGCGGCTGCGGCGGGCGAAGGCCGTCGGGCACGTCGCCGCGGGGCAGTGCGCGGCGCTGGGGGCACTCATCAGCGCCCTGTTCCTGCTGGCCGCGGAGCCGCTGGTGGGCTTCATGCACCTCGACCCAGCGGTGCGGGCCGAGGCCGCCCCGGCGCTGCGGGCGCTGGCCCTCTGCCAGATCCCGCTGACCGGCAGCATCGTCTACGTCACCGCGTTGCGGGGGGCGGGGGAGACGCGCGTCCCGCTGCTGCTCACGCTGGCGGGGATGTACGGCCTGCGGTTGCCGCTGGCGTGGGTCGGCGGCGTGTGGCTGGGCTGGGGGCTGCCGGGGGCGTATCTGGGGATGTTCGGCGACGTCGCGTTCCGGGCGACGGCGGGGGGGATCTGGTACCGCGTCGGCGGGTGGTGGCGGAAGGAGGTCTGACTCGCCACATTGGATGCGTTCGCCCTTCCCGTTGTCGTTTGAGGCCCCGTCCGATGCTTCGTTCCCGCGTGTTGCTCTCCGGCCTGTGCGTTCCGCTGCTCGCCGCGACCGCGGTCGGCTTTCAGGAATGGAAAAGCGGCATCAAGTGGGAGGAGCCGAAGGTCGTCACCCCCGGCGAGACCGCCGCGGACCCGCCCTCGGACGCGATCATCCTGTTCGGCGGCACCGATTTGTCGGCGTGGGAAGGCGCCGACAAATGGAAGATCGAGCACGGCGTCGCCACGGTGAACGGCGGCACGATTAAGACGAAGCAGTCGTTCGGCGACTGCCAGGTGCATCTGGAGTTCCGCAGCCCCGCCGAGGTGAAAGGCAGCGGGCAGGGCCGCGGCAACAGCGGGCTGCACCTGATGGAGCAGTACGAGGTGCAGATCCTCGACTCCTACGACAACACCACCTACTACGACGGGCAGGCCTCCTCAATCTACAAGCAGAGCCCGCCGCTGGTGAACGCCTCCCGCCCGCCGGGCACCTGGCAGACCTACGACATCCTCTTTGAAGCCCCGAAATTCGACGAGCACGGCGCGCTCGTCCGGCCGGCGTACGTCACCGTGCTGCACAACGGCGTCGCCACGCAGGTGCATCAGGAGATCCTCGGCGGCACCGCCTGGCACAAGCCGCCCAGCTACGACAGCAAGGCGGAGAAGGCCCCGATGACCCTCCAGTGGCACAACAACCCGGTCAGCTTTCGCAACATCTGGGTGCGCGAGTTGGAACTGGACCGCGGCGAGCAGTACCCGGACGCCTGACGCCCGACCGCCGTTCGCTCCGTTTCCTGCCGCACCTTCTGACAGAAGCTCCGCCGATGTTCCGTCGCTCCACACTGCTCGCCGGCCTGTGCCTCCCGGCGCTCGCCGCCACCGCGGTCGGCTTTCAGGAGTGGAAAAGCGGGATCGAGTGGAAGGAGCCGGCGATCGTTACGCCCGGCGAGACCGCGGTCGCTCCGCCCTCGGACGCGATTATCCTGTTCGGCGGGACGGACCTCTCCGCCTTCAACGGCGGCGAGAAGTGGGAGGTGAAGCACGGCGTCGCCACCGCCGGCGGCGGGACCATCTCCACGAAGCAGAAGTTCGGCGACGTCCAGGTTCATCTCGAGTTCCGCAGCCCCCTGGAGGTGGAGGGCCAGGGGCAGGGCCGCGGCAACAGCGGGCTGTACCTGATGAACCGTTACGAGGTGCAGATCATGGACTCGTACGAGAACCAGACGCAGTTCGACAGTCAGGCCGCGGCTCTCTACAAGCAGTCCCCGCCGCTGGTGAACGCCTGCCGCCCGCCGGGCGCCTGGCAGACCTACGACGTGCTGTTCGAGGCCCCGCGGTTCGACGAGAACGGCGTCGTCGTCCGCCCGGCCTACGCGACCGTGATCCACAACGGCGTCGCCGTGCAGGTGCGGAAACAACTGAACGGCGCCACCGCCCGCAACCCGCGGCTCGGCAAGCGGCACGTCTACGAGGCGCACCCGCTGAAGGAGTCGTTCAACCTCCAGTGGCACGGCGACAAAGTCAGCTTCCGCAACATCTGGGTGCGCGAGTTGGAGCTGGATCGCGGCGAGACGTACCCGGACGCCTGATCCGGTTCGCCGTCGCCGTTAGGCGGCGAGATTCCAGAGCGACGCGCGCCGCCTAGCGGCGACGGCGAAGCGGGGGGAGCCTCAAGGGAGGTCGTGCCCCGCGTCTCGCAGCCACGCGGCGACGGTGAGCAGCGGGAGGCCGATGACGGCGGTCCAGTCGGCGGCGTCGATCCGCTCGAACAGCGCCAGTCCGCCGGGCTCTTCGAGCTTGAAGCTGCCGGCGCAGTTGACCGGGTTCACCTTCGCCACGTAGGCCCGCAAGCGGTCGTCGGAGAGCGGGTGCAGGACGAGGTCGGACCGCACCACGGTCGCCCGCCGCCGCTCGCCGGGGCCGGCGAGGGCGACGCCGCAGAACAGGCTCAGCCCGCCGTCGCGGGCGGCGATCAACTGGGCCAGTGCCCGCTCCGGCGTGCCGGGCTTGGAGACGATCTCGCCCCCCGCCACCGCGACCTGATCGCTGCCGAGGCAGGCGGCCTGCGGGTTTCGCTCCGCCACCGCCTCCGCCTTCAACACGGCGAGACGTTCGGCGAGGGCGGCGGGGTCCGCCGGTTTCGATATGGACAGGGCCGCCGTCACCGCCTCCTCGTCGACACCGGGCGACTGCTGCGTGTACGACACGCCGAGGCGGTCCAGCAGCATGGCCCGGTAGGGCGAGGTGCTGGCGAGGATCAGCGGCGGCGGGGCAGGTGGTTCGGCCCCGCTCATTTCGACTCGACGACTGTCACGGTCAGACGGCCGATCACTTCCAGCATCGGCAGGAAACTGGCGACCGGGGAGGCGTCGTCGTCACTCAGGTCGCTGCGGCCGAGCAGCAGGTGCCCGCCGCCGATCGCCCCGCCGGTGATCGTCGGGTCCAGCGGCACCCACAGCGCCTCGGCCGGGCCGGCGGGGCCGTCGGCGTCCAGCAGGGCCTCGACCCACATGTGCCCGCCCATCTGCCCGCGGCCGGGGATCGTCACCAGTCCCACGCAGACCCGGCTGGGCACGCCGCGGGCCCGCAGCATCGCGGCGCACAGCACGCTGTGCTCCGTGCAGTCGCCGGAAAGGTTCTCCGCGACCTCCGCGGCGCTGGCCAGGGCGGTGCTGAAGTTCTTGTCCGTCAGCACCCGGCTCACGTACTCCGCACAGCCCTCGGCAATCCGCCCGGCGGAGGCGTCCTCCGGGGCCGCGGCCTTCGCGTGTTCGATCACCCGCGGATCGTCGCTCTGCAGGTAGCGGGTCGACTTGAGCAGGTCCGGGGCGACCCCCGCGGTCGCCTCCCGCATGACCGGCAGACCGACCACCGTGATCTTGGCCTGTTCGCCGGTCCCCTTCAGGGGCTCGACCTGTTGGGAAGCCGTCGACAGAAACAGCTTCGTCGCCTCGGCCCCCTCGACGGTCACCCGGTAGACGACCTGCTGCGTGCTGTGGACGTTCGGCACCACGTCCACGGCGACGAGGGTGTCGAAGCCCATGTCGGCGCCCTTATTGAAGACGGCCCGCACGGCTTCCTCCTGGCTCACCTCGTAGGTCAGCAGCTTCTGGCCGAGGAAGTCCATCGACTCGAACACCGACTCGCCCTCCTCGTCCACGTACAGCGTGGTCGGGAAGGGCAGCACGTCCTGGGCGACCGTCACCACCGTGAGCGAACGGCGTTCGCCCGTCGGCGTGACGACCGGCTCCGCGGCGGCGGCCTTTGTCAGCGTGACGGTGCCCACCTTTCCCAGTTCCGGGAAGTACGTTTTGAAGCTGAGCGGCTTCCCCGGCGTGAGGGCGTCGCCGGTGAGCACGTCGTCGAGGTAGGCGGGGCTTTTCAGGTCGGCCGGCAAGTCGACGTCACGGGTGGACTCCTTGCCGCCGACGGTCGTGGTGAGGTGCAGCACGTCGCCCTCGCGGACGCCGACGGCCCGCGTCGGGGCGGCGCCGGGGTTCTTGGTGACGAGGGTGAACCCCCGCAGAGCGCCGTCGGCGGACTCCGTCGTCTCCAACTCGACCGTCATCGCGATCGACTGGCCGAACCGCTGGAACTCCATGCTGGTCTCTTGCTCCGTCCGCGTGCCGGCGTTCGGGCCGTCGCCGAGGGGAGCGGTCGTGGTGCGGGTCCAGCCGATCTTCTCCCCGCCGAGCGTGAGGACGGACCAGGCGGTCTCCCCCGCGGGGTTCAGCTCACTGCCCGCCGGGGCGACCGGGGCGGACTCCTCCTGGGCCGGGGCGAACTGTGCCGGGAGGCCCAGGGCGGCGGCGGCGAGCGACAGCGCCGCGAAGGGCGGGAGGGCGAAACGAAGCATGCGGTACCGAACGGACGGGCGGCGGGGGCCGGAATCCTACCGGGAGCGGGCGCCGGCGGGGAGATGAGCGGTTCCGGTGGGGCACGCCGGCGAGGGCGGGCTTGCGGGCGGGGGCGAGGTGTGCGGGCTGCTCCGACCGCGCGGGGCGGCGGAGCGGGTTCCGTGCGGGCGCGGAGGGAAACTTCGCGCCGGCGCCCCGGACGCGGGGTAGGTTCGTTCGCGACCGCGGCGATTCGCTCCCGTCCCAGCCGGGCGGGAGGGAATCGACCGCAGGTCGCCGCCGCTGAGGAGGACGCGGCCGCCGGACGGCATCGGGTTCCTGACGAACCCCCGTCGGTCCGGCTCCCCGCCTCCCCCCGCCCGACGCCGGCATGAGTTTCCTCACCGAATTCCTGAAAACCCGCGGCGGCGGCCCCGACGCCTCCGCTCCCAGCAGCTTCGGCGGGCTTTCCGACGAGCAGCTGGAACGGCACCTGAAGGTCGCCAAGTACGGCGACTTCACGCTGACCGACGCCGTCCGCCCCGCCTACGACCTGCGGGTCGTCCCGAAGGCCGGCTATCGCCGCGATCACTTCGTGGACAGCGCCAGCGGCGTGCGGGTGCCGGTCCTGATGGCCTCCGCCAGCCGGGAGGTCCTGTTCGAGGTGTTCCTCGATCTGCTCGACCCGCTGGGGGACGAGGTGGACGTGGTCCTCGAAAGCAGCCACTCCGCGGGGAAGAGCGGCCACCGGGACCTGGTCCGCGAGGGCATCGACCTGCCGGTGCTCAAGAGCGCCCTGTACGACTTCGAGGAGGAGATCCTCGACGACGGCTGCCTCGGCATCGCCGTGCTGAACGCCAAGGTCCCGCTGGAGGTCCAGTTCGACGAGCACAAGCTGCTCGTGATGTACGGCCAGGACCTGTTCGAGTTCGAAAAGGTCCTGTTCGAACACCGCCTGACCCGGGACGACGGCATGAAGTTCGTCACCGAGGCCGAGCACGTGCACAGCAGCACGGACGAACTCGCCGAGGCGTTCTCGAAGCTGTCGTACGAGATCAGCGCCGAGGCGTAAGCCGCGAGTGTGAACCGCGAGAGCCGCGACCGTCAGGGAGCGCGGGAACCGGCCGTCGGTCGGACCCGCACGGCGCTGCCTGACGGTCGCGGCTCTTTCGGTCCTATTCCTCGTCCAGCTTGAGGAAGGTGTAGAGCCGGTCGCCGCCGCGGAGGATGTCGCAGCGGAGCATCTTCACGCCGTCGTCGGCGGCGAGGTTGAGGATGTAGGCGAAGTCCGCGGGGATCAGCGTGCTGAAGTCGTGCAGGCCCAGCAGGATGTCGCCGGTTTTGATCAGCGCCCGGTCGGCCGGGCCGCCGGAGCGGACCTCGGCGACGCGGTAGCCGCCCTTGTAGCCGAACTCCGCCAGCCGTTCGCCCGGGGCGGCGGCCACCCGTTCCACCTTGCAGCCGGAGCGGGCCTCGAACCGTTGCACCGCGTCGTCCGCGGTCGCCCTCTTCGCGGTCAGTTCCGCCTTGCCGGGCAGCTCCACCGTCCGCACCGCGGCGGTGCGGGCGGCGATCTGCCGCGTCTGGCTCGGTGCCTGGGCGACGGCCCGGCCGGCGCCCGGCAGGCTCAGGGCGACCGGCACCCGGCTCCCGTCCCGCAGGACGGTCAGCGTCACCGTTTCGCCGGGCCGCACGCCCAGCAGGGCCCGCTCGAAGTCGGCGGCGTCCTCGACCGGGGTGCGGCCGACCCGTTCCACCACGTCGCCGCGGTTCAGCCCGCCCTGGCCGTCCGCCCCGCGGCCCGCCGGGCTGCGGGGATCGACCCGGGCCACCACCGCCTGCTTGGTCTCGGGCGTTTTGCGGTCGGAGAACAGGGCCCCGTGGGTGCGGTTCTCCAGCCGTTCGACGCTCATCAACTGGGCCAGCACCTCGCGGGCGTCGTCGATGGGGATGGCGAACCCGATCCGCTGGGCGCCGGCCCGGATGGCGACGTTGATGCCGATCACCTCGCCCCGCACGTTGATCAGCGGCCCGCCGCTGTTCCCCGGGTTGATGCTGGCGTCGGTCTGAATGAGGTTCCGGTAGCTCTGCGTCTCCGTGACTTCCACGTCGCGGAACAACTGGGAGATGATGCCCTTGGAGACGGTGTGTTCGTAGCCGAAGGCGTTGCCGATGGCGATGACCGTTTCGCCCCGCATCAGGTCGCAGCTGGTGCCCAGCGGCATCACGGGGAGGTTGTCGGCGTCGATCTTCACCAGCGCCAGGTCGTGCTGCGGATCGACCGACAGCGTGCGGGCCACGTAGCTGGCGCCGGATTCGTCCGTCGCCCGCAGGCTCTCCACCCCGTCGACGACGTGGTGGTTGGTGAGCAGATACCCCCGCGGATCGACCACGATCGCCGTGCCCATCCCGTTCACCTTGCGGGGCTTGCGGGAGCCGAAGACGGGCTCGTCGTCGTACGTCGTTTTGACGGAATGCAGGTTCAGCACGCTCGGCGCCGCCCGCCGCACGGCCGCGACCGTGGGGGAGATGCGGGAGACGGCGGCGTAGTCCGGCGTCTGGGCACTGCTCCGCGGCGCTCCGCAGAGCAACGCCAACAGGGTGAGGTAGGCGGCGACGCCGACGCGGGACGTCGCGATTCCGACGGCGCTCGCCGGGGCGGACCCGCAGGCGACAGTCCCGACGGCGCCGGTCCCAAAGGGAGCGGAGCCGCACGCGGCGAGCGGTGAATCGGTGTGAATCATGCGACGCTCGCCGGGGCGCGGTGCCGCCCCCATCCTGCGCGACCGCCGCGGAGAAGGGGGTGAGGCGTGGGTGTCCATTCCGTGCGGGAGGCCGCAATCCGGCTTCCCGCCGGGCCTCCTTCGACGGTTCGTCAAACCCCCCTTGACGCCCCGCGTACAGTCCCGCACAGATTCCCGGAGCCGTTCCGTGCCACCCCGCACGGCCGTTACGGGCGGCGCGGAAACTGCGCAACCCAAGCGATGCGCCGCCCTCCGCAAGGCCCCCGATCCGCCTCCCCCGGGGCGTCGCGGGGGCGATCGGCGGGAGCCCCGTGGGAGGCGAAGGAGCCCCGGGCGGGTACACTCCCCCGCCCGAACCAACGCTCGCTGCGCCATGTCCGACCCCCAATCGCCGCCCGCCGCGCCCACCCGCCGGCAGAAGCTCGAACGCCTGCTCGCCGACGACCCCGGCGACGCGTTCCTCCGCTATTCCCTCGCGCTCGAACTGGCCAAAACCGACGAGGCCGCCGCCCTGCGGGAGTTCGACCGCGTGATCGCGGAGCACCCGGACTACGTGCCGGCCTACTTCATGAAGGGCCAGACCCTCGCCCGGGCCGACCGGGACGACGAGGCCCGCGAGACCCTGACGGCCGGCGTCGAGGTCGCGATCCGGACCGGCGACGACCACGCCGCCGGCGAGATGAGCGGCTTCTTAGAGACCCTGGGCTGAGGCGAGCGCGGGGGCGTCAGCCCCCCGCGTCCGTCCCGGCCCGCGAACACACGGAGGGCTGACGCCCCCGCTCGCCTTCGAGTTCGAAATGCTTTCCCCCGAACTGCTCGCCGACCTCCGCCAGCTCGCTGAGGAGCAGGAACGCGCCGGCTGGTCCGAGCCCGGCCGCGGGTGCGAGGCGGCCTGGGCTCTGATGGCCCGGGCCGGGGTGCTCGGGTGGGTGATCCCGGAACGGTTCGGCGGGTCGGACCTGCCGGCGCCGGAGGTGATGGCCGGGTACGAGCAACTCGCGGCCGCGAACCTGTGCGCGACGTTCGTCCTGACCCAGTTCAACGCCGCCGCCGCCCGCATCGCAGAGTGCGACAACGAAGATCTCAAGGCCCGATCTCTGCCCGGGATGGCGGCCGGCAGGACGACGGCGACCGTCGGCATCAGCCACCTCACCACCTCCCGCCGTCACACCGGCCGGCCGATGGTGCGGGCTGAGCCGGCCTTCGGGACTGGGTGGACCGGCCACCGGCTGACGGGCACGCTGCCGTGGTGCACGAACGCGGGGTTCGCCGACCTGATCCTCGTCGGCGCCGAGCGACCCGACGGCCGGCAACTCCTCGCCGTTATCAACGGGACCGACGATCCCGCCGTCCAGGACCACGCCTGTCCGGAACTGCTGGCCCTGTCCGCCAGCCGCACCGCCGAGGTGACGCTGGACGGCGTGGACGTGCCGGACACCGACCTTGTCGCCGGGCCGGTGGAAGAGGTGATGAGGCAGGGCGCCGGCGGGACCGGCTCGGTCGGCACCAGCGCCCTCGCCGTCGGCCACGCCGCCGGCTCCCTGCGGGGGCTCGTCGCGGAGGCGGAGAAGCGGCCGGAGTTGGGGGAAACGCTCGAACCGCTCCAGCGGGAGCGGGCGAAGCTGTCGGCGGACATCCAGACGATCGCCGCGGCCTCTTCGCCGGAGGAACTGCCGGAGGGTCTGAACGCCCAGACGGTTCGCGCCCGGGCCAACTCGCTCTGCCTCCGCAGCGCCCAGGCGTACCTCACGGCCAGCAAGGGGGCCGGCTTCGTCGCCGGCCACCCCGCCGGTCGATTCGTGCGGGAAGCGATGTTCTTCCAAGTTTGGAGCTGCCCCGCCCCCGTCGCCGCCGCCGCCCTGCGCGAGTTCGCCTGCGGCCTCTGATCGCTACTGCACGCGGCGGATCTGGAACGCTGCGGCGTTTGCTTGCGGCTTCGCCGGGTCCTCCAAGGCGGCCCAAGCCTCCAATAGATCCCGCGCGACCGGCCCGGCGTCGGCCCCGCCGCTGCCGCCGTGCTCCAGCATCACGCAGACGGCCACCGCCGGTCGGTCCGCCCCGGGCAGCGTGCCGTACCCGGCGAACCAGGCGTGGCTGGGCCGGTCGCCGCCGACTTGGGCCGTGCCCGTCTTGCCCGCGACCCGCAGCCGCTTGGAGCGGGCGTGTCCATAGGCGGTGCCCAACGGATCGTTGACCGCCCTGTCCATGCCGGACCGCAGGGCGAGCCAGGTGCGGTCAGAAAGTTCCACCGCTTCGCCGTCGCCGCCAGGCGGCGCGAGCACGGAAGGCGCGCCGCCTGGCGGCGACGGCGAAACGGGGAGGGCCACTTGAGGGATCACCAGTCGTCCCCCGTTCGCGATCGCGGCGGTCATGCGGCAGACCTGCAACGGCGTCGCGGTGACCTCGCCCTGGCCGACGCCGGTTTCGATCAGCAGATCGCGGGACACTTTCTTATCGTCCACCGGCAGGACGGATCCGGCCCGCTCGCCGGGGAGTCCCGTGCCGGGGGCAACGCCGAAGCCGAACGCGTTCGCCCAGTGCCGCACGTCGGCGGGACCGAGGCGGTCGGCGGCGTCGAAGCACCAGACGTTACAACTCCGGCAGAGGGCGTCCGCGGGCTTCACGTAGCCGTGGCCGACCTCCTCCTGGATGAAGCAGGCGCAGCGGTGCCGCTCCGGCCGGTCGAGGTAGCCGCGGCACTCGATCGAACCGTCGCCGAATACCACGCCCTCCTCCAGCGCCGCGGCGACGATCACCGGCTTGAACACGCTGCCCGGCGGCAGGGCCGCGGCGGTGACCCGGTCCAGCAGCGGCGCCCGCGGATCGCTCCGCAGGTCGGCCCAGCGGTCCGGGTCGCGGAGATCGGCGGGGTCGTACCTCGGCAGGCTCGCCGCCGCGAGCACGGCGCCGGTGTGCACGTCCATCAGCACGGCGGCGGCGCCGGTGGGGATTGGGCGGCCCTCCGGCGGCGTCATCGCCACCGCCAGGCGAGAGACCAGGCGGGTTTGCAGATCGGCCCGCACCGTCAGTCGCACGTCCCGGCCGGGCCGCGGCGGTTTGAGTAACTCCGTTCGCACCGCCGCCCCCCGGCGGTCCTCCCAGATGCGGCGGGCCCCGGCCCGATGGGTGAGCACGCCGTCGAACGCCGCTTCGACCCCCGTCAGGCCGGTCCGCACGTCGTCTTCATGCTGGTCCGATCCCCCGGACGCCCGCAGCCCGACGAGGTGCGGGGCCGGCAGCCCCTCGGCGGTGCGGCGGCCGACGACCGGCAGGACCCGCACGCCGGGGAACCGTTCGGGAGAGCCCTCGATCGCCGCGGCGACCCGCGGCCCCAGCCCGGACAGCGCCCGGTGATAGGCGAGTTCCTCCGCGAGCGTGTCGTCCACCCTCCCGCCGCGTTCCGGCGGGGTGGTGAGTTCCGCGATCACGCGGTCCAGCGGGCCGTCGCCGACCGCGGCGGCCCGTTCGGCGGCGGCGGCGGACCGCTTCGCCTCCCGGGCGGCGACGATCTTCGCCTTCATCTCGGCGATGCGGCCGTCGATCGCGGCGAAGCGGCGGGCGACTTCGCCCACGTCCACCCCGCAGGCCGCCGCCAACCGCACGCGCAGGGCGTCGCGTTCGGCCCGAATCTCCGCCTCCGCCGCGGCGAGCGTCGCCGGGTCGTTCCGCTCCTCCCGGGACAGCCGCGACCGCAGTTGATCGCCGAGCCATCCTTCGTCCGGCTCCGTCTGGAGCCAGCGGTAATGCACGTGCACCTCGAACCGCGCCTCGTCCCAGGCCCAGAGGGCGCCGTCCGCGGAGAGCACCCGTCCGTCGGCGGCGGGCACGGGCTCGTCGCGCGGCCGCGGTTCGTCCCGACCGGCGGCGACCGCTGCGCCGCAGGTGAGCTGGATGAAGGCCACCCGGCCCCCGATCACGACCAACGGGAGCAGGAACGCCGTGGCGAGGACCCCGGCGCGCACGCCGGCGCCCGCCGTCGGTTTGAAGGGGGAATTGAGGGAGGAACCGCTCACGCCCACCCTCGATCGGCGGATCGGGAACTGCCGCCGACCGCGGCGACGAGGCCGCCGCCGAGCAGTCCGACGACGACCGCCAGAGGCAGGGAGCGCCAGCCAGGTTCAACGCCACCGCCGCTGAACGTTTCCGCGGCGGCCGTCAGGCCCGCGGCGGCGGCCCAGCCGAGCGGCCCCGCCAGCGCCCAGCGTCGACCCGGCTCCGAGGTGAGCAGGCGCAGCCCGGCGGCAAGGGCGGCCGTCGCGGCGACGGCGATTCCCGGCGCCCCGGCCGTCGCCGCGGCGTGCAGCAGGCCGACCCACACGGCCAACGCCGCCCCGCCGGCCGAACCTCGCCCCGCTGACAGGGCGAGCCCGCAGATCAGCGTCGCCGGCGGCGCCCACGGGCCGGCGGCCTCGCTCCACCGCAGTTCGATGCAGTACAGCAGGAACAGGGCGCCGGCCGCCGCGACGGTGAGCGCCGCCTCTTGGGCGGGGGAGGGGGAGGCTTGGTTCACGGCTGTTCCTCTGGCGAACCAACGCGACGCCGGTTCAGGCCGGCCCGCACCACTTGAACGGCCCCGCCGGCCCGGCCGGCGAGGGTCGCCAGCGGCCGCACCCGGACGAGGCGCCGCCCGTCCGCGGCGGCCGGTTCGACCGCCGACACCACGCCCACGGGCACCGCGGCCCCGCCGGTTTCCGCGGCTTCGCAGGCGACGACGGCGCCCACGGCGATTGTGGCGGCGGTGGGCACGTGCAGCAGGACGGCGCCGGCGTCGCCGTCGCCGGCCAGCACCGCGGTCGCCTCCTCCCCGCCGCCCGGCGCGGCGTTCCCCGGCACGGTAACGGCGAGGCGAAAGTCGGCGTCGGTCACGGGACGCACGGTCGCGGTCCAGCGGCCCGCCGCCGCGATCCGGCCGACCACAGCGCCGCCGGTGACGACGAGGTCCCCCACATGCACCTGCCGGTCGGCGCCGGCGTCGATCGCGGGGAGATTTTCGGTCAGCAGGGCGACGTCGTCCGCCGCCGTCTCCGTGCCGACCCGGGCGATGAGCAGTTCCGCGACGGCTCCCCGCCGCTCCGCCGTCCCGAGCGTCGCGGCCGTCAGCCAGAGCGGACCGACCAGCCGGTCCGCCGGCGCGTCGGCGGGCGTCGCGGCGAGTTCGGTCCGCAGCCGGGCCACCTCCCGGGCGAGTTCCGCGACGGGCGCCTCCGCCGTCTCGGCCGGGGCGGAGGAGGCCGGGAGCCGGGAGAGAACCGGGCCGGCCAAGTCGTGGAGCTGAGTGCGAACGATCAGTTCGACCCCCGGCGGGGCGGCGGCCAGCAGCGCCCCCAGCGCGATCGCCGCCGCGGTCGGCCAGAGGCCGCGGCCGCTGCGGGGGGAGTCGTCGAGGGCTCCGCTCACGCGGCCCTCGCCGCGGGGGTGAGCCAGTGACGCCAGACGTCCCGGTTCTCCAGCGCCACGATCGCCCCGCGGACCGCTGCGGAACCGGGGTCGGGGGCGATGCGCACCGGCAGGTTCAGCCGGTCGGTGAGGTAGCGGTCCAGCCCCCGCAGGTTCGCCCCGCCGCCGCACAGCGTCAGCCCGCCGCGGGCGAGGTCGGCGACCAGTTCGGTGCCGCAGTCCTCCACGGTCTCGGCGATCGCGGTGACGACCTTCTCCAGCGGATCGGCGAGGGCGTCGCGGATCTCCTCCGCGGTGACGGCCACGGTGCGGGGCACCCGGCCGGCGACGTCCAAACCGCTGACCTCCGTCGTCGCCTCGTCCCCGGTGCGGGCGGCGGAGCCGACCTCGTGCACCACGCGGGCGGCGGTTTCGGCGCCGATCTTCAGTCCGTGAACCGACCGCAGGTGTTCCCGCACGGCGACGCCCCAGTCGTCCCCGCCGGTGCGGACGGAGCGGCCGGCGATGCGGTCGCCGAGGCTCAGCACGGCGACTTCGCAGGTCGCCGCCCCCACGGTGCAGATCAGGCTGGCGATCGGTTCGCTGACCGGTAGGCCGGCGCCCAGCGCGGCGGCCCGGGCGGCGTCCAGCAGACCGACCGACCCGGCCCCGGCCCGTTCCAGCACGCCGACCGCCGCCCGGCGTTCCACCGGGGTCAGTCCGCCGGCGACCGTCAGCAACACCCGGCTGCGGGGGCCGCGGCGACCGCGGCGGGCCTTTTGAATGAGTACCGCCATCAACGCTTCGGCGAGGTCGAAGTCCGCCACGACGCCGCCGACGATTGGCCGCACGGCGTCCACGCCCGCCGGGGTGCGGCCGAGCGTCTGGCTGGCGAGGCGTCCCACCGCCGCCCCGCGGCCCAGCACCCGGCGACCGCCGCGGGCCACGGCGACGACCGTGGGTTCGTCAATCAGCCGCGGCACGGGCGAACGATCCCCCGCCACCGCGACCCGGCAGCGGGCGCTGCCGAGGTCCACGGCCAGATCGGGCCGGACGGTGCGGGTCAGCCGCCGCCACATGCGAGGGGGGAGGGGTCGGTTCTTGCGGGGGCGCGGAAACGCTTCGGGCGCGAACCGGGGGTTGTCGTTCTCAGGCGGGGGCGGCGCGAAGGGCGATTCGGGAAGAAGTCGGCGCGCATGAAAAGACCCAAGCCGGAGCCATGGCTCCGGCTTAGGTCATCAGAGTTTTGGCCGAGTCCGCGTCCCGGTCAGGGGGCGACCTGCCAGCCGTAGGAGCCGAGGTGCAGGACCAGGAAGATGATCCCGCAGGACAGCGCGCCGACGGCGCAGGCCAGCAGCACGTCGTAGACGCCCGGTTCGGGACTAGAGTCGGGTCTTGACATCGTCGCCCTCTTTCACGGTGGCAGTGGGGTTTTTGGAGATGAGGTTGCCGATCGCGGAGTCGTAGCCGACCTCCACCAGTCGGATCTTGCCGATGTACTTGCCGCCGCCGGTCATGCGGACGACTTCCAGTTCGTCGCCCTCACGCAGGCCGTCGTCGCTGCCGACGGAGATGGCGACCTTGGTGCCGGCGCTGCCGCGTTCGTCCACGGCGGTGATCTTGCCGGAGACGTCCGGAGCGGGATCGGTGCCGGTGAAGGCGGAGTTCGGGGCGATCCCGATTTCGCGGAGCTGAGCCCGCAGGGAGGCGACCTCGTCCAGCAGCCGGCCGTTCGTCTGAGCCATCTGGGTGATGGTGACGGACTGGCTGAAGGCTTCGTCGGTGAGGGCGGCGATCTCGCCCTCGGAGGCGACGAACTTCTCGGAGAGATCCGCCGTCCGCTGGCGACCGGCGAGCACCTCGACGCGGCGGTCCTCGGCCTCGGCCTGGGCGATCTCGGTGTCCGCCGTCTGCACGTTCAGGGCGGTGTTGGTGGTCGCCAGTTCGCCCTGGAGGAGCTGGTTCTGCTGGGCGAGCTGCGTGGCGGTCTGCGTTTGCAGGTCGCGCTCGTCGGTCACCTTGGCCAGTTCGGCCTCGATGTCGCCGATCTGCTTGAGGAGTTCCTCCTCGCGGTCCTTCAGGCGGGTCTCGAGCGTGGCGTACTGATCCTTCTGGGTTTCCAGTTCTTTACGGTAGTTGAACTGAGCGGAGTAGACCGCCGCCGACAGCGAGGCGAACACCAGGCTGAGGGCCAGGATCAGCCCGATCAGGATTTTGCCGAACAGGGTCATGGCGGGGGGCGGCGGCGTGGGGGGCGAACGAAGAAGTGTAGGGGCGCGGCGACGATGCGGGGGAGGCCCGCCGGCGGCGGGCGTCCGGCGTCAGCGGGACGGACGACTCAGGGGGGCGTCTTGTTCAAAGCGTCTTATTCGAGGCGTTCGGTCAGTTGCTGACGACGCCGCTCCGCCCGGGCCAGCGCCCCCTCCAGCCGCACCTTGCGGTCCTTCAGGGCGGCGATCTGTTCCAGCACGCGGTAGAGGTCCGTCCGGATCGCGTCGAGTTCCGAGGCGAGGCGATCGGCGTCCTCGGCCCGGGTGGCGGCCTCGGAACGAAGCTGTTCGGCCTGATCGACCAAACGGGCGCCCTCGGCGGTGACGGCCTTCAGCTCTTCCGTCAGGCGCTCGAACTCCGACTGCTGGAAGGCGAGGCGGGCGTCCATCGCGGTCCGATCCGCTTTATTCAGGCGGGTGCGGAGCGGCGCCTCGGCGGCCATCCGGTCCACCCGGTCCTGGAGGGCCTGGCGTTCGGCCTGGAGGCGGTTCGTGCGTTCGCGGTAGGCGGCGACGACGGCGGCGGCCAGGGAGTCCGAGGTCGTGACCGTCTCCGTGGTCACCCGATCGGTCACCTGAAACCGGACCGGCTGTTCGCCGCCGCCGACGCGGGTGATGGAGAACTCGTCCAGTTCCGCCCGCCGCGCGTCCCAGTTCTGCCCGCCGGCGCTGATCGCCGCGGCAAAGCCGCAGAACAGCACGCAGAGCACGAACGCGGCGACCGCCAGCGGTTTGCCGAGTCGGGCCATGAGGGAATGTGGAACGGGGGCGCGGGGAAAGCGACGCGGAACGGTCGCGGGAGGCCGATATCGTGCGGGGGGCGCGCGGGCCTGTCAAACTGCGATCGGCGTTGCAAGTCCGCCGGATGAACGTCGTTCGCCCCCGACCACAGGA
Organism: Alienimonas californiensis; assembly: GCF_007743815.1. Lineage (GTDB taxonomy): Bacteria > Planctomycetota > Planctomycetia > Planctomycetales > Planctomycetaceae > Alienimonas > Alienimonas californiensis. Next base: position 3,766,759 of record NZ_CP036265.1, read on the forward strand.
CCGCGCCAACCGCCCCGACGGGTCGTGCGGGCCGCGGCGACCGCCCGGATTGTTCGGGTCCGGCGCCGCGGGCGGACCCGGCCCGTTGCGGGCGGTCGGGGGATTCTCGCGGCGGGGGGAGGGGGCGGGCGCCGACGGCTCCGGCGGCGCCCGCCTGTTCAATGAAATCTTCCAGCGGAACTCCCTACTATTCCGGGAACGCTGTCGCCTCGGGGGCGTTTCGATACTCTCGGGAAGCGTCCGCGGCGCCGTCCGGCCCCGTTCCCTCCGTCGCCCACCACCCCCTCCCGCAAGGTCTCGCCTGTGGCCACCGAGCGCGCCTGCCGGTTCGAGCAGGACGGCAATCTGCTCATTATCACCCTGCTCCCGGAACTGGCGGAGGTGCCGTGGGCGGACGTGGAGGAGATTGGGTCCAGCCTGGAGACCCGGGTGTTGGATCGGGACAAGCCGCAGGTGATCGTCGACCTGACCCCGCTGGCCCACATGGGCAGCGGGATGGTCGCCCTGGTGGTGCGAATCTGGAAGGCCGCCCAGCAGCAGGGCGGGAAGTTCGCGGTGGTGAACGATCACGAACTGGTTGGGGAGGTGCTCCAGTTGGCGGGGCTGGCCGACCGCTGGACGATTGTGTCCACCCGGGACGAGGCCCGTAAACGCCTCGACGTCCGCGCCAGGGCCGCCCCGGCCCGGGCGGCGATCGTCGGCGGGGCCCCCGCCGCGGCGGCGGCCGGCGGCGGCGGACTGCTGGCGGCCTGCGGGGTGGGCGCGGTGTTGCTGAGTGCCGCGGCGTTGATCCTCATGTTCCTCGCCCCGGACCTGCTGCCCGCCCTGGCCCTGAAGGCGACGCTGTTCGCCGGGGCCGTGATCGGCATTGTGCTCGGCACCCTCACGCTGGCGTGGTACCTCGGCGTGCCCCGGTTCACCGGCGTGGGCGTGCTGCTGTGCAGCGTGGCGCTGCTGATCGCCGGGCTGGTGCTCGAACCGAATCGGCTCCCCGCGGACGACGGTCCGAACGACTCCGCGGACCTCGTCGTCCCCGACGCCGAGCCTTCCACGGCCCCGCAGGCTCCCGGCTCCACGGCCGACCCGCTCGCGGAACCGGCCCCCGAACCCCCGTCGACCCCCGCGGAGGCTCTCAACGGCGCGAGCGACGACGCGGCCCTGATCGGCGCGGGCCAACCAGACGCCGGCCGCCCGACCGAAGTCCTCTCCGCCGGCTCCGTCCGCGACTGACGCCCGCGGGGACGCCGCCCCCGCCGCCCCGTTTTCGTTCACCTCTCTCACACCGTCTCCCGCCGGATCGCCCCCGTGAGTACCGACGAACCGAACGCCGACCGTCCGAAGTCGGGCAATCCCGCCCGGCCGCGGCGGAACCCCTCCGAGCAGCGGGCCCTCCAAGCGGAGCTGCGCGAACTGGCGGACGTGGTCGGCCCCGGCCCGCTCGTCGATCTGCTGCTGGAACGGGCGTTCCAGATGCAGGCGACGGACATCCACCTCGACCCGACCGGCAACGACCTGCGGGTCCGCGTTCGGGTGGACGGGCTGTTGCACGACATCCTCCGCCTGCCCTCGGACACCCAGAACCAGGTGATCAGCCGGGTCAAGCTGCTGGGCGGGATGGACATCACGGAGCGCCGTCACGCCCAGGACGGGCACATCTCCAACAGCATCGCCGGCGTCGAGCGGGACGTGCGGATCGGCAGCGGGCCGACGATCCACGGCGAACGGCTCGTGCTGCGGCTCATGCCCGAAAGCGGGAACTTCACCCGGCTGGAGGAACTGGGCATTCGACAAGCCCAGCAGGAACTGCTCGAACGGCAGCTCAACCGGCCGTACGGCATGATCCTGGCGGTCGGCCCGGTCGGCAGCGGCAAGACGACCACCATGTACGCCGGCCTGCACGGCCTGAACGAACCCCACCGCAGCCTCGTCACGATCGAAGACCCGGTCGAACGTCGGATCGAGGGCGTGAACCAGATTCAGGTCGACAACCGGACCAGCTTCGGCTTCGCCGAGGCCCTGCGGGCCTGCCTGCGGCAGGACCCGAACGTGATGATGGTCGGCGAGATCCGCGACGCGGAGACCGCCCACATCGCCGGCCGGGCGGCGCTGACCGGGGTGCTGGTGCTCTCCACGATGCACGCCAACGACGCGGCCAGCGCCGTCGACGTACTGCGGGAGTTCGACGTGCCGCCGGCCGTCATCGCGGATTCGGTCAACTGCATCGTCTCCCAGCGCCTGCTCCGCCGGGCCAGCGAACGCAGCCGGGAGGAGTACAGCGCGGACGACGCCACCGCGGAGATCCTCGGCCTCTCCGCCGAGGAGCGGGCCGACGCCACGTTGGTGCGGGGCATTCCCTCGGAGGAGAACTTCCAGACCGGCTACGTCGGCCGGACCGGCGTTTACGAGGTGATGCCGATCGACGGCGACGTGCGGAAGGCGATCCTCCGCGGCGCCCCCACGCGGGAGATCCGTGACATCGCCCGGGCCAACGGGATGAGCAGTTTGGAATCCGAAGCCCGGGCGAAGGCGCTGTCCGGGGAAACCACCGTCGAGGAGTTCGTGCGGTTGCAGGCCGGCCTCTCCGACGATCCGACCGGCAAGCGGGACCGCACGCACGGCGAGTTCGCCGGCAACCCGGATCGCCGCCCCGACGGCCCGCCGCAGGGCGGCGGCGACGGCCGGTCGAATCCGCCGAAGTCGTCCACCGTCCGCGTCGCCTGAGCGGCTGTCCGTCGGGCCGTCAAGGTTTGCCGTCGCCGCTAGGCGGCGCGAGGTTGCTGGCCTGTCGACGCGCCGCTTAACAGCGACGGCGAACCGATTTGTCCCGTCCGCCTCACTCCGTCTTCACGGCCGTCAGCCGCACGGTGAGGCGGCCGTCGTTGTCGTCCAGTTGGCCCCACTTGTCCCGGCAACGGAGCACCAACTGGCCTGACGCCGGGGCGGTGAACGTGCCGGCGGCGCCCAGTTCGAACTCCTCGCTGAGGGTGTAGTCGTTCGGGTCGAAGATCGCCCCGACCAGCCGGCCGCGGCCGTCCTCCCCGCCGTCGGCGGTCACCGGCGGCGGCGGTTCGGTCGGTTCGGCGTCGTCCTCCGGCTTCGGCTCCTCGTAGTCGTCGTCCAGCACGGTGACGTGCGTGGGGCGGGGTTCGTCCCGGCCGACGCTCCACTCGCCCTCGGCGGCGTATTCGATCACGACGCCCTCCGTCAGTTCCGCGGCCCCGGGCTGCCAGCCGGCGTCCGCCTTCAGCCGGGCGGTCGCCCGACGGCCCTCCCGCAGCGGGCGGTAGCGGCCCTTCCAATCCCAAGCGATCAGGTCCGGCCGCACGCCCTGTTCGAGCACGTCGAGGAAGAAGTCGTATTCGAAGGTGATCTCCCGCGCCATCGGCCCGTAGACGGACTCGAAGCTCAGCTTGCCGTCCTCGTTCATCAGGCTCACGCCCAGCGGGCGGTAGCGGTCGCGGTAGTTCGGGTTGTAGGCCAGCACGTGCGCCAACGCCCAGCGCCAGGCGTAGTTCTCCCAGCTGTCGCCGGTGACGGCGTTCGGGTCGAGGATCTCACGCAGGGTTTGCCGCGGCGAGGTTTGCAGGTGGCTCATCACCGGCTCAGAGACCCGCACGCTGACGTCGCCCTGACGGAAGTAGGAGCCCAGTTCCGCCAGCCCCTCGCTGTACCAGACCGGCCCGGTGCCGCCGAAGGTCAGCATGCAGTAGGCATGGACGGACTCGTGCAGCGGGGTGCCGCGGCGGGAGGAGGCGTAGGCGGTCGCGCTGGCGTCGGTGGCCCGGAACTGGCCGGTGAAGGTGTTTTGCAGGCCCATCGTCGAGCCGATCGTGACTCCGCCGCCCTCGCGCATCTTCGCGGCGGCCTCGGGCGGCAGCGGCACGCCCTGCCATTTCGCGGTGTCCTTCCAGACCAGCAATGGGATCGGCTTGCGCAGCGGCGCGCCGAAGAACCGGCCGACCAGATCGAGCATCGTTTCCAACTCGACCAGCAGCGCCTCGGATTTCTCCGCGGGCAGGTCGGTGGTGAGGATCACGTTCCGGCTGCGAAAGACGTTCAACGCCGGGCCGGTCGCCTCTCCCGCATTGCCGGCATCGCCGCTGGCCGGCGGCTGGGCGAGCGCCGGGCCGCAACACGTTAACGCGGCGAGGGCGGCGAAGGTCAGGCCGAAGGTGCGGCGGGCGGAACGCGGGGCGGGCACGGGGCGTCTCTCAAGGCGGGGCGTCGTGCGGCCAGAATAACGTCCCCGCCGTCCCGCGGCCGGCGTTCAGTCCGCCCGCCAGAAGCTCACGACCACCGAGCCGGCGTTGTCGTGTAGTTGGCCCCACCGGTCGCGGCAGCGCACGGCGAGGTGGCCGTCGGTCGGCGCCACGAACTCGCCCTCCGCGCCGAGTTCGATTTCTTCCGAGAAGCTCAGCCCGACCGGGTCGAACACCGCGGCCACGAGGACGCCGCGGGAGTCCGCGAGCCCGTCCGCGTCGCAGGGGGCGTAGGCCGCCGCCGGAGGCCCGGCGGGGTCGGCCGGGGCGGGGTCGGCGTCGAAGTGCGGGACCGGAGCATCCGGACCGACGATCCAATGCCCCCACGTGCGTACCCTCAGGCGCTGCCCCTCCACGACCGCCAGCCCCGTTGGCTGCCACCCGCGGCGGGCGATCACCTCACCCCCCGTCCAGTTCCCCCGGCCCGGCGGGATGGGCGCAGCGGCGACCGACCAGTCCCAGGCGGTCAGCGCCGGGTCCGCTCCCTGCTCGAACGTGTCCAGAAAGTGGTCGAATTCGAAGGCGATGCGGGGGGCGTCCCGGCCGAAGGCGGCGTCGTAGCGGTCTTCGACGGCGTCGGCGAGGGATTCGGCGACCTCCGGGGCCGGCGGCGGCGCCGGCCGCAGCAGCGTGGCCCCGCCCGGCCCCGAACCGACCGATTGCACGACCACCTGCTGAACCGGCTGCGAGGGCGACTGGGACGCGGCGAGCGTCGCTTCCGCAGAGCCCATGCCCGACAGCAGCCCCGGCAACGCGTCCCGGAAGCGGGCGGCGTAATTGGGGTTGTGCAACATCATGTGGGTGAACGCCCACCGAAACGGAACCGACGTCGCCGGGTCCAGCCCGTAGGGAGCGAAGTCCTCGTTGAGGGCCGGCGGGCCGGCGGCGAAGTCCGCGATCTCCGCGGCGTGGGGTCGTTCGTCGGGGTGGGCGGCGGTGTGCCGAAGGTAGTCGTACTCCCGCTTAACCACGCACACGCGGCCGCCGCCGGTCGTGCGATACCGGCCGACTTCCGCCAGCCCGTCCCGCAGCCAACTGGACGCGGTGACGCCGTAGTCCGTCGCCAACAACGCCGCGACGGCGCCGCGGCCCGCCATCCCGCCGGCGGCCGGGCCGTACCATTCGGTGCGGTCCGGGCTGTCCTGCTGGGCGACCAAGACCCCGTTCATGACGCGCGCGGCGGGCAGCAGAGCGGTTCCCCCGGGCGTTGCGCGGGCGGCGCCGGCCTGCCACGGCAGGGGGAGGTTCTCCCACGGCTCACCTTGATCCCAGGCGAACAGCCTCACCGGGTCGCCGGCGATCGTCACGCCCGGGAAGGGGCGGGCGGGGATCCCCCGCTGCGGGCGGCGGGGCCGGTCCGGCTCGGTCTTCAACAGGCGCCGCACCGCCTCCGCGTTCGCCGCCGCCCGCGCCCCTTCCGCCGCGGCCAGTTCCGGCGAAAGGTCCGTGTGCAGCGTGAGGTTGGGGAGCGTATAGGCCCGGATCTCCGGCGGGACGGCGCCGTCCGCCGGGGGCGGGTCCGGCGGCGGGTCCGCCGCCAGGACCGGGGCACAGGAGACGACCAACGCGGCCGCGAACGGGACAAACGGGCGGACGCCGAACACGTTGAGACTCCGAATGGAGCGAAACTGAGGGGAGCCTTCAACCTACCGGGCCTGATCCGCCCGCGGAAGACCTTCCTCCGATCGCACCCCGGCGTGCCTCACCCCCGTCGAGCCCGGATCGCGGCCCGCACGTCGGCGGCGCTGACGGTCGCGGCGGGCGCCGGGGGGGCTTCGTCGGCCGCTTCCCCGCTAGCGGCCAGCGTTTCGCAGCCCGCGAGGGCTTCCGGGGTCAGGAACGGGGTGAGTTCCGAGAAGCCGTAGCCGTCCCGCAGCCCGTGCCGTTTGAGGTGCCGGGTGAGCGGGTGGCAGATCGTCAGGTGCGTACGGGCCCGGGTGAGGGCGACGTAGAACAGTCGGCGCTCCTCCTCCAGCGCCGCGTCGTCCTCCGCCTGCTCGCTGGGAATCCCGCCCTGGCAGGCGTTCAGCACGAACACCGCCTCGAACTCCAGGCCCTTGGCGGAGTGCATTGTGGAAAGCGTGACCGTCTCCTCGTCCTCCCGCGGCCCGGCCGACGCCGCGGCGCTGCTGGGCGGGTCGAGCGTCAGGTCCGCGAGGAACGACGCTCGATCCCGTCCCCGGCCGGCGAGCAGTTCGATTTGCTCCAGGTCCCGGTTCCGCTCGGCGGCGTTGTCGTAGGTCGCCTCCATCAGCGGGCGGTACAGGCGCCGGACGCGCCGGATCTGGGACGACAGATCCTCCCGGTTCGCGGCGAGCAGCGGCATCAGGTCGAGGAACGCCTTCCACTCGGCGACTCCCCCTCCCGGGGCGGCTAACTCTTTCCAACTCCCGAAGTCTCCGTTTGACTCCCGCAGTAGGGCGACCGCCTTCGCCGCCCGACTCCGCCCGACTCCCGGGAGGAGGAGCAGGCAGCGGAGGGTGCTGATCTCGTCCCGCGGGTTCTCGGCCAGTCGCAGGAATGCCAGCAGGTCCTTCACATGGGCCGTCTCGAGGAACCGCAGCCCGCCGAACTTTTTGAAGGGGACGTCCCGCTTTTGGAGTTCCAACTCCAACGCGAGGCTGTGGTGGGAGGCCCGGAACAGCACGGCCTGTTTGTCGAGTTCGAGGCCGCTGTCGCGGAGTTCCAGCAGGCGGTCGGTGACGAAGCGGGCCTGTTCCGCCTCGTCCTTGCAGCGGACGACCAGCGGGGGCGGGCCGATCTGCCGGGTGGCGGTGAGGGTCTTTTCGTGGCGCTCCGCGGCGGCGGCGATGACGGCGTTGGCGACCGTCAGGATCGCCGCCGTGCTGCGGTAGTTCGTCTCCAGCGGCAGGACGGTCGCGGCGGGGTAGTGCTCGGCGAAATCGAGAATGTTCCGCACCGTGGCGGCCCGGAAGCTGTAGATCGCCTGGGCGTCGTCGCCGACGGCGGTGAGGCCGCGGCCGTCCGGGGCGAGGTTCTTCAGCAAGCGGGCCTGGAGGACGTTCGTGTCCTGGTATTCGTCCACCAGCACGCGGGGGAACCGCGACCGCAGCGCCGGGCCGGCCTCCGGGTCGGCGGCGAGGGCCTCCCAGAAGAGCAATAAATCGTCGAAGTCGAGCAGGTTCTGCTCCCCCTTCGCCTCGTCATAGAGGTCGAACAGGCGCCGCAGGGTCGGTTCGTGTTGGAGGAGGTGCGGGTAGCGGGTTTCGAGCACCTCCGCGACGGTCTCCCCGCTGTTCGCCGCGCGGCTGACGATCGCGGCGCAGACAGCTTTCTTCGGGAATCGCGCCCCGCCGCTGGGCAGTTCGAGTCGGCCGCGGCAGAGGTCGAGCAGGTCCTCCGTATCGCCTCGATCGAGAATCGAAAAGTCCCGCGGCAGGCCCAGGGCGGCGTGGTAGACCCGCAGGATGCGGGCGGCGACGCCGTGGAAGGTGCCGCCCCACACCTGCCGGGCGGCCCGCTCGCCGGCCTCGCCCAGCGCCCCCCGCAGGCGGCGGGCGACGCGGTCCAGCATCTCCGTCGCGGCCCGGCGGGTGAAGGTGAGCAGCAGGATGCCGGACGGGTCGGCGCCCTCGCGGATCAGGTGGGCGACGCGGGCGGCGAGGGTCGTCGTCTTGCCGGTGCCGGCGCCGGCGACGATCAACAGCGGGCCGTCGCCGTGGCTCGCCGCGGCCCGCTGCTGGGGGTTGAGGCCGGCGAGGACGGGGTCGTCGGGAGCGTCGGCGTCGTTCTGCGGCATGCCCGGAGTGTCGCGGGTCGGCGTGCGGCGGCCAACCGGTTAGCCTGTCGCCCCCGTTCCCAAGGCCCCCATGATGCTCGAAGTTCCCGCCCTCCCGCCGATCAAGCCGAACCGGACGATCCGGGGCGCCTCGGCGATTCTGCTGCCGTTTCTGAGCGACGGTTCGATCGACTGGGCCTCCTTCGACGCCCATCTCGAACGCACCGCCGAAGCGGGGCTCACGCCGGCGGTCAACATGGACACCGGCTACCTCCACCTGATCACTGAGGCGCAGCGAGAGGCCGTGCTGGATCGCACCGAGCGCGTGCTGGGCGGGGCGGAGTTCTTCGCCGGGGCGTTCGTGAAGGACGAACCGGGGGCGAAGTTCGACCTCGACGGCTACGCCGGCGCCGCCGAACGCATCCGGCAGCGGGGCGGCCTGCCGGTCGTGTTCCAGTCGTTCGGCCTGACCGCCGGCGACGCGGCGGAGATCCTGCCCCGCTACGAAGCCTTCGGGGAGCGGGCCGGCGAGTTCTTCGCCTTCGAACTGACCCCCGATCTGGCGGCGTTCGGCAAGGTCTACTCACTAGAAACGTTCCGCGGACTGCTGGCGATGCCCCGCTGCATCGGCTCGAAGCACAGCAGCTTCCACCGTCAGCCGGAATGGGATCGGATCGAGTTGCGGGACGAACTGCGGCCGGACTTCCGCCTGATGACCGGCAACGACTTCGCCATCGACATGGTTATGTGGGGCAGCGACTACCTGCTCGGCCTGTCCACCTTCGCCCCGGACCGCTTCGCCCGCCGGGACCGGCTGTGGGCCGACGGCGACCCGGCGTTCTTCGAACTGAACGACGAGTTGCAGTACCTCGGCCGGTTCGCCTTCCGCACGCCGGGCGCCGCGTACAAACACAGCGCCGCCCAGTTCCTGAAGCTTCGCGGCTGGCTCCAAACGGACCTCACCCACCCGGACAGCCCCACCCGCCCGGACTCGGACGTCGCCGTGCTGCGGGAGTGCGCGGAGCGGCTGGGGGTGCTGTGACCCGGGAGGCGAGTGGTGGGCGTCAGCCCTCCGTGTCCTCGGGAGCGTGCGAACACACGGAGGGCTGACGCCCACCGCTCGCCTTCAATGCGCGCTGTCGCGGAGTTCGGCGAGGGTTCGCAGGGCTTCCATCGGGGTGAGGTGGTCCGGGTCGAGGCCCTTCAGTCGCACCAGCGCCGGGTGCGGCTCCGGTTCCATGCGGAACAGGGCGATCTGCTTTTCCTTGCGGCGGCCGTTGCGGTGGCCGTTCCTGGCCGGGGCGGCGCCCTCCTCCAAGCCCCGCAGCACCTCCGCGGCCCGGTCCAGCACGGGGCGGGGGACGCCGGCCAGTTTGGCGACGTGGATGCCGTAGCTCTGGCTGGCCGGGCCGGTGCGGATGGTGTGCAGGAACACGATCGTCCCGTCCCGCTCCGCGACCGCGACGTGCCGGTTGGAGAGCCCGGCGAGGTCTTTGTCGAGGCCGGTCAGTTCGTGGTAGTGGGTGGCGAACAGGGTGCGGGCCTTCACCGCATCGTGCAGGTGCTCCGTGACGGCCCAGGCGAGGCTCAGCCCGTCGTAGGTGCTCGTGCCGCGGCCGATCTCGTCGAGGATGACGAGGGACTTCTCCGTCGCGGCGTTGAGGATCCGGGCGGTCTCGGTCATCTCGACCATGAAGGTGCTCTGCCCGCGGCCGAGGTCGTCGCCGGCGCCGACGCGGGCGAACACGCGGTCGGCCAGCCCGATCGTCGCCGCCTCCGCCGGCACGAAGCTGCCGCACTGGGCGAGGATCAGGATCAGCGCCGTCTGCCGGATGTAGGTGCTCTTGCCGGCCATGTTCGGGCCGGTGATGAGGTGCACGCGGTCGGCGGGGGTGAGCGTCGTGTCGTTCGGCACGAACTCCCCGCCCGGGCGGAGCACGTCGAGCACCGGGTGCCGGCCGGCGGTGATGCTCAGCACCGGCTCTGCGGAGAGTTCCGGCCGCACGTAGCGGCGGGTGGCGGCGAGGTGGGCGAAGCAGGCCAGTACGTCCAGTTCCGCCAGCACGCCGGCGGAGCGTTGCAGGGCGGGGACGAACTCCGCGACCCGCTCCCGCAGGGCGGTGAACAGTTCCTGCTCCAGCGAGACGGCCCGCTCCTCGGCCCGCAGCACCTTGTCCTCATACTCCTTCAGGGCGGGGGTGATGTAGCGTTCGCGGTCCTTGAGCGTCTGCTTGCGGGTGTAATCCTCCGGCACCTTATCTTTGTGCGTGGTGGTGACTTCGAGGTAGTAGCCGAACACCTTGTTGAAGCCGACCTTCAGCGAACTGATGCCCGTCCGCTCCGCCTCCTCGGCCCGGTATTTGGCGATCCACTCCTTACCGCCCTTGGCGAGGGCCCGCAGTTCGTCCAGCTCCGGGGAGAAGCCGGTGCGAATCAGGCCGCCGTCGGTGATCTGGATCGGCGGATCGTCCGTGAGGGCCGCCGCGACGGCCTCCCGGACGTCGGGGCAGGGGTCGAGTGACCCGTTCAGTGCCGTGAGGCGCTCCGCGTGGCGGGCGTGCAGCAGGTCCTTGATTTTGGGGAGCAGACCGAGCGTGCGGCAGAGCCCGCCCAGGTCCCGCGGCGAGGCCCGCCGCGTCGCCACCCGGCCGGCGAGGCGTTCCAGGTCGTAGACCCCGGCGAGCGCCTCCCGCAGCGCGGTTCGGTCGGCGGCGGCGTTGCAGAGGTCCTCGACCGCGTCGTGCCGGGCGGCGATCGCAGCCCGGTCCGTCAGCGGTTCGGCCAGCCAGTCCGCCAGCCGGCGGGCGCCCATCGGGGACTTCGTTTCGTCCAGCACGTCCAACAGCGACCCGCTTCGATCGCCGTCGCGGAGCGTGCGGGTCAGTTCGAGGCTGCGGCGGGTGGCCTCGTCGATCCGCAGGCAGTCGTCGCAGCGGTAGGGCGATAGGCCGGTGATGTGCGGGAGGGCGGCCTTCTGGGTGTCGGCGGCGTACTCCAGCAGCGCCGCGGCGGCGGCCACGCCGGGGCCGGCGTCGTCCAGGTCGAACCCCGCCAGCGTGCCGGTGCCGAAGTGCTCCGTGAGCCGCTTGATCGCCGCGTCCGTGCCGAAGGCGTACGCCGGGCGCTCCGTGACGAGGGAGCCGATTCTCTCGGCGGCCTCGGGGACTTCGGTCCCCTCGGCGATCAGCAGTTCCGCGGGGGCGATGCGGGCCAGTTCGTCCGGCAAATCGGCCGGGGCGAGGTCCGCGGTGACGAACCGGCCGGTGCTGACGTCCAGCCAACTCAGCCCGACCCGCCCGCCCTTCGCCGCCTTGCCGCGGGGGCGGTGCAGGGCGGCTAGGAAGTTCGACCGGTTCGGTTCGAGCAGGTCGTCGTCCGTCAGCGTGCCGGGGGTGACGACCTGCGTGACCTCCCGCCGCACCATCCCCTTCGCCGTGGCCGGGTCCTCCATCTGCTCGCAGACGGCGACGCGGTGCCCCTTGCGGATCAGCTTCGAGAGGTGGTTCCGCAGCGCGTGATGGGGGAACCCGGCCATCGGTACCGGGTTGCTGGAGCCCTTGTCCCGGCTGGTCAGCGTGATGCCGAGGTGCTTCGCGGCGAGTTCGGCATCCTCGTAGAACAGCTCGTAGAAGTCCCCCATCCGGAAGAGCAGCAGCGTGCCGGGGTGCTCGGCTTTCACCTCCAGATAGCGGGCCATCATGGGGGTGGGTTCGCTCATGCGGGTGAGGTCTCAGTCACGCGGGGCCCAAGCCGGAGGCATGCCTCCGGCCTGGGGGAAGGGTGGGGGGGAGGACGAACCGAAGGATACCCGCGCCTGTCGGGCCGTGAGGGCCGTCCCGTTGACCCGCCGCGAAGGCCCCGGCACAGTGCCGCGCGAATCCTTCGAACCCGTCGCGCCCGCTTTCCCGACCTCGCCCCGATGTCCGCGCCCCTGCGTCACTACAACTTCTCCGCCGGCCCCGCGGTGCTGCCGGAAAGCGTGCTGGAGGAAGCCGGCCGGAACCTAATGAGCCTCGGCGACACCGGCGTCGGGATCATGGAGCACTCCCACCGCGGCAAGCCGTTCGTCGCGATCATCGAGCGGGCCGAAGCGTTGATCCGCAAGATCGCGAACGTCCCGGACGGCTATTCCGTCCTCTTTTTGCAGGGCGGGGCGAGCCTTCAGTTCGCCATGTGCCCGATGAACTTCCTGCCGGACGGCGGCACCGCGGACTACCTCATGACCGGCTCCTGGAGCAAGAAAGCCGGCAAGGAGGCGAAATTGTTCGGCAAGGTGCACACCGCGTGCAGCAGCGAGGCCACGAACTTCGATCGCATCCCCTCCCCGGCGGAGACGACCTACAGCGACGACCCGGCCTACGTTCACTTCACCAGCAACAACACGATCTTCGGCACGCAGTTCCCCACGGAGCCGACGCCCCCCGGCGACGCGTTCCTGGTGTGCGACGCCAGCAGCGACATCTTTTCCCGGCCGGTGGACGTCTCCAAGTACGGCCTGCTGTACGCCGGGGCTCAGAAGAACCTCGGCCCCAGCGGCGTGACGCTGGCGATCCTGCGGAACGATCTGCTGGAGCGGAAGTGCCGCGAGGTGCCGGCGATGCTGGACTACAAGACCTACGTGGAGGGCCAGAGCCTCTACAACACCCCGCCGACGTTCGGCATCTACGTGCTGATGTTGGTGCTCGAATGGATTGAAAAGGAAGGCGGCCTGTCGGCCATCGGCGAGCGGAACGAGGCGAAGGCGACGAAGCTCTACGACTACCTGGACAGTTCGAAGCTCTTCAAACCGACCGCGGCGAAGGGCAGCCGCAGCCTGATGAACGTGTGCTTCGTCACCGGCAACGAGGAGACCGACGCCGCCTTCATCAAGTACGCCGACGAACGCGGCCTGAAGACGTTGAAGGGCCACCGCAGCGTCGGCGGCATGCGGGCCAGCCTGTACAACGCCTTCCCGCCGGCCGGCGTCGACAAGCTGATCGAGGCGATGCAGGAGTTCGAGTCGACCCACGCCGCCTAACGCCGAGGCCCCGCGGGGCCTCGGCGTGACGGCCCCCCCTTTCTTGGAGGCGAAGGTGCAGATCGCCCTGTTCAGCGCGAAGCCCTACGACCGGGAGTTCTTCGCCGCTGCCGCGGAGGGCTCCCCGCATGAGGTGCGATTCGTCGAGGCGACGTTGTCCGCGGACACCGCCCCCCTCGCCGAGGGGGCGGACGCCGTCTGCATCTTCGTCAACGACCGCTGCGACGCCGCAGCGGCAAACGCCCTCGCCGACCTCGGCGTGAAGGCGATCGCCCTGCGGTGCGCGGGGTTCAATAATGTCGATCTGGACGCCGCGCAGGACCGGGGCCTCGCCGTGGTGCGGGTGCCGGCCTACTCGCCGCACGCGGTCGCGGAGCACACGCTCGGGCTGATTCTCTGCCTGAACCGCCGCATTCACCGGGCCTACAACCGGGTGCGGGAGCACAACTTCGCCCTCTCCGGGCTGCTGGGCTTCGACCTGTACGGCAAGACCTGCGGGGTCGTCGGCACGGGGGCGATCGGGACCTGCGTCGTGCAAATCCTCCGCGGGTTCGGCTGCCGCGTGCTGGCGGTCGACCCGAAGCAGAACCCGGACGCCCTCGCCGCCGGGGCGGAATACGTCGACCTGCCCCGCCTGCTGGCGGAGTCGGACGTGATCACGCTGAACTGCCCGCTGAACGACGCGACCCTCCGGCTGATCGACGCCGACGCCCTCGCCGCGATGAAGCCGGGCGTGATGCTGGTGAACGTCTCCCGCGGCGCCGTCGTCGACCACGCCGCCGTGCTAGCCGGCCTGAAGAGCGGCAAGATCGGTTCGCTGGCCCTGGACGTCTATGAGGAGGAAGAGGTGTTCTTCCGCGACGTCAGCGACGAGACCCTCGCCGACGACCAACTCGCCCGCCTGCTGACCTTCCCCAACGTCCTGGTGACGGGGCATCAGGCCTTCTTCACCCGCGAGGCCCTCACCGCGATCGCGGAGACCACGCTGGCGAACCTCAGCGACGTGGAAGCGGGCCGCGACTGTCCCAATCGGGTCTCTAAGTAACGCGGACGCCCGGCCGGGCCTCCGCGTTACGATGCACGCATGACGGAAACGCCGCTCCCCCGCGAAGAGTACGTCGAGCAGCGGCACTTCTTCCGCACGCTCCGCGGCCGCCTGGCGGAGGGCGTGCCCACGCAGGAAGCGCTCGGCCAGGTGCGCGAGGAGTTGCTCGCCACGACCCGTCTGCCGGTGGCGATCGACCTGCTGAACGACGAACTCCGCCAGTCCGGCCGGATGAGCCCGGCGATGGAGCGGCTGAACTTCTACTTCACCCCCTTTCAGGCCTTCGTGGTGGGGAAGGGGGAGGAGGACCGCACGAAGTTCGACAGCACGCTGGCGTTCCTGATCCTCGAACGCCTCGCCGGGTACATGACCGGCGATCGGCCGATCCGCTCCGAGGCCCGCGAGGTGGACGACGCCCCCTCCCGCCGCGGGCTGTTTCTCTACCAGTTCGAAACGCTGGCCCGCAGTCGGCTGGGGTACACGGCCGGCCTGACCGCGGTCGCCGCGGACCCGTTTTACGACGAGACCTGGTCCGGCTGGATCAAGACGATGCGGCGGGCGATCGGCGAGGTGGACTTCGCCGAACTGCTCTATCGCCGCAGCGGGTGGTTCCTCGAACTGAAGCGGCGGGCTGACGGCGATCGGGAGGTGACGGTGCCGTTCGACCTGCTGTTCGGCGAGGCGGAGGGCCGCATCGCCTGGGCGAATCGCGGCAAGGACCCGCTGTACCTGTTCGCGGCGCTCCAGCGGCAACTCGGCTACCCGGAGGTCCCCCGCCCCCCGCGCACCGCCCGGGCCGAGGAGATCCCCCCAGCCGTCCAGGCCCAACTGCACCGGCTCGAACGTCGCCTGCAGTTTCTGGAAGCGGAGCAGAAAGGCGGCTTGAATCTCGACGAACTGGCGGTGCGGGCGGATCGACCGGCGTTTCGGGACGAACCCAACCGTCTGCCGCCCCCGGGACGCCCCTGAGGGTCCCCCCACGGCCCGCGACCTCCCTGATCAGTCCCCGCCGCCGCGGGGGCGCCCCCTCCGCCGCGGAATCGCTTGACCGCCTGCGCCCCGGGCCGCAAGATTTGCGACCCGCCCCGCTTGCCGAGAGTACCGATGGCCGACCACCGCCGAATCAACGTCGAGGAGATCGACGGTGTGACCGTCGCCCGATTCGTCGACAAGAAGATCCTCGACGAGACCAATATCCAGCACATCGGCGACCAGCTGTTCAGTCTGGTGGACGACGACGGGCGTCAGAAGATCCTGCTGGACTTCGAGAACGTCGAGTACCTCTCCAGCGCCGCCCTCGGCAAGCTCATCACCATGGACAAGAAGGTGAAGGCGGCGGGCGGCAAACTGAAGTTGTGCAGTGTCCGGCCGGAGATTTACGAGGTGTTCGCGATCACCAAGCTGAACAAATTATTCGACATTCGCGAAGACCAGGAGCGAGCCCTCGAAGGGTTCTGACCCGGACTTTCCGCTCTGAGGTCCCGACCCGGCGGACGTCTCGCCGGGCGAGCATTCGGCGACCTCGTTCCCGATTCCAACGGTGACGATTTGATGGCGGCTGCAGCTGGCGAAAAGTTCGCGCTGACGATCCCCAGCGACACCGAGGCCGGTATGGCCGCGCAGAACCGCATTCTCAAGTCCTTGGAGCGCCTCGGCTACACGGAGCGGGACCTGTTCGGGATGCGGCTGGCTTTGGAGGAGGCGCTGGTCAACGCGATTAAGCACGGGAACAAACGCTCCGAGGACAAGGTCGTCCGCGTGATGTGCCAACTGGACGAGGAATCCGCCCGCGTGGTGATCCGCGATCAGGGCGAGGGTTTCGATCCCGGCGACGTGCCGGACCCCACGGCGGAGGAGAATCTCGACCGTCCCTGCGGCCGCGGCATCATGCTGATGCGCTCGTTCATGACCGAGGTCACCTACGCCGACAGCGGCCGCGAAGTGACGTTGGTAAAGGACCGCACGATCGGCTGAGGCGCCCGCGGGCGAACCGGTCGGGAACTGCGGGTGTCAGGGCTTGCGAAAGTTTGGCGAGAACCCTACCGTTCCGCCCCGCCGCTTCGGCCGTCCCTCTTGGGCGCCGCCGCGACGATCCTCGATCCCCGATAGCTCAACGGTAGAGCGAGCGGCTGTTAACCGCTAGGTTGTAGGTTCGAATCCTACTCGGGGAGCTCTCTTTGACTGTCGCCCCGGGATCGGGGCGGTTCGACGCCCGCGATCTTCGCGGGCGATTTGCGTTTGGGTCTCCGCAACGGCGCACGTCGGCACCGTCCCCGTCGTCGGGAGCCCGTCGTCGGACAATGTCGGCACGGTGGCGGCGGCGGACGGGGTCGCGATACCGTGAGCGGCCGGCAATCCGGCGACCCGACGAGACGGCACGATCACATCGCACGCTTCTAATTCGTCCGTCCGCGGACCGCTCGAACCCCCCCGCAACTCGTCAGACGAACCGTCGGCTGACGGACCGGGTCCGCGGTTTCGGCTGCGGGATCTGGGGCCGGCGATCATCGTCGCCAGCGTGGTGCTCGGGCCGGGCAGCATTCTGACCGCCTCGCAGGTCGGAGCGGCGAGCGGATCGCGGCTGCTGTGGGTCCTCGTCTTCGCCGCGGCCGTGATGGCCGGGACCGTGGCGCTGGCGGCCCGGGTGGGGGCGGCGTTGGCCGGCAGTCCGTGCGACGAGCTCGCCGCCCGCCTGGGCCGGCCGGTCGCAGTTTTGGTCGGGGGGACGCTGTTTCTGGTGGTGGTCGGTTTTCAGTCGAGCAACAACTTCGCCGTCGTCACCGCCCTCGAACCGCTGTTGCTGGGGCCCGACGGCGGGGCGTTCCCGGATTGGGCGACCGCCGCGATTCTGCTGGGGGTGAACGGGGTTGTGGTGGCCGCGGTGCTCGGGCTGCGGGGGCTCTACGCCAAGCTGGAGGGGCTGATGCGGGCGCTGGTTGCGGTGATGGCGGCGGCGTTCCTCGTCAATCTGGCCTTCGCCCGGCCGTCGATCTCGGAGGCGCTGCGCGGACTGATCCCCTCGGCGCCCGGCGGGGACCTGCGAGCGCTGGGCGTGCCGTTACTGGGGTTGGTGGCGACGACCTTCTCCGTCGCCGGGGCGTTCTATCAGGCCTATCTCGTCAAGGAAAAAGGCTGGACGCGGGCGGACGGGGGGCGGGCGAGCGTCGAGGCGGTGCTCGGGGCGGCGGCGCTGGGGGCGATGACGGGAACGATTCTGTTGACCGCCGCCGCCACCCTGCACGGGCGGGCGGGCGGCGCCGAGGTGGCCTCGACGGCCGATCTGGCCCGGCAACTCGAGCCGCTGTTCGGCGGGTGGGCGGTGGCGATCTTCGCGATCGGCATCTGCGCGGGGGCCTTGGGGTCCTTCCTCGGCAACGCCCTGATCGGCGGCACGCTGCTGGCGGACGGGCTGGGGAAGGGGACCTCGCTCGAATCCGGCTGGGTCCGTGGGCTGACGGTCGCGGCGCTGCTGACCGCGGCCGGCATCGCCGCCGTGGTGCTGGCCGGCGGGGCGGAGCGGGTCACGGCGATCGTCGTCGCCCAGGCTCTCACCGTGCTCGGCGGGCCGCTGCTGGCCGGGGCGCTGCTGTATCTGGGCACCTGCGTGACGCCGCGGCCGCCGCTGTGGACCTTTGCCGCAGCGGGTCTCGGGGCGGCGATCCAGTTGGCGCTGGCCGTCCGTACGGCGTGGCGCCTGTGGGAGTCGGCGACCGGCGGGTGAGGTCGCGGCGCCGAGGGTTCGCTCCGTAAGCTGCATCGATGCAAATCGAAATCCATTCCGACGCCGCCGCGATGGGGCGGGCCGCCGCCGCCCGCGGAGCCGACGTGCTTCGCAGGGCCATCGCGGAAAATGGCTCCGCGGCCCTGATCGTCGCCACCGGGGCCAGTCAGTTCGAAGTGCTCGCGGCGCTGGTGAAGGAACCGGACATTGACTGGTCGAAGGTCGTCGGCTTTCACCTCGACGAATACCTCGGCCTGCCGCTGGACCACCCGGCCAGCTTCCGGGGGTATCTGCGGGAACGGTTCGTCAGCAAAGTCCCGCTGAAGGCGTTTCACGAACTGAACGGCGAGGCGGCCGACCCGGACGCCGAACTTCGCCGGGTGGGCGACCTGCTGACGGCCCAGCCGATCGACGTGGCGTTCGTCGGCATCGGCGAGAACGGGCACCTCGCCTTCAACGATCCGCCGGCGGACTTCGAGACCCGCGACCCCTATCTGGTCGTCGACCTGGACGAGGCCTGCCGTCGGCAACAACACGGCGAGGGCTGGTTCGACTCGCTGGAGGCCGTACCGAAACAAGCCCTCAGCATGTCCGTCCGGCAGATTCTCCAGAGCCGCATGATCGTCTGCTCCGTGCCGGACGAGCGGAAGGCGGACGCGGTGCGGGCGTCGGTCGAGGGGCCGGTCACGCCGGAGGTGCCGGCGTCCATCCTTCAACAGCATGCCGACTGCACGCTGATGCTGGACGAGGCGGCGGCGTCGAAGTTGTCGAACCGATGAGCGGGCCGCACAACCCGCCGGCGTTCTTCGACTTGCAGGTGAACGGCTACGCCGGCGTCGACTTCAACCGCGACGGCCTCACCGCCGACGACCTGCACGCCGCCTGCGCACGCATCGCCGTGGACGGCGTCGCCGGGTTCCTGCCGACGGTCATCACGGACGACCTCGACGCGATGGGCCGCCGCCTGCGGCGGCTCGCCGAACTGCGGGAGCAGGACGAACTCGCCCGCCGGCTGATCGTCGGTCTGCACGTCGAGGGGCCGTTCCTCAACGAAACCGCCGGCTACATCGGTGCCCACCCGATCGCCCACGCCCGGCCGGCCGACGCGGAGGCGATGCACCGGTTGCTGGAGGCCGGCGGCGGGCTGGTGCGGCTCGTCACGCTCGCTCCGGAACGCGACCCGGGGTTCGCCGTCACCCGGCTGCTCGCGGACGCCGGGGTGACGGTCGCCGCGGGGCACTGCGACCCGTCGCGGGACGAGCTCGCCGCGGCGTGCGACGCCGGGCTGACCCTGTTCACGCACCTCGGCAACGGCTGCCCGGCGAGCCTGCCGCGGCACGACAACGTGATCCACCGGGCGCTCTCCCTGCGGGACCGGCTGCGGTTCACGCTGATCGCCGACGGCGTCCATCTCCCGTTCTGGTTTCTGCGGGACGTGATCGCACTGGCGGGGCTCGACCGCTGTGCGGTCGTCAGCGACGCCGTCACCGCGGCCGGGCTGGGGCCGGGGCGGTTCACCTTGGGGGCTTGGGAGCTGGAAGTGGGCGAGGACCTCGCCTGCCGGGCCCCGGGCGGGGAGCACCTCGTCGGCTCGGCCTGCCCGCTGTCGATCGCCTTCGAGCGGCTGCAATCCGCCTGCGGCTTCACCCGGACGGAGGCGACGAGCCTCACCAGCGCCCACCCCCGGGCGTTCCTCGGCGACGCGACCTAAGCCGGAGCCATGGCTCCGGCTTGGGGCGTCTGGGTTGTTCACGCATCGCCGGAGCGGATCATGCCCGCATCGTGACGAACCCCGACCCAACCACCGACGCCGCCGCTCCCCCCCGCTACATCGTGGGGATCGACCTGGGCACGACGAACTGCGCCGTCGCCTTCGTCGACACCGCGGCCGGTGAGGCGGGCGCCGCCGGCACTCGGGTCCGCACCTGGACGATCCCGCAACTCGTCGCCGCGGGCACGGTCGAGGGGCGGGAGAACCTGCCGTCGTTCCTCTATTGCCCCGCCGAGGGCGAGTTCCCCCCGCACGCCCTCGCCCCCCCGTGGGGCGACCCGGCGGCGGTGGGAACCGGGGCGAAGGGCGCGGTGCCGGAGTGGGCCGTCGGCACGTTCGCCCGGGACCACGGGGCGAAGGTGCCCGGTCGGCAGGTGAGCAGTTCGAAGTCCTGGCTGTGCCACCCCGGCGTGGACCGCACCGCCCCGCTGCTGCCCTGGCACGCGGCGGAGGGCGTGGAGCGGCTCTCCCCGGTGGAGGCCTCCGCGGCCCTGCTGGCCCACCTCCGGGCGGCGTGGGATCACGCCCACCCGCACGCCCCGCTGGCGGAGCAGGACGTCGTCCTCACCCTCCCGGCCAGCTTCGACGAGGTCGCGAGGGAACTCACGGTGAAGGCCGCCCGCACCGCCGGGCTGCCGCGGGTCGTGCTGATCGAGGAACCGCAGGCGGCCTTTTACGCCTGGCTGGCCCGGCACCCCGACAACTGGCAGGAACAGGTCGCCCCGAACACCAACGTCCTCGTCTGCGACATCGGCGGCGGCACCAGCGACTTCGCGCTCATCAGAGTGAAGCCCCCTGCTTCGCCGTCGCCGCTAGGCGGCGCGACTGACGGCAAGGTCGAGTTCCACCGCGTCGCCGTCGGCGAGCACCTGATCCTCGGCGGCGACAACCTCGACTTGGCCCTCGCCCATCACCTCGAAGACCGGCTGAAGAAGGACGGCACGGAGCTGGCCCCGAAGCAGTGGGACGTGCTGGTCCGCCAGAGCCGCCGGGCGAAAGAAACGCTGCTGGGCGAGGACGCCCCGGCGTCCGTCACCGTCACGCTGCCCGGGGCCGGGCGGGCGCTGGTGGCCGGCGGGCTGAGCGTCTCCGCCGACGGCGACGCCGCCCGCGCGGCCCTCCTCGAGGGCTTCTTGCCGACCGTGCCCGTCACCGCCGTGCCGGACCGCAAAGACGCGGGCTTCCGCGAGGTCGGCCTGCCCTACGCCGCGGACGCCGGCATCACCCGGCACCTCGCCCGCTTCCTCTCCACCCACGGGGCCGTCGCAGGGGCGGGCGAGGGCGAACCGGCCCGGCCGGACGCGGTCCTGTTCAACGGCGGCTTCTTCGCCTCCCCGGTGCTGCGGGACCGCCTGCTGGGGGCTCTCTCCGATTGGTTCCCGACCGGCGACCGCCCGGTCGTGCTGGCGAACGATCGGCTCGACCTCGCCGTCTCCCGCGGGGCGGCGTACTTCGGTCTGGTGCGGCGGGGGCTGGGCGTGCGGGTCGAAGCCGGCCTCGCCCGCACTTATTACCTTGGGGCCGAGGACGGGGAGCACGGCGAGCCGCGGGCCGTCTGCGTGGTCCCGGCCGGCACCCGACCGGGCGAAACGGTCCGCCTGCCGGACACCCCGGTGCGGGTTCGCGTCGGCCGGCCGGTCGAGCTGCCGGTGTTCAGCAGCGGGGTGCGTCTGACCGACCCCGCCGGCTCCGTGCATGCGGTGGACGAAACGCAGTTCGCCTCCCTGCCGCTGATCCGCACGGTCCTCAAGGCGAAGGGGAAGGAGGGCGACGAACTGCCGGCGCTGCTGGAAGCGGGGCTGTCCGAGATCGGCACGCTGGACCTCGCCGTGCGGGAACGGCGGGAGGACGGCACGTCCGGCAACCGGTGGCGGTTGTCGTTCGACGTCCGCAGCACGACCCGCACGGATCTCTCCGCCCACGCCGGCGCCGGGGAGGCGGCCGGGGTGGCGGACGACGAAACGCTCGCCGCGCTGGAGGCCGTGCTGGACGACGCCTTCGGTTCGGCGGACGGCTCGATGAAGCCCTCGCTCAAACCGCGGGACGTGAACGACGCCCTCGCCGAGGCCGCCGGTTCGCCCCGCTCCGACTGGCCGCCCACCCTGCTGCGGAGCCTGTGGGAAGGGCTGATGGATCGCGAATCGGGCCGGCGGGAGTCGTCCGCCCGGGAGGCCCGCTGGCTGAACCTGCTCGGCTACGCCCTGCGGCCGGGCTACGGCGTGGCGCTGGACGACTGGCGCGTCGCCGAGACCTGGCGCCGCCTGCACGGCCGCCTGGCCCATGCGGACCCGGCGGTCGTCAGCCAGTCGCACGTCCTCTGGCGGCGGATCGGCGGCGGGCTGGAAGCTGGGCAGCAAAGGGCGCTCGCCTCGCCGCTGATGGGAGCGGTGAAGAGTGGCGGGAAGAAGGGCCCCGCGGCGGATCCGGAGTTGCTGCGCTTGCTTGCCTCGCTGGAGCGCCTGCCGACCGGCGAGCGGGAAACGCTCGGTCGGGCCTTCGTCAAGCTGGCGGCGAAGGAGGAGAACGCCGGCCGCCGGGAGACGCTCTGGTGGGCCGTCGGCCGCACCGGCGCCCGCGTGCCGCTGTACGGCCCGGCGAACAGCGTCGTTCCCGCCCGCGTCGCCGCAGACTGGGCCGATTCGCTCATCGGGCAGTTCGAGTCGCTGCCCGACGCCGACGACAATCGCCCGCCGCTCTGGCCGGTCGTGCAGCTGGCCCGCAAAACTGGCGACCGCTACCTCGACTTCGCCCGGGAGCCGCAGCTCCGCGTGATGCAGTGGCTCGCCGAGGAGGACGCCCCCTCGCACTGGGTGGCCCTGGTGCGGGACGGCGGTCGATTGGATCACGAGGAAGAGGGCCTGGCGTTCGGCGAAAGCCTCCCGGCTGGGTTGCGGTTGGGGTGAGGGCCTTCCCCGGTTCGCCGTCGCCGTGAGGCGGCGCGAACGCGGGGTTGCGCATGAAGACTGTCCCGCCGCGTATCCCCTTTCGCCGATGCGTCGTCCGCGGGATACTCGCCACATGCTCGCCCGCCTCGCCGCCGCCGTTCTCGCCAGCGGACTCGCCGCCGGGGGGACGTTCGCCGCCGAGGCGCCGCCGGGACGAGTGGAGTTCCTGCTGCTCGCCCCTCGCGGGCCGGTGCGGGTGGCGGTGGACGTGACGGTCGATCGCCAGCCCTTCACGGACTCCGCCGCACGCTATCGGGACACGCTGCTGGCCTCCGTGGACGCCGACGGCGACGGCCGCGTCACCCGGGCCGAGGCCGCCCGCACGCCGACCCCCCGGGCGCTGGGCGCCGGTGCGAACGCCAATGACGCCGTCGAAGAATTGCTCGCCCTGTTCGACGCCGCCGACGAGTCCGGCCTGCCGGCCGAGCAATTCCGCGCCTGGGTCGAGGGGGTGATGGGGCCGCCGCTGCGGGTTCGGCAACGCTTCGCCGGCGGGGACGCCGCGGACGTGGTCCACGTCCTGGACGCGGACGGCGACGGCCGCCTCACCCCGGAGGAACTGCGGAACGACCAGTCGATCAGCCACGGCGTCGCCGGGCCGTACGACTTCGACGCCGACGGTACCCTCTCCGCGGCGGAACTGGCGCCCTTCCGTTCCGCGACGCAGCGGGCCGAACGCCGACACTTTCCGCCCTCCAGCCCCTTTCGATTGCTCTCCCCCGCGGCGGCGCCCGGACTGTCCGCGGACCTCGCCGCCCGTTACGGGACCTCCGAAACGCCGCCGGAGCCGCACCTCGAACTGAGCGTGCGGCTGATCGCCCGCAGCTTCGGCCTGCCGCGGCTCGCCGTGGTCGAGAACCGGGCGCCGGAGCGGCTGACGGTCGTGCCGGACCGGCGCTCCCTCACCCTCACCGTGGACGCCGACGAGGCCGCCGGGGAGCCGGGGCTGGAGGTCGAGTTTGCGGCGGATCGGGTCGAACTGCTGGGCTCCGACGCGATCTCGCTGGGCCTGCTGGACATGGTGCGGGCGGACGCCGACGCCAACGACTACCTCGACGAAATGGAGTTTCCCGCCGCGAACCTCCCCGGCGGGCCGGAGTTCGAGGACGTGGACCGCGACGGCGACGGCCAGGCGACCCGGGAGGAAGTGCGGGCCTATCTGGAGGAGGATCAACGGTTGGCGAACAGCCGGATCTACCTGCTCAGCGAGGCGGCGCGGTCGGAGTTGTTCGGCCTGCTGGACGCGAACGGCGACGGTCGACTGACCCCGGCCGAGCGGGTCGCCGCCGCGGGGGCCTTCGCCGCCTCCGGGTCGGACAGCGGGGCGCTGGCCTCGCTGGACCGCGACGGTGACGGGGCGGTGGTCCCCGGCGAACTGATCGGCCGGTTCACGCTGCACCTCGGCCCCGGCCGGGCCCCGGACCGCCCGCCGTCGGAGGAGGAACTGGAGACGATCCGCGGCCGCGAGCCGAGCGTTCCGACCGAGGAGGGCCCGGAGTGGTTCCGCCGCTCCGACCGCAACGGCGACGGGGCGGTCACCTGGGCGGAGTTCGTCGGCCCCCGGGATGCCTTCGTGCGGTTCGATGCCGACGGCGACGGCTCCCTCACCCCGGACGAAACGGCGGCGAAATGAACACGGTCCGCCTCCCGCTGCGTTGTTCGTATCAGTGATCGCCGTTCAAGAACCCGGACGCGTCGGCGAATCGTTAGACTGAAGCCCCCTGACTCCCACCGGACCCGCCGCGATGTCGCCGACCTCACCGCCCCGCGAGTTGGACCGGATGCTCTCCGCGATCCGCCGTCGCCTCGCCTGGGCGGCGTTCGGTCGGGCGCTGCTGTGGGCCGCCGCCGCGGGCTGCGTGGCCGGGGCCTGTCTGGTGCCGCTGGCTTGGTGGCGGCCGGACTGGCTGCCCACGCTGATCGCCGCCGCTGTGCCGGTCGCGGCGCTGCTGGCCCTCGGGCTGGCGTGGGCCTTCCGGGAACGGCCGACGCGGGAGGACGCCGCCAATCGGGCCGACCGCTTCGCCGGCACGAAAGACCTGTTCCTCACCGCGGCGGAGTTGGACCGCCACGAGCGGGCGCCCGCCTTCGCCCCGCTGGTCCTCGCCGACGCCGCGGCCCGCGTGCCGGCCGTCGACCCCGCGGCCGCGGTCCCCTTCGACCTGCCGGGCCGGCGCCTGATCCCGGCCGGGGCGGCGCTGGCGGTGCTGGTGGGCACGCTGTTCCTCGTGCCCCGGGTCGACCCGTTCGGGGCCGTCGCCGCCGCGAAGGAAGCGGAAACCGCCGCGAAGAACTCCGAACGCACCGCGGACGAAGCGAAGCGGCGGACGGAGGAACTGAAGCGTTCGCAGCCGGAGAGCGAACTCTCCCCGGAGGTCGCCTCCGCGGTCCAGAAGCTCGCCGCCGACCTCAAGCAGACCAAGCGGGGCGAGGTGAAGGCGAACCGCGAAAAGCTGGCCGAACGACGGGCGGACCTCGGCAAACTGTGGCGGAACGTCAGCGCGGAGCAGGCCCGCGGGTTGCTCGCCGAGGAGGACGACCGCCGCAGTCTGGGCATAAACCCGGACGCCGACGAGCGGAAGAAGTGGCTCAGCGATCTGAAGCAGGGAAGCGCGGAGAGCGTCCGCGAAGCCCTGAACCGCATGATGGCCGAGGCCGCCGAGGCCGCGAACGAATCCGACCCCGCCGCCCGGGCCGAGAAGATGCAGGCCCTGCGGGAGCAGGCCCGCAAGCTGGAGAACTTCGCCCGCAACGACGCCGGCGACGACCGCCTCGCCGAGGCGATGCGGCAGGCCGGCGAACAGTTGCGTAACGCCGCCGAGCAGGCGAAGGCCGAAGCGAACGGCGAGGGCTCCCCGGAGGCCAGCCGCGCCGCGATGAAGCAGGCCGCGGAAGCCGCCAAGGCGGTGCTCGAACAGGCCGGGCTGGAGACCGAAAAGCTCGCCCAGGCGGCCCGCGACATGGCCGAGTTGGAGCAGGCCCTCGAAGCGGCCCGGCAGGCCGGACAGCTCAACGAGATGGGCGAACTGGAAGGCCAGGAGGCCGCCGACGCCGCCTCCATGGCGGAGTTTCTCGAGGTCTATGAGGAGATGCTCGCCGAGAGCGGGCAGCAGGCGACCGAGGCGACCGCGGGCAGCGTCCGCGGCTCCGGCGACGGTGAGGGAGACGGTGAGGGAGACGGCGACGGTGAGGGGGACGGCGACGGCGAGAGCAGCGGCGGGACCGGCCGCGGCGAGCGCGAGGAGGTCGACGGTCGCGCCATGGACGAAGCCCCCGACGCCAAAACCGGCTTCCGCACCGAGGTCTCCAAGAGCCACCTCGTCGCCGGCAAAACGCTGATGAGTCTCAAATCCAAGGGCGACAGCGAACGCGGCGAACGCACCACGGAGTACATGGAGAACCTCGCCCGGGTGAAGGAGGGCGTGGACGAGGCGATCTTCGCCGAGGACGTGCCCCCCGGGTATCGCGGCGGCATCCAACGGTACTTCGACGCCCTCGGCCCCGGCGCTGACGCCGCCGGCAATCCGGGCGCCGACGATGAATGAGGCCGCCGCGTCCCGGCGGGCGTTCCTCGGGGCGGCGTCAGCGGGCCTGTTCCTTGGCGCCGCCGGCTGCGGGGGCCGCGGCGGGGAGGAGGTGGTCCTTTACTGCGCCGCGGACCGCCTGCACGCCGAGCCGATTCTGCGGGAGTTCGAATCCCGCACCGGCGTCCACGTACGGGCCAAGTTCGACACGGAGGCCACAAAAAGCCTGTCGCTGGTCGGGTCGCTGATCCGCGAGGCCGACGCCCCCGTCTGCGACCTGTTCTGGAACAACGAACGCGGCGGCACGGAGGACCTCGCCGCCCGCGGGCTGCTCGCCCCGCACCGGGGGGAGGCGTGGGAGGCCACACCGCCGCAGCACCGCGACCCCGAAGGCCTCTGGTGCGGCTTCGGCGGCCGGCTGCGGGTCTGGATCGTCAACACTGACCGCCTGCCCGCCACCCGCGAGGCGGTCGAGGCGGAACTCGCCAAGGAGGCGGACCTCAGCTTCGCCTACGCCAACCCCCGCTACGGCACCACGCTGACGCACTTTTCGTTGCTCCACCGCGAGTTGGGCGACGACGGGCTGCGGGCGTTTGCGGAGCGTTTGGACGACGCCGGAGCGGTCACGGCGTCCGGCAACGCGGCGGTGAAGGACCTCGTCGCCGCCGGCACGGTCGCCTGCGGCTGGACCGACACCGACGACGCCTATCTCGCGATCGAAGCCGGCGCTCCGGTCGAGACGCTGCCCGTCGAAGTCCCCGGCCCGCCCGGACCGGCGCCGATCTGCATCCCGAATACTGTCGCCCTGACCCGAGGCGGCCCGAACGCGGCGCACGCCGCCCGGCTGGCGGATTATCTGCTTGGCAAAGAGGTCGCGGTGCGGCTGGCGAACGGGCCGTCGCGGCAGATTCCGCTCACGCCGGTCTCCGGGCCGCTGCCGGAGGACGTGAAGCAGTTCGCGGGTTTGGCCCGCGACGCCGTGCCGCTGGCGGGGCTGGCCCCGCATCGAGACGCCGTACTGGCGTGGCTGTCCGGCGAAGAAACGGCCGGCGCCTCGGCGAGCGGCGACGCGGCGTGAGTCTGTGGCCGAGCGTCCTGTTTTCGCTGGTCCGGGCGGCGTTGGTCGTCGGGCTGGCGTTGCCCGCGGCGGCGCCGATCGCCCGGCGGCTGCGGGAGGACCGGGCTGGGCTGTGGTGGGCGGCGACGCTCGCCCCGCTGCTCGTCCCCGAACTGCTGACCGGCTACGGATGGAGCAATTTTTCGTTGTCGCTCGCCGCAGATCCGGGGGCGAACGAGGCGCTGACGGCGGCGCTGATCTGGGGCCGGTGCGTCTGCGCCGCGGCGGCGTTGCTGGCCGTCGCCCCCGCCCCGGCCCGCACCGCGTCCGCGGTGTTCCTCAGAAAACTTATGTGGTCGCTAACGCCGAGGCCCCGCGGGGCCTCGGCGTTAGGGGCGTGGCTGAAGGAAGGGGCGCTGCGAACCCTCGCCCGGTTCGGGCCGGCGGCGGGGGTGGCGGGGCTGTACGCCTTCGGGCAGTTCGAGACGCCCAGCCTCGCTGGGACGACGGCGTGGACCGTCACGCTATTCGACGCTCACGCCCGGATGATCGACCTGTGGGATTCGCTCCGGCTGGCGTGGCCGGCCGCGGCGGTGCAACTGGTCGGGCTCGTCCCGCTGCTGATCTGGCTGCGGGGCGTGACGGGGCCGGGACGCCGGGACGAACGGCGGGCGCCAGCGTCGCGGCGGTCGAACTTTGTTGCCGGGCTGACCCTCGCGGCGGCGGGCGGGTTGACGGTGGTCGTTCCCGCCGCGGTGGTCGCCGGGGAGACGGGGGCGGAGGGGTTTCGCACGCTGGCCGAAAGCGGCTGGCGGGCGCAGCAGTTCGCGGCGGAGTGCGGCCGATCGCTGGCGATCGGCACCGTGGCGGCCGCCGTGGCGACCGGACTGCTGTGGGCGGTCGGCCGGGTGCGGGGGCCGGCGGGGACGGTGCTGCTGGCGGGGCTGATCGCCCCGGGGCTGTGCGGTTCGCTGATCGTGGGGCTGGTCGTGCAGGCCGGCCTGACGGCCGCGGCGGCGCACGGATGGCCGGGGGCGCGGGCGGTGCGGGACTCGGCGGTTCCGTTGATCCTTGCCCTCGCCGTGGTCCTCCTGCCGCGGGCGGCGCTGCTGCGGGCGTTCGCCGAGGGCCGGACCGCGGGGCGGTTCCTCACGCGGTTGCTGCGAACCGGCACGCTGTCCCAGCGGCGGGCGGGGGGGCGGTTGTGGTGGGGCCTGACCGGCCGGGCGGCGTGGGTGCGGGGGGGGCTGCTGACGCTGTGGGCCGCCGCGGACGTCGCCGCCGCCGCCGTGCTGCTTCCGCCGGGGCTGGAGACCGCCCCGCCGGGCCTCTACAACCTCATGCATTACGGCCACAATGCGGTGCTGGGGGCGCTCTGCCTGCTCAACACCGTCCTCCCGGCCGTGCTGTTGGCGCTGGGAGCGTGGGCGGCGCCGCGGCTCGCGGGGGCGCCCGTCGGTATGGTGCAGCGATGACGGCCCCGCTGTTCACCCTGTCGCACGTCTCGCTGCCCGGCCGCCCCGGTCGTCCGCGACTGGACGACGTCTCGCTGACGATCCCCCCCGGCGTCACCGCGGTGGTGGGGGCGAGCGGGGCGGGGAAGTCGTCGTTGTTGGAGGTGTTGGTGGGGTTTGAGGCCCCGAGTTCGGGGATGATTAAGCGGGGCGCGCCGCCTAGCGGCGACGGCGAAGCGGGGGGACTGTTTTGGGTTCCTTCGGACCTCGGCCTGTGGCCAGGGGAGACGGTGATGGGGCACCTGCTCGCGGTGCAGCCGGAGCGGGACGAGGCGGCGGCGGAGGCGCTGCTGGATCGCTTCGGCCTCGCCGGCGTTGCGGACCGCCGGCCGGGGACGTTGTCGGCGGGGGAGCGATCTCGGTTGGCCCTCGCCCGGGCGGTGGCGAGCGGGGCGGGCGTGCTGGTGTTGGACGAACCGCTGGCTCACGTCGACCCCGCCGCGCTGCCCGGGCTGTGGGCCGTGTTGCGGGAGCATTGGGACGGGACCGCGGACGGCGTGCGGCGCTCCGTCGTCTTCGCCATCCACGACCCGGCGGCGGCGCTGAGGGAATCGACCCACTGCGTGGCGCTGGCGGACGGGCGAGTGCGGTTCGCCGGGCCGACGACCGAACTGCACGAGAACCCGCCGGACCGGGCGACCGGGGCGCTGCTCGGGCCGCTCAATGAACTGCCGGACGGCCCCCGGCGGTTCGTTCGGGCCGAACGGCTCGAGTTGGCCCCGCAGGCGGACGGGCCGCTGACGGTCGTGCGCACCGCCCCCGCCGGCCCCGTCACCACCACCGAACTGACCGACCCCGCGGGAACGCGCACCGTGCTGCATCATCGTCCCGGTCCGCCGCTGCCTGTCGGGGCCCGGGTGGCGACGCGGCTGGCGTTCGCCCTGCTGGCGGCGGTTCTGCTCGGCGTCGCGGCGGGGTGCGACGGCGGGGGGGCGGACGGGCCGGCGCTGAGGTTCGCGGAGGTGCGGGTGCGGGCGACGCCGAACGCCGGACCGCAGTTGCCGGCCCCGCGGGGCGTGGGCATCGGTCCCGGCAACGAGGCGTACGTGCTGGACGACGCCGGCCGGGTGCTGGTGTTCTCGCCGGAGGGGGAGGAACTGCGGCGCTGGGACATGCCCTCCAACGTGCAGGGCAACCCGGAGGGCATCTGCGTCTACCGCCCGCCGGGTGTGGACGAGTGGCTCGTCGCGGTGGCGGACACGCACTACCACCGGGTCGTGCTGTTTACGACCGCGGGGGAGGTGGTGACCGAGTGGGGCGTGGAGGGGGACGAACCCGGCAACTTTCGATTCCCCGTCGCCGTGACCGCCGACGACGCCGGCCGGCTGTACGTCGGCGAGTACGGCGGGAACGACCGCGTGCAGGTCTTCAGCCCTCACCCGGAGAACGCCCCGCTGCGGTCGATCGGTTCGTTCGGCACCGGGCCGGGGCAGTTCAGCCGGGCCAGCGGCGTGGCCTGGGTCCCTCCGGCCTCCGCGGGCGGCGACGGCGAGAGCGGCGACGCCTTCGTGCTGGTCGCGGACGCCTTCGGCGATCGCATTCAACGCTTCACGACGGAGGGCGACTACCGCGGCGTGCTGGGCGGGGACGACGCCGTCTCGCTGCACAGCCCCTACGACCTGGCCCGCGCCGCGGACGGCACACTGTGGATCCCGGAGTACCACGGCGGCCGGATCACGGCGCTGCGGGCCGACGGCACGCTGCTGGGCCGGTGGAGCGGCGACGCGGATTCCTCGGATGGGAGGACCGGCCCGCTGGTCACCCCCTGGGGGCTGGATGTGGACCGAACGGGCCGCGTCTGGATCGCGGATACGGGCAACCGGCGGCTGGTGACGCTCGTGCCCTGACGCGGCGGCCCGCCGGTCGCGGATTCGTCGTGAACCGGTTGTGCCCGCGGCGACGTTGTTCCGTAAGCTGACGCCGTTCCGCTCGGTTCGTTCCCTTCGCCCCGGCCCCCCGCCCGATGGCCCCCCCGCCGCCCCGCCGGCCCACCCTCACCGCCGCCGGGCGGCGTGAGCCGGCGGGCGCGGGGGAGCGGCTGTGGCGCTCGCTGTTCCCGGCGGCCCGCACCCCGGTGCGGTGGCGGGACGGCTGGCCGCTGGCGGCGTTCGGGCTGATCGCGATCGGGCTATTCGTCTGGCTGGAACTCGACCGCCGGGTGCTGTTCGCCCGGCCGACGCTGTTCGGGCTGTTGCTGTTCGCCCCGTGGGTCTGGTGGCTGGCCGTTGCGAACCGCGGCGGATTGGGCACGACGCGGGCGGAGGCCTCCACGTTCCTGCGGCTCTGCCTGCTCGGGTTGTGCGTCGCGGCCCTGGCGGAGCCGCGGGCGGTGCGGGAGCGGGACGTGACCAGCGTGGTGTTCGCCCTGGACGTCTCCGATAGCGTCGGCCGCAGCGTGGAGAGCCAGGCGCTGGAACTGTTCAGCGGGGCGGTCGCCGCCAAGCCCACCACCGACGAGGCCGGCCTGGTCGTGTTCGGCCGCAACGCCGCGGTGGAGCTGCCGCCGAAGAAAAGCGTCGCCTTCGAGGGCGTCATCAACTCCCAGGTGGACCGCGACGCGACGAATCTGGAGCAGACCCTCAGCCTGTCCGCGGCGATGATTCCTGAGGAGAACGCCGGCCGGGTGGTGCTGATCTCCGACGGCACGGAGACCGAGGGCCGGCTCGCCTCGGAGCTGGATCAACTGCGGGGCCGGGGCATCAAGGTGGACGTGTTGGCGGTGGACTATGCTGGCCGGGAGGAGGTCTGGCTGGAACGGCTGGACCTGCCGCGGTTCGTGCGGGAAGGGGAGAGCTACGAGGCCAGTGTGGTGCTCAGCAGCCTCGGCGCCGGCGCCGGCACGCTGACCCTCACCGAAAACGGCGAGGAGATCGCCCGGGAGCAGGTGGACTACGCCGCCGGCAAGAACCGGTTCAGCTTTCCGATCCGCCTCCGCGGCCCCGGCTACTACGAGTACGCCGCGACGATCAAAGCAAACGACACGGCCTCCGGGGAGCCGGGCGACGGCGTGGAGGACAACAACACCGCTCTCAACTACCTCTATCTGGAGGGGGCGGGGAAGGTGCTGGTCGTGACGGACCCGGGCGGCGATCCGCGGGACGTGGAGGATTTCGTCGCCGCCGCCCGCGAGGGGGAGCGGGAGGTCACGGTGATGGACGGCTACGCCTTCCCGCGGGACGTGCTCAGCCTGATGCCCTACGACCTGATCGTGTTCGCCGGCGTGCCCGCGGACGTCTTCGACGCCCGCCAACTCGCCGCGGTGCGGACGGCCGTCTCCGACATGGGCGTGGGCTTCCTGATGCTCGGCGGGGAGAACAGCTTCGGCGCCGGCGGGTATCAGAACACCCCCGTCGAGGAGGCGTTGCCGGTCGATCTGGACATCACCCGCCGCAAGGTGCTGCCCAAGGGGGCGCTGGTCATCATCCTGCACACCTGCGAGTTCCCGCAGGGCAACACCTGGGGCAAGCGGATCTGCAAACGGGCGATCAAGGTCTTGGGCGATCAGGACGAATGCGGCGTGCTGGTGGCGGACTACGTCGAGGGGGAGGAGTGGCTGTTCGAACTGACGCCCGCGGCCCGCTACCCGGAGCTGGTGCCCAAGATCAACGCCGCCCAGATCGGGGATATGCCGGACTTCGCCCAGACCATGAACGCCGGCCTGAAGGCGCTGAAAGACAGCGACGCCAGTGCCAAGCACATGATCATCATCTCCGACGGCGACCCCAGCCCGCCGTCGCCGGCGCTGGTCAAGCAGTTCGCCGACGCCCAGATCGCGATCAGCACCGTCGCCGTCTTCCCGCACCAGGGCGACCGGGCCAGCCTGAACACGATGCGCGGCATCGCCGCCGGCACCGGCGGCCGGTTCTACCTGCCGGACGACCCGAACCAACTGCCCGGCATCTTCGTGAAGGAGGCGAAGACCCTCCGCCGCACGCTGATCCAGAACAACACCGTGCAGCCGGAGGTGGCCCTCGGTCACCCGATCCTCAAGGGGCTCGGGCCGCTGCCGCCGGTGCGGGGCTACGTGCTAACGACGCCGAAGGAGGCGCTGACCGAACAGATCCTGCGGGTGCCCTCCGACGAACAGGTCGCCCCCGGGGAGTACGATCCGATCCTCGCCGTCCGCCAGTTCGGCCTCGGCCGCACCGGGGCGTTCACCGCGGACCTCGGCCCGAACTGGGGCGCCGACTGGGTCACGTGGGACGGCTACGGCCCGTTCGTGCGGCAGCTCATCACGCACCTGGGCCGGGTCCGCAAGCAGGGGCACCTGCGGATGAGCACCTACACGGACGGCTCCGACGGGGTGATCGTTGTGGAAGACTTCTCGCCCCAGGAACGCTTCCTTGAGATCACCACCTCCGTCGCCGGACCGCGAGACCGCACGGAGACCGTTTCGCTGGTGCAGGTCGGGCCGCGTCGGTATCAGGCCCGCGTGCCGCTGTGGGGGAAGGGCCGTTACCAGGTCATCGGCCGCTCTGCGACGGTCGGCGGCGGCGCCGCGGAAGCCCCCGCCGCGGCCCCGGCGCCCGAGGGCCCCACGCCCATGGGCACCATCGCCGGGGCGAACGACGCCATCGAGGAGGAGCCGGTCGGACCGGCGGACGACGGCACGGAGCAGGTCGCCGGCGGTTTCATCCTGCCCTATAGCGCCGAGTACCTGCGGTTCCGCAGCGACCCGATCGTGTTGAAACGGGTCGCCGAACGCACCGGCGGCCGGGAACTGATCGTCGACGAGAACACGCCGAAAACGCTGTTCACCGAGGACCGCCAGCCGAAGCGCAGCAGCCGGCCGATCTTCGACTGGTTGCTGATCCTCGTGGCCTGCCTGATCCCGCTGGACATCGCCGTGCGGCGGGTGCAGCTCGACTGGGCGCTGGTGCGGGAGCTGTTTAAACGGGAGAAACTTGGCACGGCGACCGCCGGCGCCGGCGGGCCGACGCTGGAGGGCCTGCTCGCCAAAAAGCGGGAGAGCTCGCCCCCCTCACCCGGCCGTCGTACCCCGAGCAGAACGGGTGAATCACGTGGGGTTTCGCAGGCGCCCGCGAAACCGCAAGCGGACGTCGCCCCGCCGAAGAAACCGGCCCCGCCGGCGAACACCACCGCGGCCCTGCTGGATTTGAAGAAGAAACGCGACCGGTCCTGACCCGCCCCCGCGGGCTCCCGGCCTCCTTCCCCCGACGTTCGACGCATGACCGACCTCCCCCCGCCCGACGCCTCCCTCCCCGCTCCGGACGGGGCGCCGGCGCCCGTCGACCCGGACCGCCTGCGGGCCGAAGCCGCGGAGTTCCGCACGATCTTCGAGCAGGTCCGCACAGAGGTCGGCCGCGTGATGGTCGGGCAGGTCGGGGTGATCGAAGCCGTGCTGACCGCCCTGTTCGCCGGCGGCAACGTCCTGCTGGAGGGCGTTCCCGGGCTCGGCAAGACGGAGCTGGTGAAGGCCCTGTCGAAGGTGTTGGACCTCGACTTCAAACGCATCCAGTTCACCCCGGACCTGATGCCGGCGGACATCGTGGGCACCCAGGTGATGAGCGCCGACGAGCACGGCCAGTACCGCTTCGAATTCCGGCAGGGGCCGATCTTCACCCAGCTTTTGCTGGCCGACGAGATCAACCGGGCCAGTCCGAAGACGCAGTCGGCCCTGCTGGAAACGATGCAGGAGGGTAGCGTGACCACCTCCGGCACGCGGTACGTCCTGGAGCAGCCGTTCTTCGTGATGGCGACCCAGAACCCGCTGGAACAGGAGGGGACCTACCCGCTGCCGGAGGCTCAGCTGGACCGGTTCCTGTTCAAGGTCAACGTGCCGCTGCCGGACCGGGCGGAGCTGAACGAAATCGTCGGCCGGACGATCCTCAAGCAGCCGATCGACCCGGCCCAGATCCTCGACAGTGCCGCGATCCTGCGGCATCGGCGGACGCTGAACAACGTGGTCGTCACGGACGCCGTGCGGGACTACGCAGTGCGGCTGGTGCTCTCCACGCACCCGCAGGCCGTGCTGGCCCAGGGCGAAGCCGGCGAGGCGGTCACCCGGTACGTAAAGGCCGGCGCCAGCCCGCGGGCCGCGCAAAGCCTCATCAAGGCCGCCCGGGTCCGGGCCCTGGCGGAGGGGCGCCCGCATGCGGCGTTCGAAGACGTCGCCCACTTCGCCCCGGCTGTGCTCCAGCACCGCGTGTTGCTGAACTACGACGGTCAGGCCGACGACGTGAGCGTGCCGGACCTCATCGCCGATCTCACGAAAAGCCTGCCGGAGCGGGCGGCGTGAGCGGTTCGTCGCTCACCACGCTGCTGCCCAACGACGTACTCGGCCGGTTGGAACGGGTGCGGTTGCAGCCGGTCCGCCGCCTGACGAACCCCTCCCGCGGCGAGCACCTCGCCGGAAAGGGCGGCAGCAGCACGGAGTTCGCCGACTACCGCGACTACGCCCCCGGCGACGACGTGCGGTTCGTCGACTGGAACATTTTTAGTCGGCTCAACAAGCCGTATATGAAGCTGTACCGGCACGAGGAGGAGCTGCACGTCTGCCTGATCGTCGACGCCAGCGCCTCTATGAAATATGGGACCGGCGAGACGAAGCTGATGCGGGCCAGCCGGATCGCGGCGGCGTTCGGGATCTGTGCGTTGACCAGCGTCGAAAAAGTCTCCGCGCACGTCTGCCACGCGGCGGGCACGGAGCCGGTGCGCATGCCGCCGTCCACGGGCCGCAAGTCGCTGCCGCGGTTGCTGAAGTTCCTCGAAACGGTGCAGCCCGGCGGGGACTACCCGATTGAATCGGCGGTCGCCGACGTGCTCAAACGGCATCGCGGCCGCGGCATCGCCGTGATCGCCAGCGACTTTCTGACCTTCGGGGACGTCTCCGGCCTGTTCGGGCGGTTGCAGGCGGCGGGGCTGGAGCCGTGGGCGGTGCAGGTGCTCAGCCCGGAGGAGATCGACCCGGACCTCTCCGGCGATCTGCGGCTGGTCGACTGCGAGAACGGCGCCGGGCTGGACGTCACCCGGGCCGGCGACCTGCTGGGCTTCTACCACGACCACCGCCTCGCCCTGGAGGACGAACTGGCCGTGCAGTGTCGCCAGCGAGGCGGCCGGTTCCTGCCGGTCAGCACGACCGAGCCGCTCAAGGACCTGCTGTTCGGCACCCTCCGCCGCCGGGGGTGGCTGCGATGAGCGACCAACGTGAGCCCGGAGCGCAAGCTCCGGCCGGCGAGCGAAGCGAGCCGGTCGTTCCGCGACATAAAACCACGCATTGCCGGAGCTTGCGCTCCGGGCTCACCGGGGGGGCCGCCAGATGAACGCCCTCTCCTCGATCGGGTTTGCGAACCTCGCCGCCGGGGCGCTGGCGGCGTTGGCGGCGCCGATCATCCTGTTCTACTTCCTCAAACTGCGGCGGCCGCGGGCGGAGGTGCCCAGTCTGGCCCTGTGGCGGCGGGTGGTGAACGACAAACGGGTGAACAGCCCGTTCCAGAAGTTCCGCCGCAACCTGCTCCTTCTGCTCCAACTCCTGTTATTGGCGGCGCTGACGTTCGCGGCGATGCAGCCGTTTTTGAACGCCGGGGCGGGGCGGGCGGAGTACCGCGTGCTGCTGATCGACGCCTCCGCCAGCATGGCCGCGACCGACGCCGCCGGCCGTTCGCGGCTCGATCTGGCGAAGGAAAAGGCCGAGGACCTGATCGCCGGCCTGCAGCCCGGGCAGCAACTCGCCCTGATCGCGTTCGACCGCAACGCCCGCACGCTGCAGGAGTTCACCGACAACCCGAACCTGCTCGCCCCCGCCCTCGCCGGGCTCACGACCAAGGACGTGCAGAGCGACCTCGGCGACGCCCTGCGGCTGGCCGGGGCGCTGGCCCGCACGGCGCCGGTCGCGGAGGCGATCCTGCTGACGGACGGCAACCTCCCGCCGGCCGACGACGTGGATCTCGCCTTCCCGGTGAACTACCAGCGCCTGCCGGCGGCGGGGCCGAACGTGGGCGTGGTGGCGTTGAACGCCCGCCGCAGCGGAGTCGGCGCCGCGGAGGACGCCGGGTGGGACCTGTTCGTGAAGCTCGCCGCCAGCGCCCCGACCGGGGCGCGGGTGGAACTCTACGGCGAGGACGGCCCGGACGGCGGCAAACCGCTGGCGGCGGAGTCCATCGGGTTCGACCGGGCCGACGATTCGCCCCGGCTGGTGTTCGAAGTGCCCGCGGACGGCCCGCGGGCGGTGACGGTGCGGGTCGTCGCCGAGGGCTCCGACAGCCTGCCGGCCGACGACACGGCCGGCCTGATCCTCCCCCCGCCGCGGCCGCTGACGGCGTTCTGCCCGGATTCGCAGGGTCTGTTCCGCCGGGCGCTGGCCCTCGAACCGGGGGCGGTCTCCCTGTATCCCCGCCCGAACGATCAGGGCCCGCCGAGCTTCGACCTGGCGATCGTCGATCAGCCAGACACCTCCGAAAACCCCGCCCCGGAGGCGACCGTGCGGACGTTCGTCGGCGTGATCCCCAAGGATCTGGAAGGGCTGATCGAGACGAAGGTGGGGTATGCGGAGGTGGTCGACTGGCGGCAGACGGCGCCGGTGTTGGAGCACGTCCAGCTTCGCGAGGTGCAGATCACCGAGGAGCCCTTCTATCTGGAGCAACCCGGCGGGGAGCCAGCCGACGCCGGGGACCTGGAGCAGCTCGGCTACGAGGTGCTGATCGACGCCCGCACGGGACCGCTGATGCTCCGGCGGCGGGAGGGCGCCCGGGTGG
This sequence comes from Alienimonas californiensis, assembly GCF_007743815.1. Lineage (GTDB taxonomy): Bacteria > Planctomycetota > Planctomycetia > Planctomycetales > Planctomycetaceae > Alienimonas > Alienimonas californiensis. The sequence goes on from NZ_CP036265.1 coordinate 3,804,065, forward strand.
ACTATCACCTGCTGTTCGACCCGGCCACCAGTACGCTGCCCTACCGGGTGGCGTTCCCGATCCTCGTGCAGAACATGATCCGCGAGGCGACCCGGGCGGCGGCGCTGTCCGAGGTGCGCGCCGAGCAGACCGGCACGTTGCCGGAGGTGGACCTGGGCGACCCGAACCGCGAGGGGACCGTCGTCGGGCCGGACGGAACCCGCACGCTGCGGGCCGACGCGGGCGGGATGCTGACCGCGGTTCCGGCGGAGACGGCCGGGCTCTACACGATCAGCGCCGGGGGGGAGGAGGTCGCCTCGTTCACGGCCGGCGTGCTCTCGCCGCTGGAAACGTCGCTGGTCGGCGTGGAGAAACTGGAACTCAACGAGGTCGAGGTCGCCGTCTCCGGCGAGGAGGTCTCCGCCGATCGCCCGCTGTGGCGCTGGCTGGCGGCCGGGGCGTTCGCCCTGCTGCTGACCGAGTGGTGGGTCTTTCACCGCCGTCCCGTGACCTGACCCGGCTCAATCCGTCCCCGCTCGCCGCCCGCTCCGCCGCCCCGCTATCGTCCCTCTCCCCGCCCGCCCCGCCGGTTCGCCGATGACCCTCCGCCGTCCGCTCGCCGCGTTACTGCTGGCCGCCCTGGCGTGCGGCCTGTTCCCGGCGGGGGCCGCGGCCCAGGTGACGGTCCGGCAGGTGGACTGGGGCTTCGGCGGGAAGGCGACGCCGGGGCAGTTCACGCCGGTCTCGATCCTGCTGGACAACCCGACGAACGACACGTTCGACGGCGTGGTGAACCTCTACCGGGCCAACTTCGTCGGCGAGCGCCGCGGGGCGGTGCTGACCGAGCCGGTGTTCCTGTCCGCGTTCGCCTCCCGACGGGTGCAGTTCTACGTGATCCCGCTGGACGGCGGGGAATCGTGGCGGCTGGAGGCGATTCCCGACGGCCTCGCCGCGGGGGACGACGGCGTGCTGACGGCTACCCTGCCGCGGCCGGGGCTGACGGATTCCGGCGACGCCGGGGTGGTGTTCCTCACCGGCCCCGACGACTTCACCGCGCGGGTGCCCGGCCTGCCGCGGATGGACGAAACGCTGTTCCCCCCGCGGCCCGAGGCGACCGAGGGCCTGCGGGGCGTGGTCCTCGATCACGCCCCGAACTGGGCGGACGCTCAGCAGAACAGCTTCATGGCCTGGCTGAACGCCGGCGGGGCGGTGCATCTGCTGACCGCCCCGGACGGCTCGCCGGTGCGGTTCCGCGGGGCGATGACGCCGCTGAACGATCCGACCTCCCGCTTCGCGGTCGGTCGCGGCGCCGTGCTGCGGCACGCCCAGAAGGCAGGCGCCGTCGCCAAGCCGTTCGTCGATCGCACGCTGCTGCCGGACCCCTCCTTCGCCCGGATGACCGCGGAGGACCTGACCTTCGAGCAGCGCCGCGAACAGCAGACCGGCGCCTACCCCGTCTCTTATCAACCGACCCGGCTGGAAGAGGAGATTCTGCCCACGCTGCGGCGGATGGTGCGGCCGGAGCACAACTGGGGGCTGATTCACATCCTCTGTCTGGCCTACGTGGCGGCGTTGTTTCCGGGGGTGTTCCTCGTGGGCCGGGAGCGCCGCGGCTACCCGGCGACGCTGGGCCTGCTGATCGCGGTGACGCTGACCTTCGGCATCGCCCTGCGGACGGTCGGGCGGCGAGGGTACGGGGAGAGCCTGTCGGTGCGGACCACGGCGCTGGTGCGGGCGTTGCCGCCGGGGCCGGGGAGCGAGAAAGGCGCCACGGAGGTCACCCAGTGGGCGGACGCCTTCGTGACGGACGGCGGCGACTACACCTTCGCGGTCGCCGGGCCGGCGTCGCTGTACAGCACCGGGCAGGCCTCGGAGCCGGTGAAGGGGACGATCCGCAACGGCGTGGACGGTTCGCTGACGGCGGACGTGCCGCCGTTCTCCTCCCGGGCTTTCGTGGCGAAGGTCCGGCGGGAGGAACCGGCCCCGGCCGTGGAACTGCTCGCCGGCTCCAGCGGCGCCACGACCGACGGCACGGGCGTCCGCTTGACCGGTCTGCGCTTGAAGGTGCCACCGGAACTGGTCGGCCGGGCCAAGCTGTTCGCCGTCCACCACCGGCACGTGTATCCGCTGAACGTCTCCGGCGGGACCGCCGCCATCAATCCCAACGCCGATCCGATCCCGCTGGGCAACCTGCTGGCGGGGTACGGGTTCGGGCTGGTCGGCAACGTCACCGTCCAGGCGGCGCCGTACGGCGAGGGGAACCAATACAACTACGGGATGGACCCCTACCAGCAATACGGCTGGGAGGACGCCGAACTGACCGACCGCGGCCTGGACCTCGCCGCACGCCAACTGATCGGCCGGGACCTGGGGTTCGAGAATCCGCGGCAACTGTATCGCCTGTCCGCCCCCGCCGACCGCGTGCGGATCTACGCGGTCACGCCGTTGCGAGACGAGCACCGCATCCTCGGCGCCGCCGGCCGGGAGCGGCCGACCGAACCGCTGCCGAACCAAAACGGCACCACGATTCTCTCCTACGAGTTCCCCCTGTGAGCGTCGCCGAGCCGTCCGCCGAGGCCCCCGCCCGGGCCCCCTCGAACGCCCCCGCCGCCCCGCCGGCCCCGATCGCCGCGGAGACGCCGGCGATCGAGGTCATCCGGCTGTCGCACACCTACAAGAAGCACCGGGCGCTCCAGCGGATGGAGTTCAACGTCGACCCCGGCACGATCCACGGGTTCGTCGGCCCCAACGGCGCCGGCAAGACGACCACCCTCAAGATCATCTGCACCCTGATGAAGCCCCAGCAGGGCGCCGTGCGGGTGTTCGGCCGGGACGTCGTCCGGCAGGTCCACGCGGTGCGGAGCAGCATCGGCTTCATGCCGGACCACTTCAGCATGTACCGGCAGATGTCGGTGCACGAATACCTGGACTTCTTCGGCGCCGCCTACGGACTACCCACCAAGCAGCGGGACGGGGTCATCAAGAACGTCCTCGAATTGACCGACATGGACGGCCGGCAGGACGACCTCATCAAGGGCCTGTCGCGGGGCATGACGCAGCGCGTCGGCCTGGCCCGCGTGTTGATCAACGACCCGTCCCTGCTGCTATTGGACGAACCGGCCTCGGGGCTCGACCCGCGGGCCCGGATTGAACTGATGGACATCCTACGGGCGCTGCGGGGGATGGGCAAAACGATCTTTATCTCCTCGCACATCCTCAGCGAGCTGGCGGAGTTGTGCGACGCGGTCACGATCGTCGACCGCGGCACGACCAAGTTCAGCGGCTCGATCGACGAGCTGTTGTCGGCGGCTTCCGGTCTGGTGACCTACCGGGTGCTGCTCGACCCGCCCCGCGACGGCGCCCCGGAGCCGGAGGACCTCGCCAGCGACCTGATGGCGATCCCCGGAGTGACGGAGGTGCGGAAATGCGACGAACGCCCCGGCTGGCTGGTGACCTTCGACCGCGACGTGATCCCGGTCAACGACATCCTCGGCGGCGTAATCGCCCTCGGCCTACCGGTGGTGGGTTTCGCCGAGGAGAAGAAACACCTGAACCGGGCCTTCATGGAACTGACCGCCGGCGGGGTCCGCGAGGCGTAAACGTGGTGTGAGCCCGAAGCGCAAGCGAGGGGTTCGACATCCAATCGCCTGATCACTGCCGCCCTGTTTTCGACCGCCCAAACCCTCGCTTGCGCTTCGGGCTCACTGACTGAACCAACATGCTTTCAGGATCGCTCGCCCTCTTTGACCGCGCCCTCAAAACCGAGGCCAGCGGGCTGCGCGGGCATCTGCTGCGATTAGGGTTCGCGGGGTTCATCGAGATCGCCCTGCTGATCGCCGCGGCGACCAGCCTCACCCTCGGGGCGCCGGGGTTGGCGTTCTTTGAGAACATCTGCTGGCTGAACGTCGTGTTCATCAGTCTGGCCGCGGTCAGCCTGTTCGCCACGGCCGTCACCGAGGAGAAGGAGGAGGGCACGCTGGGCCTCCTGCGGATGGCGAACGTCGGCCGGGCCGCCTTGATGCTGGGCAAGAGCACCAGCCGACTGGTCGCGGCGCTGCTGCTGCTCGGCGTGCAGATTCCGTTCGTGCTGCTGGCGATCACGCTGGGGGGCGTCTTGCTGGGGCAGATCACGGCGGCGTTCGTCTGTCTGGCGGCGTACCTCGTGCTCGTGGCGAACCTCGGGCTGCTCTGGAGCGTGCTCTGCCGGCGGAGCGCGACGGCGGCGTTCTGGACGGGGTTTTCGCTGCTGATCTATTTCGCCCTGCCGCCGGTCGTGGGGTTCTTCGGTCAGGTGCTGGTGCAGATCGCGGGGCCGGTGAAGTGGGCGGTGGCGATCAAGGAGCAGGGCGCCGACCGGGCCGCGGAGTTCGGCGTGCCCCACCGGCTGGGGGAGATCTTCACCACCGGCTTCAGCGCCGGGGTGTGGAGCCCGCAGGTCGGCTTCTGTCTGGCGGCGGGGGCCGTCTGTTTCGCGGCGGCGTGGGCCAGTTTTGAACGCTTCGCCGACGCCGACCGCGCCGCCGCCCCGGACCGCGGGCTGGCGGGGCGGGCCTCCTCCAAGCCCGGCGCCCGGTTCCGCCCCGGCCGGCGGCCGGTGGCGTGGAAGGAATACCGCTTTCTCGTGGGCGGCGGCCGAGGGCTGGCCCTGCGGTTCTTCGGGCTGCTGGCGGCGTTGGGGATCGCCGTCGGCATCGGCGTGTACAACCGGGCGGACCTTGGCTCCACGCGGGTGTGGGGCGAGTTGTTCGGTACCTGGGCCGGCGTCTGCGTGGGGGCGGCGATGGCCGATTCGCTGTTCCTCGCCACCCGGATCCTCAATGAGGAACTGAAGTGGAACACCCTCGGCAATCTCCTGTTGTTGCCGAAGAGCGCCGCCTCGCTGCTGCTCGGCAAGTTGCAGGGGGCGGCGGTAGCGTTGATCCCGGCGCTGCTGACCGGGGCGGCGGCGTTCGCCGCGTTCACGGCGCTGGGCGATCCCCGCTGGGTGCAGGACGTGGTGGCGGGGGTGGTCTCCCCCGTCACCTGGGCCTTCGTGGCGGGGTGGTGCCTGTACCTGACAATCGTGGCCTACCTCAGCACCGTGGTGCGGTACGGGGCGACGGTGCTGGGGGTGATCGTCTACGGGGTGGGAGCCTACGCCCTGTCGCCGGTGTTTCTTGTGGCGGCGACGATGGGGGCGGCGGCGGATTCCGGGCAGGTCGCCGCCGTGCCGATCGCCGGCGTGCTGGCGGCGCTGACCGTCGGCGGGGCCATCCTGTGCGTGAAACGGTTCGAGAGCCTCGGCGAACGCTGAGCCGGTCCCTCAACGCCCGTCCCGTTGACCCGCCGGGCGGTTCCGAACTAAGAGCGAACGGTTCCCCGCCGCCGTTCGCGAACGCTCCATGTCCCGCCGCGCCCTGACCGCGGCGGCCGGACTGCTCGCGGGAACGCTGCTGCTGGGCTGTCACGGGGCGAACGAGGGGGCGATCGACTACCGCTACTTCCCCCCGCCGGACGTCGGCGCCCTGCGGCTGGCCCAGGTGCTGGGCACGGTGACGCCGCACGCCGACGCCCCGCTGCTGCATTCGCCCCTCGCGGCGGGCACGGCTCAATTGCAGCGGGCGGAACGCAAGTACGCCGCGACGCTCTCGCCGGCCGCGGCGGCGACGGCGATTCATCCCGGCGAGGGGTTCTCGATCACGCTGCAACAGGCGTTCGTCTCCGACTTCGCCGAGGGCGGCGTGACCCCGGCGGACGTGTTCGACAAACGGGGCGAGATCGCCGTGGTCGCCGGCGTGCGGGAACTGACCGGCGGCGAGGCGGGCGGTCCGGGCCTTGGGGCGGGCTTCGTCGCCGCGGCCCCCGCGCTGGACGATCGCCCCACCTCCGGCCGGGTCGTGTTCTACAGCGGCGACGTGACGGGCCGCTCCCGGCTGGTGGGCGACGCGGACGGCCAGTACCTCAACTTCTCCGCCGTGCCGCTGCACGTCGCCCACGACTACGCCGGCGGGCCGATCGAGATCAGCCTGTATCTGTTGGAACTGGACGGGGCGGAGCGGGACCGCTCCCGGGACCTGCTCGCCACCCTGGCGGCGTTCGGCGACCGGGCCTACCCGCCGGGGTCGCCGGTGTTGGCGCTGCTGGACGAACTGGGCGGCGCCCTGCTGGCGTCCGTGCCGGACGAGAGCGTGGAGTTCCGCTACACCTGCGTGCTCCACCCCTGCCGGGAGGGGGCGCTGCCGCAGGCCCAGTTGCGGGAGGGGAACTACGTATTCATCAAGCAGGACCACCGCCGCCTGCCGGGGCCGCTGCGGGCCGCCCGCAACCGCCTCACCGACACCCCCGATCCCGGGGCTCCGGTCGACTGGGACCGCGTGCGGTTCGACCCGCTCCAGGGCCGCCTGATGACGCCGGCCGACGATGGCGTCCGCTACCGTTTCTACCGCGACCACACCTACCTCACGCTGCAGGTACGTCGGAGCGGGGCGACGGACGGGTTGGCCCCGTACTGCGATCCGCTGCCGCCGCCCGAGTTGCTGGGCCTGTCGGGGCTGACCAGCCTGTCCGGGTTGGCGCCGCCCATCGGTCCCGCGGAGGCCGCATTGCCGGAGCCCGCCCCGACCGGGCTCGCCCCGACGGCGCGCGACCCGGGGGCGGTTGCGGTGGAGGCGAACGGCGGGTCGACTTTGCCGCTATGGACCCGCCTCCCGCCCCCCGCAGCGCCGGCCCTGCCGGCTCCGCCGCCGCTGCCGTTGACGACGGACCCGCCGAGGGCGGAATGAGCCGCGGCGGTCTGGTCGCCCCCGCGCCGGATCGGGACCGGATCGCCCTGGGCATCCGGCAACCGTGGTGCGAACTGATCCTGCGGGGCCGCAAGACGCTGGAGATCCGCACCCGCCCCACCGAGGTGCGGGGGACGATCTACGTCTACTCCGCGAAGAAGCTCAGCGACCTGCCGGAACTGGAGGTCGTCCTGTTGCGGGAGGAGGTGAACCCGGACCCGCTGCCCAAAGGGTCGCTGGTGGGCACGGTGGAGATCGTCGGCTGCCGGCGGGCGACGCCGGAGGACGCCGCCGCCTCCTGCGTGCCGCCGCGGGAACTGGAGAACCGCTGGGCCTGGGAACTGGCGCACCCGATCCGGTTCGCCGAGCCGGTCAAGCCGCGGTTCCTGCCCTACGGCGTGTGGTTCTACCCGTTCAAGCGGCGAAGTGAATCGTCCGTCTAAGCCGGAGCCATGCCTCCGGCCTGGGCGCCACAATCAGGACCGACCGGCCGCCACCATCTCGCGGGTGAAGTCGCTCACGTCCTTGAGCACCGCCTCCTTCGGCTGATCCGCGAGGGCTTCGAGCCGGCGGACCAGGGCGCTGCCGACGATCGCCCCGTCGGCGTGCCCTCGCAGGGCTTGCACGTGCTCCGGCTTGCTGACGCCGAAGCCCACCGCCAGCGGCAGGTCCGTCTGCTGCCGGAGCCGGTCGAGGTGGGCGGTCAGTTCCAACGGCAGCGCGTCCCGTTCCCCCGTCGTCCCGGCGACGGACAGGCAGTACACGAACCCGCTGCAGGCCGCGAGGATTTTCCGCACCCGCTCCGCCGGGGTGAGCGGCGAGATGAGCTGCACCAGGTCCAGGCCCGCCGCCCCCGCGGCCTCGGCGAGCCCGGCCGCCTCGTCGCCCGGCACGTCCGGCACGATCAACCCCGCCAGCCCCGCCGCCTTGGCCCTCGCACAGAACGCCTCGAACCCGACCCGCTGGACGATGGAAACGCTGACCATTCCCACGAGCGGCGGGAGGGCTTCCGTGTCGAGTTCTTCCAGCATCGCCCAGAACTGCGACAGCTTGAACCCGGCGCCCAGCGCCCGCGTGTAGCTGGCCTGGATGACCGGCCCGTCGGCGATCGGGTCGGAGAAGGGCACGCCCAGCTCGATCAGATCCGCCCCGGCGTCGGCGAGCGTGCGGAGCACCTCCGCGGTCGTGTCGCAGTCCGGATCCCCGGCCGCGACGAACGGCATGAAGGCGAGGCGGTTCTCCGCCTTCGCGGCGGCGAAAGCGGCGGTGATGGGGGACGGCATGCTGTCGGCGTCTGTGAGCCCGAAGCGCAAGCGAGGCGAGCGACTTTCGATGATGGGAGAACGCTCAGGCTACTCTTCCGCCGCCGATTCGGCATCGTCACGGCCTTTCCGGTCCTGTGCGGTTCCGACGTACTCCGACGCGTCCGCCACGTCGGCCTCGGTATCCAGAAACTGAACGTCTCCGCCCTCGGTCCACCAACGGTCCCGCCGGGGCTGATCCTCTTTCAGCCGCCGCGCCGTCGAGGCCTTCAACTGTCGGCGGACCTCCGGCGGATCAACCTGCGGGGCTGAGAGGACCACGTGCACGTGGTTGGTTCGCACCGCGACCGCGTGCAACGGCCAGGATCGGATGCGGCAGTGAGCTCGGATCGTTTCCAGCACAAGCTCCCGCTGAGCTAAGTTCAGCACGCACGGTGTCGCCGCCATCCGCCGTGCCGCGAATCGCTCGCGCTGCGGGTGGGGCGGCAATCCCCGCTGTCCCCGCTGACTCCAACCGCGGGCGTCGCCGGGGAGGTGCGTCCCGTAGGTCGTCCACGTCAGAAAGAGCGCGAGCGGTTCGCCGTGCATCGGACGCGTCTGGCCTCGCTTGCGCTTCGGGCTCACAGGGTGGGGAATTACAGCTTTTCGCCCAGCAACCGGGCGACCTCGTAGACGTCCTTGTCGCCGCGGCCGGAGAGGCAGATCACGACGTGGTCGTCCGCCGGGCGGTTGCCGGCGGTGTCGAGGACGTATTGGATCGCGTGGGCCGTCTCGACGGCGGGGATGATGCCCTCCAGTTCGCTGCACTTTCGGAAGGCCGACAGGGCGGCGTCGTCGCCGACGGCGACGTACTTCACGCGGCCGCTGTCCTTCCAGTAGCTGTGCTCCGGGCCGACGCCCGGGTAGTCCAGTCCGGCGGAGACGCTGTGCACGGGGCTCGTCTGGCCGTCGTCGTCCTGCAACACGTAGCTGAACGACCCGTGCAGCACGCCGGGGCGACCGAAGCTCAGCGTGCTGGCGTGGTCCCCGGCGTTCGGGCTGCGGCCGCCGGCTTCGACGCCGACCAGCGTGACCGATTCGTCCTCCACGAACGGGTAGAAGATGCCCGCGGCGTTCGACCCGCCGCCGACGCAGGCGACGACCTCGTCCGGCAGGCCGCCGAAGTGCTCCGATGCCTGCTGCTTCGTCTCGCGGCCGATGACGGACTGGAAGTCCCGCACCATCTTGGGGAACGGGTCCGGGCCGACGACGCTGCCGATGATGTAGTGGGTGTTTTCGACGCTGCCCATCCAGTCCCGCATCGCCTCGTTGGTCGCGTCCTTGAGCGTTTTGGAGCCGCTGGAGACCGGCCGCACCTCGGCCCCCATCAGTCTCATGCGGAAGACGTTGAGGGCCTGCCGGCGGATGTCCTCCTCGCCCATGTAGACGATGCACTCCAGCCCAAAGCGGGCGCAGGCGGTCGCCGTGGCGACGCCGTGCTGGCCGGCGCCGGTCTCGGCGATGATCCGCCGCTTGCCCATCTTGCGGGCCAGCAGGGCCTGACCCAGCGAGTTGTTGATCTTGTGGGCACCCGTGTGGTTCAGGTCCTCCCGCTTGAGCCAGACGTTCGCCCCGCCGCAGTGGTCGGACAGGCGGTCCGCCCGGTACAGCGGCGTGGGCCGGCCGACGTACTCGCGGAGCAGCCCGCGGAACTCGGCTTGGAAGTCGCTGTCGTCGGCGAGGGCGGAGTAGCCCTCGGCGAGTTCTTCCAGGGCCCGCATCAGCGTTTCGGGTACGTAGCGGCCGCCGTGGGCGCCGAAGCGGCCGGCGGCGTCGGGCACGCTGGCCGACGCCTTGGCCGGGGCGGCCCCAGAGTGGGCGGCTTCGGACGGGGCGGCGGCGGGCGGATCGGTCAGGGCGGGCATGGGCGGATGATCGGGCGGCCGGCGCCGGGCGGCAAGCCGGGGGCGGGGCGGTCGAGGAGGGACGCGGGAGGGCGGGGACTGAACCGTCCGCACGCCGGCGATCGGCGGCGGACGCTTGAAGCGGCCGGGAGGCTCCGTCCACACTCCGGCGGCGTCCGCCGTCCCGGGGGAACCGCAGCCCCGCCCCGGATCGAACCGCCGCCGTGCCCGACCCGTCCCCGTCCCCCGAGTTCGCCCCCCTCGCCCGGCTGAGGGAGCAGGTCTCGCGGGTGCTGCTGGGCAAGCCGGAGCCGATTCGACTGGCCCTCGTCGCCCTGCTGGGCGGCGGGCACATCCTGATCGAAGACGCCCCCGGCGTCGGCAAGACGAGCCTCGCCAAGGCGATCGCCAAAAGCCTCGACGGGACGTTCACCCGGTTGCAGTTCACCCCGGACATGCTGCCCAGCGACATTCTGGGGGCCAGCCTGTTCAAGCCGGACATGGGCGAGTTTGAGTTCCGCCGCGGCCCGATCTTCACGAACGTCCTGCTGGCGGACGAGATCAACCGGACGACCCCCCGCACCCAGTCGGCCCTGTTGGAGGCGATGAGCGAGGGGCAGGTCAGCGTCGAGGGGGCGACCCTGCCGCTGGAGCCCCCGTTCTTCGTGATCGCGACGCAGAACCCGCTGGAAAGCGAGGGGACCTACCCGCTGCCGGACAACCAACTGGACCGGTTCATGGTCTGCACCGGCATCGGCTATCCGGACCGGGAGCACGAACGCCGGGCCCTGATCGACCACGCCGGCCGCGACCCGCTGGACGACGTGGCGCCGGTGATTTCCCGGCAGGAACTGAAGGCCCTGCGGACGCGGGTCGGGGCGGTGCGGGTGGACGATTCGCTGCGGGATTACCTGCTGGACATCGTGGAGGCGACGCGGTCGCACGCCGATCTGGTGCAGGGGGCGAGCACCCGCGGGGCGCTGACGTTCGACACCGCCGCCCGGGCCGCCGCCGTGCTGGACGGGCGGGATTACGTGACGCCGGACGACGTGAAAGGGCTCGCCGTGCCCGTGCTGGCCCACCGCCTGGGCGTGCGGGGCACGATGCGGGAGGGCCGCCGGGAGAAGGCCGGAGCGGTGGTGCGGCAGATCCTCGCCGAGGTGCCGGTCCCCGGCTGAGAGACGTCTCCGCCGGATCCGTGGGTCGGGCTGAGGGGAAAGGGATTCGTCTCGCCCCGGTCGGGACGAACGACTAAACCCCCCGCGCCCGAACCATTCCCCGGACCGCTCGCCGTGCTGAATCGTCTGCCGTTCGCCCTGCTCGCCGCCCTGTGCGTCGGCGCCCTCGCCGCCCCGGCCCACGCCCGTCGTCAGGCCGCCGACCCCGGGGCCGCCCAGGCAGAGCCTGCCAAAGTGCGGGCCCGGGCGTTCTTGAAGACGGACAAGCTGCCCGCCGGCGCCCGCACGGAGGTCGCCGTGGTGCTGGACGTGCAGCCCGGCTGGCACGTCAACACGAACCCGGCACCGTCCAAGTACGCGGTGCCGACGACCGTCACCGTGGAGACCAGCCGCGGCACCCGGGTTGGCGAGTTCGCCTACCCGACGCTCCCCCCCGCGACGGCGGGCGGGCCGCGGCGGCCGGTCACGGAGCTGAGCGGCCGGGTCGTGCTGCGGGCCCCGGTACAGGTGCCGGTCGAAGCGGCCGGGGGGAACGAACGGCTGACGGTCACCGTGAAATATCAGGCCTGCAACGCGAACAGCTGCCTGCGGCCGAAAACGTTGACGTTCGGCGGTATGCTGCCCGTCGCCGCCCCCGGCGCCCCGGTGCACCTCGCCAACGCGGAGTGGTTCGCCGACGACGCCGACGGGCCGGACGCCACCCGTACCGCCGAACGTTAGAACGCTCGGGCGTTCGGCCCGAACCTTAGTCAAACCGTATTGCTGATGGACGTCTCCCCCCCGACCGGGAACGAGGCCGCGCTGGTCAAAACGAAGATCGTCGCCACCGTCGGCCCGGCCTGCTGGAGCCCCGAGGGGCTCCGCAGCCTGGTGCTGGCCGGGGTGGACGTCTTCCGTCTGAACTTCGCCCACGGGGAGCACGCCCGGCTGGCGGAGGTCGTCGCGGAAGTGCGGCGGATTTCCGCGGATCTCGACCGCCCCGTCGCCCTGCTGGGCGACCTCTCCGGTCCGAAGATCCGCCTCGGCGAGCTGCCGGACGAGGGGCTGGAGTGCGGCCTCGGCGAGACCTTCAAGTTCGCCCGGGAGGCGGTGGAAACCGACCCCCGCACGCTGACCTGCACCTACGAGCCGCTGATCGACGACCTGCGGGTCGGCGACCGCGTGCTGCTGGCCGACGGCACCGTCGCCATGCGGGTGACCTCCGTGAAGGAGCAGGGCGGCTTGCCCGTGCTGGTGGAATGCACCGTCGAGCAGCCCGGCCTGATCCGCTCCAAGCAGGGCATCAACCTGCCCGGCGTGACGCTCTCCACCCCCAGCCTGACCGAGAAGGACCGGGACGACCTCGCCTTCGCCGTCCGGCAGGGCCTGGATTACGTCGGTCTGAGCTTCGTCCGCAAGGCGTCGGACATCACCGAACTGCGGTCCGCCATCGCGGATCACGAGGCAAAGTGCCCGCCGCAGATCGTGGCGAAGATTGAAAAATTAGAGGCCGTCGCCGAGCTCGAGAAGATCATCGCCGAGACCGACGCCGTGATGGTCGCCCGCGGCGACCTCGGCGTGGAGGCGGACATCGCCCGGGTGCCGGTGCTTCAGAAGCGGATCATCCGGCTCTGCAACCACCACCGCGTGCCGGTGATCACGGCGACGCAGATGCTGGACAGCATGCAGGAGTCGGAGCGCCCGACCCGGGCCGAGGCGACCGACGTGGCGAACGCCGTGCTGGACGGCTCCGACGCGGTGATGCTCTCCGGCGAAACCGCGATCGGCGCCCACCCCCGCGGGGCGGTGCGGATGATGAGCCGCATCGCGGTCGAGGCCGAGAGCGATCCCGATTTCCACGCCGCCGGCCTGCGGGCCGACGCCGACGAGGGCCGTCACCACGCCCACCCGATCACCGAGGCCGTCACCGAGGGCAGCGTCGCCGCGGCGGTGCAACTCGGGGCGAAGCTGATCGTGGTCGCCACCCACAGCGGCAAAAGTGCCCTGGCGGTCTCGGCGAAGCGGTCGCCGATCCCGATTCTCGCCCTCACCGATCAGGCGGACGCCGCCCGCCGGATGGCGCTGTACTTCGGCGTCACCCCGGTCCGCACCGACGCCGTCGCCGGCGATCCCCGCGAGGTGCTCGCCTTCGTGGTCAACTGGGGCCGCAAGCACGACGTGCTGCACGCGGGCGACCGCATCGTGCTGGTCGGCACCTCCAAGTGGAGCGCCAAGGGGCACGACCTGATGCTCGTCCATCAGATCGCGTAGGCGAGGCCGTGGGCGAGCGGTGGGCGTCAGCCCTCTGCTCGCCTTCTCGGTTCACAGCTTGAAGACCTCGCCCCGGTCCGGAACGACCGGGTCTTCGTCGCAGCAGTCGCGGATCAGGCCGGCGAAGCTTTGGGCGACGTCCGGCTCGCCGTGGACGAGGAAGCACCGGCCGACGCCGCCCTCGTTCGCCATCGCTTCGAACCACCATTTCAGGTCGTCCGCCCCGGCGTGGGCGGACAGGCCGCCGAACTGCTCCACGTGGCAGCGGATCGGCACGCGGCGGTCGAAGATCTCGACCCACTCCCGTTTCTCCGCAATCGCGCGCCCGGTGGTGCCGCGGCCCTGGTAGCCGATCAGGCAGACGCAGTCGTGTTCGTTCGGCAGGGCCCGGGCGAGGTGGTGCCGCACCCGGCCGGCGTCGCACATCCCGCTGGCGGAGATTACCACGAACGGCGGCCCGACCTGGTTGATGGCGACGCTGTCCTGCCGCGAGGTCGTGTAGAGCAGCCGGTCGAAGTCGAACAAATCGTCGTCGATCTTCAACATCTGATGGGCCTCCTCGTCCATCAGGTCCTGCCGGTCCCGATAGATCTCCGTCAGGCGGGTGGCCAGCGGCGAATCGACGTAGACCGGCATGTCCGGCAGCACGCCGAGTTCCGCTAACTCGTTCAGGTAGTAGACGATCTGCTGGGTCCGCCCGAGGCTGAACGCCGGGATCACCACCCGCCCGCCGTCCACCCAGGCCCGGGTGAGGATGCGGAGCAGTTCGCTGGCGAGGTCCCCCGGCGGGGTGTGAATCTTGTCACCGTAGGTGCATTCGGAGATCAGCACGTCGCAGCCCGGCAGCGTCGCCGGGTCCTTCAACAACGGCATCCCCCGCCGGCCGAGGTCGCCGGTGAACACCAGCCGGGTGGCGTTCGGGACTTTGCCGATCGACAGCTCCGTGATCGCCGAGCCCAGGATGTGCCCGGCCTCGCGGAAGGTCAGCTTGAGGTGCGGGTTCAGCCGCGTCGGTTCGTTGTAGGGGATCGGCTGGAACAGCTTGATCGCCCGCTGGGCGTCCTGCTCCGTGTACAGCGGCTGGGCGCCGGGGTGGTCGGGGCCGAACCGCTTGTGGCAGAAGGCGGCGTCCTCCTCCTGAATGTGGGCGCTGTCCCGCAGCATCACCGCGGCGATCCGGGCCGTGGCGGGGGTGCAGTAAATTTCGCCGTCGAACCCGTCCCGCACGAGCATCGGCAGCCGGCCGCAGTGATCGGCGTGGGCGTGCGAGAGAACCACCGCGTCCAGATCCCGCGGATGGCAGTCCAGCCGGCGGTTGTCCGCGTGGGCGCCCGGCCCGCCCTGGAACAGCCCGCAGTCCAGCAGGATGCGAAACGAGCGGTGCTCCAACAGGTGTTGGGACCCGGTGACCTCCCCGGCGGCGCCCAGGGCGGTGTAGGTCAGCGACATGCGGGCGCTCTCGCGAGGACGTGCGGGGGGCGGGGGGGGGAGCCGCCGGACGGCCAAGGGTGGGGAACGCCCGCACCGGACGCCAACGCCGCGGCCCCCGCGGGCGGATCGGGGCGTCCCCTTCCGGCCGCGACCGTCGATCGGCCACAATGACCCTGCGAGAAGTAATGACGAGAATCGCCGCAGTTCCCCCAACGCCGTCGCTCTCCCCGTCGTAATAGGGGGAGAGGACCGCCCATGACCGTCACGATGGCCGACTCCCCGGCCCGCCCGCCTGCCGACCCCGACGACTCCGGATTCTTCCCGGCGGTCGACGCTTCGGCGGACGATTCCCCGGATCAGGAGGAGGCCCGGCACGCCGCCGGCGAGGCCCGCCTCGTCGAGATGGCCCGTCAGGGCGACCAGGCCGCCTACGGCGAACTGGTGAACCGCTACGAACGCCGGTTGCTCCGCGTGATCGGCCGGTTCGTCCGCGACCGCGAGATCGCCCGCGATCTCGCCCAGGAGACCTTCATCAAGGTCTACCGCCAACTGGACAAGTTCGACGCCTCCCGGCGGTTCGGCCCCTGGCTGTTCCGCATCGGCGTGAACCTGACCTTGGATTACCTGCGAAAACAGAAGCGCCGCGGCCGCCGTCCGCTGTTCAGCGAAGTCTCGAAGGACCGCCCGATCGAACCGGAGACGGCAGACCCCCGGGGCAACCTGGACCTTTCGGAAGAGGTCGAGGCGGTGCTCGCAAAGATCCCGGAGAAGTACCGCAAGGTGCTGATCCTGCGGGACCTGGAGAACTTTCCCACCTCGGAGATCGCCGCCATCGAGGGCCGGAAGGAGGCCACGATCCGCTGGCGCCTGGCCGAGGCCCGCAACATGTTCGCCGAACACTGGACGAGCCGCTCGTCCGCCTGAGCCCTGCGTTCGCCCGAGCCCTGCGTTCGCCTGAGTCGTCCGTCCCGCTGTTCGTATCACCCCGCTTGGCCGCCCCACGCGACCCCCGTTCCGATGACCGTTCCCCCGCCTCCTCCCAGCCGCCCCCCGGCCCAGAGCCTCCTGACGAACGAGAGCCGGCGTGCGCTCGCGTTGCTGGCCGGCGACGACCTCGACGCCGCCGCCGCCACGCAGGCCCGCTCCCTCGCGGAGGAGTGCCCGGATTGCCGGGGCCACTACGAGTCGGTCCGCGAAGGGCTGGACGCGCTGCGTCGGTGCACGCCGGTGGAGCAGGGCGGCGGATTGTGGGCCGCCGTGCGGGACGGTCTGACGGTCGCCGAGCCGGCAGCCCCGCCCTCGGCGACCCGGGCCTGGATCCCGGCGTTCGCCGTGACCGCGGCCACGCTGCTGATCGGCCTGTTCGCCTACGGCCCCAATCCCGGCGAGGTTCTGCCGGGGTGGTTCGAGCCGCCCGGCGTCGTGCGTCCTGTCGGCGAGGTGGGGCCCGCGGAGCGGGAACGCCTCCAGCCGCGGCGTCAGGCGTACGACCGCTACCAGTCCGACCCGTTCGGCGGCTATCAGTCCGCCCCCTTCCGCAGCCACAGGGGCGGCGACACACTGTACGATCCCCGCTTCCCCAACCGTCCGTGACCGTCCCGCCGGAACCCCGCCGTGCCGCTGTTCGAATATCGTTGTCGATCCTGCGACGCCCGCTTTGAGGCGCTGGTCCGCGGCGCCGCCCCGGACAAAGCCGAGGTGAACTGCGAAGCCTGCGACTCCGCGGAGGTGGAACGGCTGATGAGCGCCCCCGCGGCGCCGGCTCGCGGCACGCTGCTGCCCCTCGCCGGCGGCTGCCCGCCGCCGCAGGCCGGCCCGTGCGGGACCGGCTGCTGCCGGCTCCCCGGGTGACGGAGGCCGACGCCCCCATTCTCGTCCGCCCCGCCGCGACTCGGGCCGAACAGGTCGCGGCCCTCACGCTGCTGTTGGCGGACACCTCCGCCCCCGACGATCTGCCCGCCGACGTGGAGCAGGTCGTCGCTCTGCATGCACAGGGCGAGTTGAGCCTGGACGGGCTGCTGATCGCGGCGGACGGCCCCTCGGTCGTCTTGGGGACCACGCTGGTCACGCCCGGCGCCGGCGGGGCCGCCGACCTGTTTCCGCCGCGGTTCGCTCGGTCGCTCTCCGCACCTGCGGCGTCCTCCGCGGCGACGGCGCTGCTCTCGGCGGCGGGAGAGTTTGCCGTCGCTGCGGGGTGCGATCGGTTACAGGCCTTCGCGGATCCGGTGCGAACCGACGACGCCGCCCAATTCGCCGCCGCCCGTTTCGACCGGATTGCGGAACTTCGACTGCTCCGACGGGACTGCTCTCGGCCGCTGGGATCTTACGCAGCGCCGTGGGACTCCCTGCGGACTCTCGCCCCGGAGTCAGAGCGCCTTTTTCGGGAGACAACGCGGGAGTCCTATGCC
The DNA here is from genome assembly GCF_007743815.1 of Alienimonas californiensis. Taxonomy (GTDB): domain Bacteria; phylum Planctomycetota; class Planctomycetia; order Planctomycetales; family Planctomycetaceae; genus Alienimonas; species Alienimonas californiensis. Next base: position 3,821,217 of record NZ_CP036265.1, read on the forward strand.
GGCAGCCGCGACGCCCCCGACGCCCGCGGGGCGGACGCCGACGCCGACTTCGCCGCTCACCAGGCCGCCGCCGGGTTTCGGCCGGACCTGTGCCGGCTGGCGCTGCGGGACGGGGAGGCGCTGGGGCTGGTTCTGATCTCCGCGTCCGGCGAGGGCGCCGCGGCGGAGTGGGATGTGTGCTACCTCGGCGTCTCGCCGGCCCAACGGGGGCGGGGCGTGGGGCGGGCATTGCTGAGGGACCGCCTCGCCGCCGCCCGGGACGCCGGGGCCGCCGCGGTCACCTGCGTGGTCGACGCGGCGAACGAACCGGCCCACCGGCTCTACGTCGCGGCCGGGTTCGTGGAGACCGGCTCCCGCGTGCTGTTCCTGAAGCGACTTGAGCCGGAAGCGTCTGCGGGCTGGAAGGAGCCGCGATCCGGGGGCTGAGGGCGCCGGCGGGAGCGATCGGCGGGGCGGCGCCGGGTGGGGCGACCGCACGCGTGGCAGCGACGGCGCCGACGGCGGCTCCGCGGGACGCCCCATTCTGCGTTCCGCAGGGCGGCAGGAGCCGGCTGCGGTCGATGCGGGAGGTAGCTTCGCCGGGCGCGTCCATGACGGGCCGCCGTCGAGCCCCGATCCGCCTCGCATGACGCACCCCGCTTTCCCCGTCGCCGCGGCGTCCCCCGCTTCGTCCCCGCCCGCCTCGTCCGCAGCGACGCAGGGTGCGGCGCCGGATTTGGCTTCCGTCGTGCGGCACTGCGTGGGGGAGCGGTCCTGGGGCGCCTGGTTCGAGGGGAAGTCCGCCTTCGAACTGGCCGGGGTCGAGCTGACGGTCAAGGCCGGCAGCCCGTTCGTGCTCACCTATCTGCAACGGCGGTTCTCCGCCCCGCTGCGGGACGCCGCCCGCCTGCTGGGCGGCCCGGCGGGGTGCGTGGGCTACGCGGTCGACGCGGCCCTGTTGGACGACGCGCTGGTCCGCGGCGAGGCGAAGCGCTCCCGCGGGGAACCGGCGGCGGTACTGCCGTTCCGGGCCCCGCACGCCGACAAGCCAGGGGCCGAGACGCCGACGCCATCCGCCGAGGCCGCCCCGGCCGTGGGGCCGGCGACAGGGTTGCACCGGCCGCGTCGGCTGCGGGACTTCGGGTCGTTCGTCGCCGGGCCGGAGACGGAACTGGCCCTCACCGCCGCCGCCCGGTTCGCCGCGGGCGCGGCCCGGACGCTGTATCTGTACGGCCCCAGCGGGGTGGGGAAGACCCATCTGCTGGAGGGCGCCGTGCAGACGATGCGACGCCGCACCGCCGGCGGCCGCGTGCTGCTGATGACCGCCGAGGCCTTCGCGAACCTCTACACCGACGGCCTCCGCGGCCGCGGGCTACCGGCGTTTCGGCAGAAGGTGCGGGCCGCCGACGCCCTCGTCATCGACGACGTGGACTTCCTCGACGGCAAAGAGGGCTTCGCCGAGGAGTTCCTGCACACGCTGCAGGAATACGAACGGCTGGGGCGGCCGGTGGCGGTGTCGGCGGACCGGCACCCGCGGTTGCTCACGAAGACCCCCGACGAGTTGCTGACCCGGCTGGCGTCGGGCGTGGTCACGCGGCTGGCCCCGCCGGACGCCGCCACCCGCGTGGCAATCCTGCGGCGGAAGTTGGAGGGCAAGAATCTGCCCGTCACCGCCGACGCCCTGAAATGGGTCGCGGAGCGTTTCCGCGGCAGCGTGCGGGAGTTGGAGGGCGCCCTGTGCTGCCTGGAAACGTGGCGGGAGATGACCGGCAAGTCCGTCACCCTGCCGGCCGCCCGCAAGGTGTTGAGCGATCTGGAACGGGATTGCGCCCGTCAGATTCGCCTGGACGATGTGGAGCGGGCGGTGTGCGACGCCGCGGGCCTCACCCCCGAGGAACTGCGCTCGAAGAGCCGGACGAAACGGGTGACGCGACCGCGGATGGTGGCGATGCATCTGTGCCGCAAGCACACCGGCGCCGCGCTGCGGGAGATCGGCGGGCACTTCGGCGGGCGCAACCACAGCACGGTGCTGAGCGCCGACCGCAGCGTGAGCGGCTGGCTGGCCGGGTCGGACGCCGCCGCCGCGGACGCCGTCGCCCTGATTGACGCCGCCGAAGCTCGCCTGCTGGCCGGGTAACGGCTACCCCGGGAGCCGCCGCGCGCGTGCGTCGCCGCACTCGTGAGTCGCTGCGGGGTCGTCGTCCGCTGTCTTCGGCCTCGAGCGGCGACGAGTCCCGGACGGCCCCGCGGGGACAGATCTCAGCGGCCGCCACGCCGTTACGCGGGCCGTGCGGCAGCCCGTACCGGCCGCGACCGACAGAACCGGCAGGGACCGAGCCGCGACGTGCGAAAAGGGACTGTAGGGGTCCCCCCGGTCCGGCGAACCGGGCAAGCCGCAGGCATGTTTCCGAAACGCCCCCAGTCCTCGCAAACGCTCGTTTGATGGCCCTTCCTGAATGTCCCGGCTGCGTCCCCGCCGCGGGCGCCCCCCTGCGGACGGAAACCGCCGGGGCATTCTTCGCGAATCTGTTCGACGCCTCGGACTTTCCGGCCCGCTGGTACTGCGGGAGTTGGACCGAACCACTGGGCTGGCTGCACATCGTCAGCGATCTGGGGATCTGGTTCGCCTACATGGCGATTCCGCTGGGTTTGCTGGCCCTGATGTGGCGCCGCTCCTGCCAGGCGACCGGCACGCTGGGCCAGCGCTGGCGGCACGCGATTCCGTTCCCGGGGCTGATGGTGGCGTTCGCCACGTTCGTGCTGCTGTGCGGGTTCGGGCACCTGGTGGAAGCGATCATCTTCTGGCACCCGATGTACCGCTTCGCCGGCGTGTTGAAGGCCGTCACCGCGGTGGTTTCCCTCGGCACCGCCGTCGGCGTGCTCCGGGCGGCGCCGCGGCTGCTGGCGCTGCCGGACCTGGAGGAACTCAGCGTCGAACTCCGCCGCGATCGCGCCCTGATGCGGGCGGTGATCGACGCCAGTCCGCACGCGTTGTTCTGGAAGGACGAACAGGGCCGCTACCTGGGCTGTAACGCGACCTTCGCGGAGTTCACCTCCCGCAGCACGCCGGACGCGGTCATCGACCTGACCGATTTCGAACTGGGCGTGCCCCTCGAAAACGCCCATCAATCCCGCCGAGACGACCGGCTGGTCATGGCGACCGGCCAACCGATGCTGGACGTCGAGCAGACGATCCGGGACGGCGCCGGCCGGCGGGAGCTGCTGACCAGCAAGGTGCCGTTGCGGGACGGGGACGGGGCGGTCCGGGGCGTCGTGGGGGTGTTCGCCGACGTCACCGAGGATCGCCGCGCCCAGCGGGAGCGGCAGGAGTACCACGTCAAACTGGCCCAGTCCGGCGTGGAGAACCGCCGGCTGGGGCTCGTGGCGAAGGCCACGCGGCACAGCGTCATCATCGCGGACCGGCAGGGGCTGGCGGTCTGGGTCAACGACGCCTTCACCCGCCTGACGGGCTACCAGTTGGAGGACGTCCTGGGCCGCAAGCCGGGATCGGTGCTCCAGGGGCCGGACACCGATCCGGCGACGACGCGCCGCATCCGCGAGCGGCTCCGCCGCGGCGAGGGCGTCAGCGAAGAGCTCGTCAACTACTCCAAGGACGGCACGGCGTACCCCATCCGCCTGGAGATCGAGCCGGTCCGCGACGAAGCCGGGACGATCACCGACTTCGTCGCCATCCAGACCGATCTGCGAGTCCAGAAGGCCTACGAGGCGGAGCTGACCGCCGCCAAGGAGGCCGCCGAGGCCTCGAACCGGTCCAAGAGCGCCTTCCTGGCCCACATGAGCCACGAGATTCGCACCCCCCTGAACGGGATCCTCGGCTTCGCCGACCTGCTGCGGGCCGGCGACGCGGAGCCCCGGCAGGCGACGGAATACCTGGACACGATCCGCAGCAGCGGGGATCACCTGCTGGGCCTCATCAACGACATCCTCGATCTATCCAAGATCGAGGCCGGCCGCGTGGAGTTCGACATCCGCCCCTGCGATCCGCACGCGATCCTGTGCGACGTCGTCAGCCTGCTGCGGGTGCGGGCCCGGCAGAAGTGGATCGGGCTGGAACTACGCTGGACCGGCCCGGCGCCGGAGACGATTCGCACCGACGCCGGCCGCTTCCGCCAACTGGTGACGAACCTCGTCGCCAACGCGGTGAAATTCACCGAGACCGGCGCCGTCCGGGTGCTCGCGCGGGTCGTGCCCGGCCCGGAGGGGCGGCCGGCGGACTCGCTGTTGGAAGTGGCCGTGCACGACAGCGGCGAGGGCATCCCCGCGGACAAACTGGACACGATCTTCGAACCGTTCTCCCAAGCCGACGCCAGCGTCACTCGGCGCCACGGCGGCACCGGGCTGGGGCTGCCGATCGCCCGGGCCCTCGCCGAGGGGCTGGGCGGGTCGCTGACCGCGACCAGCGCGTTGGGGCAGGGCAGCGTGTTCGTCGCCCGGGTGGCGACCGGCGACCTGACCGACGTGCCGACCTACGAGGGCTCCGACGGCGATTCGATCCGCAGTCATGCCGGCCCCCCGCGGGCGACGGCCGCCCCGCCGGCGCCCGCCGCCGCCGTCCCGGGGAACCTCCGCGGCCGCCGCGTGCTGGTCGTGGAGGACGGGGAGGTGAACCGCCGCCTGATCCGCGTGGTGCTGGAGCGGGCGGGCGTCGCTTTGGACGAAGCGGCGGACGGCCGCGAGGGCGTCGACGCCGCGGTCGCCGCCGCTGCGGCGGGCAGCCCCTACGAGGTCGTCCTGATGGACATGCAGATGCCCGTGCTCGACGGCTACGGCGCCGCCCGAGAGTTGCGGGCCTGCGGGTTCGCGGTTCCCGTCATCGCCCTGACCGCCCACGCGATGGACGGCGACCGGGAGAAGTGCCTCGCCGCCGGCTGCACCGACTACCTGCCCAAGCCGATCCGGCCGGACGCGCTGCTGAGCAAGCTCTCGGCCGTGCTGACCGCCGCGGACGCCCCCCCGCCCGCGGCGCCCACCGCCCCGCCGACGTCCGATCGACTCGAACCGCATTCGTCGGGTCAACCCGCCGAGCCGGACCTCGACCCGGTCCGTTGCGAACTGGCCGAGGAAGACGACGACCTGCGGGAGCTGGCGATGGAGTTCGTCGCGGAGTTGCCCGGCCGCCTGAGCGGCGTGCGGGCGGCGCGAGCCCGCGGAGACCTCGCCGCGGTCGCCGCCGAGGTGCACACGCTCAAGGGCGCCGGCGGGACGCTGGGCTACGCCTGCCTGACGCAACCCGCCGGGGCTCTGGAGGCCGCCGCGACGGCCGCCGCCGGCTCGACCGGCAGCGCCGCGCTCGGCCGGGTGGACGCGCTGCTGGCGGAGTTGGAGAGCCTGGCGACGCGGATCGGGCGGGGGGCGAACTGAGGCGTCGCATCCGCCGGACCCGAGAGCGAAGGCGGGAGCGAAGGCGGGAGCGAAGGCTGCGACGCCGGTCGGGGCGGCGAAGGGGCGCGGCGGGGGCCGGGGCGGTTGGCAGACGGGCCGGTTTCGGCGATGGTCGCGATTACGCGGGGTCGCCCGCCTGTCCGTCGCCGCTCCGTTCGCAGTCTTTCGCCGATGTCCGTTTCCCCCGCCGGTCGCGTCCCCAAGGTCCTCGCCACCGCCGAGGCCGCCCGTGACGTGTCCGCCGACCTCCTGTTGATTCCCGTCTGGAAGCGGGCCGACCCCGGCGCCGAGCTGGCGGACCTCGATACGGCGACCGGCGGCCTGTTCGCCCGATTGCGGTCCCGCGGGGACCTCACCGGCAAGACGGGCGAGTGCCTCGTCCTGCCGGACCTGCCCCACATCGCCGCGGACCGGGCGGTTTGCATCGGGCTGGGCGAACCGGGGGCGCTGTCGCCGGCGGCGTGGGCCAAGGCGGTGCGGGTCGGCGTGCGGAAGGCGACCGGCAAACCGGACCGCTCCGTCGCCGTCGTGCTGACCAAGGAGGTCGCCGAGACCGTCGGCCTCCGCCGGGCCGTCGAGGAACTGGCCTGCTCCGCGACGATCGCCGGCATCGGCCCGGGGCTCTACAAGTCCGAGCCGGACCGCAACCCGCTGACCTCGCTCACCGCGATCCTCGCCGACACCGCCGACGTGCAGCCGGCCGAGGAGGCCCTGGAACGGGGCATCAAGCTGGGCGCCGCGGTGAACCTCGCCCGGGAACTGGTCGACCGCCCCGCCGAGGACGTGTACCCCGAGAGCGTCGCCGAACGGGCCGCCGCCTTCGCCAAAGACGTCGGACTCGGGTGCGTCGTGCTGGGCCCGGAGGAGTTGGAGTCGGAACGCTGCGGGTCGCTGCTCGCCGTGGCCCGGGGCAGTTCCCGGCCGCCGCGGGTCGTGGCTCTCTCCCACCTCAAGGGCGGCGACGGGCCGACGCTGGCGCTGGTCGGCAAGGGCGTGACGTTCGACTCCGGCGGCCTGTCCCTCAAACCCAACGAGGGGATGAAGGACATGAAATGCGACATGGCCGGGGCCGCCGCGGTGTTGGGCGCGATGGCGGCGATCGCCGGGCTCGACCTGCCGGTGAACGTGATCGGTTACGCGGGGCTGGTGGAGAACATGGTCTCCGGCAACAGCTATAAGCTCGGCGACGTGCTGCAAACCCGGCAGGGGACCACGGTCGAGGTGCTCAACACCGACGCCGAGGGCCGCCTGGTACTGGCCGACGTCCTCGACATGGCCGTGACCGGCGGCTCCTGGGCGAAGCCGGCCGACCGGCTGGTGGACCTCGCCACCCTCACCGGCGCCTGCGTGGTGGCGCTGGGCGAAGGCATCGTCGGCGGATTCCCCAACGACGACGCCTGGTGGTCCGAGGTGCACGCCGCCTTCGGGGACGCCGGCGAGGAGGTTTGGCGGATGCCGATGGCGGACTCCTTCAAGAGCCTGCTCGACAGCGACGTGGCGGACGTGAAGAACGTCGGCCCGCGTTACGGCGGGGCGGTCACGGCGGCGAAGTTCCTCGAGCGCTTCGTCGGCGACGTGCCCTGGGTCCACCTGGACATCGCCGGCCCCGCCTTCCGGGAGAAGGGCTCCTCCGACATGACCAGCGGCGCCACCGGCGTCGGCGTCCGCACCCTCGTCACGCTGGCGGAGAACTTCGGGAAGTGACCTCGTCCGCGATCCACGCGGCGAACGCCGGCAGGGCGTTCGCCGCGTCGAACCGACTGATCGCCGGCACCTCGTAGGGGTGCAGCTCCGCGAGGCGGGCGAGGGCGGCGTCGGCCCGGTCGGCGGTCGTTTTGCACAGCAGGGCCGCTTCGGACTCCTCCGTCACGGCGCCCTCCCAGCGGTACACGCTCCGCAGGCCCAGCAGCACGTTGCCGCAGGCGATCAGCCGCTCCTCGACCAACGTCCGGGCGAGGCTCGCGGCGGTTTGGGGGTCCGGCGCCGTGGCGTAGAGGAACACGATGTGAGGCATAGCGGCAGAGCGTAGGGTCCGCTCCGCGGACCGTCTTCCAAAACCTCCCGCCTTCCTTCACGGTCCGCGGGGCGGACCCTACGGTGAATGCATGAGCGACGACGCGAACGCCCCGCCCGCCAACGGTCCCCCCGCCGCTCCCCCCGCTGACGGCCCCCGCGCCGTGGTGGGCCTGGGCGAACTGCTGTGGGACGAGTTCCCGGCCGACGGGGGCGGCACGACCCGGCGCCCCGGCGGGGCGCCGGCGAACGTCGCGTTCCAGTGTCATCAACTCGGTCTGTCCGGCCGCGCGCTCAGCCGCGTCGGCGACGACGCCGACGGCCGGGACCTCGTCTCCTTCCTGGCGGAGAAGGGGCTGCCGACCGACCTGATCCAGACCGACCCGGACCTGCCCACCGGCCGCGTGAGCGTGACCCACGGCGCCGACGGCCCGGAGTACGTCATCCACCAGCCCGTCGCCTGGGACGCCCTGGAGGCGACGGACGCCGGCCGCGAGGAGATCGCCGGGGCGGCGGCGATTTGCTTCGGTTCGCTCGCCCAGCGGGACTTTCGCAGTCTGACCGCGATCCGCGAGTTGATCTCCGGCCGCCCGCAGCGGGTGCGGGCGGTGTTCGACGTAAACCTGCGGCAGAACTTCTTCACCGCTGACCTGCTGCGGGAATCGCTGAAGCGGGCCAACGTCTTGAAATTGAACGAGGCGGAGGTGCCCGTCGTGGCCCGTCTGCTGGATCTGCCGGCCGAGCCCGGGGAGTTCCTCCTCCAGGCGGCGGACCGCTGGCGATTGGACGCCGCCTGCGTGACCCGCGGCCCGGACGGCTGCCGCGTGTTGAAGGCCGGCGACGATCCCGTGAACGTCCCCGCCGAGCCGGTGCAGGTCGCGGACACCGTCGGCGCCGGCGACGCCTTCACCGCCGGCCTGATCTTCGCCCTGCTGGCCGACGCCGACGCCGAGCGCTGCGGCCGCTTCGCCAACGCCGTCGGCGGCCTCGTCGCCAGCCGCGGCGGTGCCATGCCGGAGCTGCGCGCGGAGTTCGCCGCCCTCAAGGCGAAGCACGGCTTCGCCTGAGCAAGGCGAGCGGTAGGCGTCAGCCCTCCGTGTCCTCGGGAGCGTGCGAACACACGGAGGGCTAACGCCCACCGCTCGCCCACGTCCTTTCGCCTACGTGAGCAGTTCGACGAACAGCGCCCGGGCGAGGTGCATGCGGTTCTCGGCCTGATCGAACACCCGCGATTGGGGGCCGTCGATCACCGCGGCGGTCACTTCCTCGCCGCGGTGGGCGGGCAGGCAGTGCAGGAAGACGGCGTCGTCGGCCGCGGCGTTCATCAGCGACGCGTCGACCTGATAGTTGGCGAACGCCCGCAGCTTCTCGTCCCGCTGGGCCTCCTGGCCCATCGAGGCCCAGACGTCGGTGACGATGGCGTCCGCCCCCGCCACCGCCCGGGAGGGCATGGCCCCGTGGTCGATCCGGGCGCCGGGCACGGCCGCCCTGAGCCGTTTGAGGAACGCCTCGTCGAACTCGTAATCCGGCGGGCTGCACAGGGTGAACCGCACGCCCAGCTTGGCGCAGGCGATCGCCAGGCTGCGGGAGACGTTGTTGCCGTCCCCCACGAACACGATCCGACGGCCGGACAGGTCGTCGCCGAAGGCCTCCCGCAGCGTGAGCAGATCGGTGAGGGCCTGGCAGGGGTGAAACTCGTCGGTCAGGCCGTTGACGACCGGCACGCCGGCGTCCGCGGCGAGGGCCTCGACCCGCTCCTGCCCGAAGGTCCGCATGACCACGGCGTCCGCCATTCGGCCGAGCACCCGGGCCACGTCGGAGGGGTCCTCGCGGCCCATCAGCCCGGCCTCCTGGGAGGTGAGGAACAGGTCGTTCCCGCCAAGCTGCGTCATCGCCGTCGAGAAGCTCAGCCGGGTCCGCAGGCTGGGCTTGTCGTAGATCTGCACCAGCGTGCGGCCGACCAGCGGCCGCGGGCACTCGCCGGCCCGGTACTGGCATTTCAGCTTCGCGGCCAGGTCGAGCAAGCCGACGATGCGGTCCGCCGACCAGTCGAACAGGGTCAGCAGGCAGTTCTCCGGGGCGACGAACGGCGCCGCGGCGGCGCCTTTAGCGACGCCCGGGAATGAGAGGGTTTCGGTCACGTTACGCTCCCCCGCCGGTCTCGTCGGCCGCAAGGTCGGCCGCGTCGGACAGGCAGTCGATGAGAATCGCACAGCCCTCGTCCACGTCCTCCGCGGTGACGTTCAGGGCCGGCAACAAACGAACCACGCTGCCCTGCGTGCTGTTGATAATCAGGCCGCGCTTCAGGCAGGCGTCCTGCACCGGGCCGGCGGGAACGGTCAACTGCACGCCGATCATCATCCCGCAGACCCGCACGGCCTCCACGATCGGGTTGGATTCGATCAGCGGTTCGAGAGCCCCGCGGAACCGTTCGGCCATGTCGAGGCAGTGTTCCAGCAGGCCCTCTTCTTCGATCGTGCGACCGGTGGCGAGGCCGGCCGCCATCGCGAGCGGATTGCCGCCGAAGGTGCTGGCGTGCATGCCCGGCCGCAGCGAGGGGGCGATCTCGTCCCTACAGACGATCCCCCCGCAGGCCACGCCCCCCGCCACGCCTTTGGCCAGAGTAAAGATGTCCGGCCGCACGCCGAAGGTTTCCGAGGCGAACCAGTGCCCGGTGCGGCCCATGCCGGTTTGCACCTCGTCGAAGATCAGCAGGGCGCCGGCTTCGTCGCAGATGTCCCGCAGCCCCTGCAAAAAGCCGGGCGGATGGACGTTCACGCCGCCCTCGCCCTGCACGGGCTCGATCATGATCGCGGCGGTCTCCGCGTCGACCAGCTCGCGGACGGCGTCGAGGTCGTTCAGCGGGGCGTAACGGAACCCGGGCATCAGCGGACCGAGGCCCGCGTGATACTTCGGCTGGGCCGTCGCCGTGACGGCCGCGAACGTCCGGCCGTGGAAGCCCTTCTCGAAGGTGACGACCCGATATTTTTCCTCCGGCGTGTGCAACCGGGCGAGCTTCAGGGCGGCTTCGGTGGCCTCCGCCCCGCTGTTGCAGAAGAACGCCTTGCCGAAGCTGCGCTGGGTGAGGAAGTCCGCGAACGCCGCCTGCTCCTCGATCAGCCAGGTGTTCGGCACGTGGATCAGCCGGCCGGCCTGCTCGCGAATCGCCTCGACCACCCGCGGCGGAGCGTAGCCCAGCAGGTTGCAGCCCCAGCCGGGGAACAGGTCCAGGTAGGAACGACCCTCCGCGTCCCACACGCGCGAGCCCTCGCCCCGCACCAGACTGATCGGCAGGCGGGGGTAGTTAGGGATGACCGCTCGCTCGAACAGCGCGGCGGTCTCCACGCTGGAGCGAAACGTCGGCGGATCGGCGAGAGCGGGCATGCGGCGGGGCAACTGGAGAAATTCTGGGTGAGTCAACGAAGAGGCCCGGCCGGGCCTCTGCGTTAGCGGGGGTCGTCGGCGACGATCTCGGTGCCGACGCCGCTGTCGGAATAGATCTCCAACAGGACGCTGTGCGGCGTGCGGCCGTCGACGAAGTGAATCTTGGTCACGCCGGCCAGCAGCGCCTCCAGCGCCGCCTCGACCTTGGGGATCATCCCGCCGGAGATCGCCCCGCTGTGGATCAGCTCCTCGGCACGATCGGCGGTGAGGTGCTGGATGAGGGTCGATTCGTCGTGGGGGTCGGCGTACAGACCGGCGACGTCGGAGAGGAACACGAGCTTCTCGGCGCCCAGCAGGCGGGCGAGGGCGGCGGCGGCGGTGTCGGCGTTGACGTTCAGCAGCCCCGCCGGCCCGGGCACGCGGCGATCGCGGGCCAGGGAGGGCAGCACGGGGATGCGGTCTTCCTTCAAGACGTCTTCGATCGCCCGGTGGTTCGCGCCGATCGCCTCGCCGACCAATCCCAGGTCCAGCGGCTGCCCGTCCTCGCCCGGCAGGGTGAGCGGACGGCCGTAGAGGGCCAACCCGTCCGGGGCGCCCATTTCGAAGTTGCACAGGGCCACCGCTTTGCCCCCCTGCCGTTCGATCCCGGCGGCCAGCGAACGGCTGATCCCGGCCAGCGTCTTCGCCACCACGGACAGCGAATCCGCGTCCGTGTAGCGGCGGCCGGCGACGAACTTGGATTCCAGCCCGGCCTCGGCCATCGCGGCGCTAATCGCCTTGCCGCCGCCGTGCACCAGCACGGGCTTCAGGCCGACCGTCTCCATGAAACGCACGTCCGCCAGCAGGCAGTCGACGGCCTCCTCGTTCTCGAGGGCGCTGCCGCCGAGCTTCACCACGACGTACCGCCCGCGGAACGCCCGGATCCACTCGCCGGCGCTCAGCAGGGTCTCCGCGTCGCGGATCGCCCTCTCGCGGGCATCGGTCGCGTTCGGGGCGGGACGAAGGGCCAGCGAGCCGGCGTCTGCGGGGGGCGCCGGCGGCACAGGACGGGGGGGCGACGGGGTCGGAAACGAAGGGGAAGGGGCGATTGTGAACCGGCCGACCGACGCGGTCAAACCGTCGGGGCGGTCCGGGGCGGTCCGGGGCGGGCGGGCCGGGAGACTTCGCAGAAGTTTCTCAGCCCGCCGTCGTCGTCATAGCCGGACTCCGCGATTCGACCGCGGGGAACCCAACGGACCGGGACGAACCGGCCTCAAACGGCGGACTGGGGCGCCGCCGAGGCGGCCGGTCGGTCGATGCACCTTCCTGTGCGGGACCCGGTCCCGCACCGTCTCCTCTCCCCCGCTTCCCCCGCCCGCAACCGGCCAAGGACGGCCCGCCGGACCGCCCTTATGCCCAACCCCCGTTTGCGTTCCCACCTCCCCGTCGGGGATCTGTTGGACCTCGCCGAGCGCCCCGAGCGCCCGCCCGCCCGCCCGGTGTGGCTGGGTCGGTTCGTGGACGCCGCCGCGGAGTTGTTCGATCCGCTCAGCGGCCTCGGCCGGGTGGGCTTTCGCAGCGAACCGGGCGAGGACGGTTGGGCCGTCGCGCTGTTCCTGGGCGCCACGGAGATCGTCGGGGGTCCCGGCGACGGCACGGTCGCCCCGGCCCGCTTCCGCTTCGACGCCGCCGGATTGGCGGCCCTGTTCGACGAACCGCCCGCGGTGAGCCTGGAAGTCGCCCCGCCGCAATCCGCCGCCGACGCGGACACCGACCGGGGGGAACGGCTGGACGCGGCGCTGACGCTGGTGGGCACGGTCGAGGGCCACGCCCTCAGTGCGACGGTGCTCAGCGTGCCGCCGGCCGGCGCCGAACCGGGGTTCAAGCGCTACGCCAACGGCCTGCAATCGCCCCTCCCGGCCTGACGCCGCCGGCAGTCGCCGTGTGACGGCCCGTCGGGCCGCGGGCCCGGCGAACGTCGGACGCGGCGGGGCGGTCGATAGACTGACCCGTTCGCCGCCGCATTCTCGTTCTGAAGCGTTCGCCCATGTCGCCTAAAGCTCGCCGCATCACCGGACTGGTTCTGATCTGGCTCGTCGGTCTGGCGTTGGCCGCCAGCGCCGGCATGAAACTGGCGGGGATGGCGGAGGGCGAATCCGCCTCCGCCGGCGGGCTCGACGGGTTGATCCGGCCGTTGGGCGTCGTCGAACTGCTGTCGGCGGTTCTGCTGCTCGTTCCGTTGACGCATCGGCTGGGTTTGTTGCTCTGCACGGCCTATCTGGGTGGGGCGATCGCGGCCAGCATCGTCATGATGGGGCTGGCCGAGGCGCTGCCCGCCGCGATCCTGCAGGCACTGCTCTGGACCGGGGCGACGCTCCGCACGCCGGACCTGCTCGGTCCGCTGCTGGTGCGCCCCGCGCCCGTCGGCGCCCCGCCCGTTCGCTCGTCCGCTGCCGAGACTCCGCTTTGAACGATCCGCTGCACCCCGGCCTGCCGTCGCGGCACGAATACTGGATGCGGCGGGCGCTGGATCTCGCCGCCGCCGCCGGGGAGATGGACGAAGTCCCGGTGGGGGCGCTGGTCGTGTACGCCCCGCCGGTCGGCCCGGAGGAGGAGGACGTCGGCCTGACGACGGAGCGGGTGATCGGCGAGGGCTACAACCAGCGGGAGACGCTGTCCGACCCCACCGCCCACGCGGAGATGATCGCCCTCACCCAGGCCGCCGAGGCACTGGGCAGTTGGCGGTTGGACGACTGCACGCTGTACGTCACGCTGGAGCCCTGCCCGATGTGCGCCGGGGCGATCGTGAACGCCCGCGTCCCCGCGGTGGTCTACGGCGCCGCCGACCCCAAGGCCGGCGCCTGCGACAGCCTGTTCCGCCTCACGGACGACCCCCGCCTGAACCACCGCAGCGCCGTCCTCGGCGGCGTCCTGGCCGGCGAGTGCGGGGCGATCCTGACGGACTTTTTCCGGGCCAAGCGGGCGCTGGGGAAAAAGTGACGTTCGCGAAAGAGGCGTGAAAGCCGGCCCGCTTCTCGCAAGGATCAACGCACTCGCAACAGGACTCTCGCATGCTTCCCTCGACCGTGGGCGACCTGCTCCTCCCGCACGAACCGCGGCCGAGCTTCACGGTCGATCTGACGCGGGAGTTCAAGCAGATCGCCGACCGCTGCGATGTGTGGCTGTCGGTCCGCGGTTCCACCCTCCTTACCGGACACGCGGCGTTGGAGCAGGCCGAGGAGGTGCGGAAGGTCGTCGAAGCGATCTTGAAACTGGGGGTGCCGCGGGAGGCCGTGCATCTGGCGGACGTGTCGATCGACAGTAAGAGCGGCGTGTTCACCCGCTCCACCGAGGCGGCTTACGCCCTGCGGGTCGAGGTGACGGATCTGGCGAGGCTGGCGGACCTGCTCACGGCGGTCACGGCCCCGAAGACCTGCCGGCTGGTGCGAATCGACTATCGATTCTCCGACGACGAGGCCGTGGCCGACGAATGGATCGCCCAAACGATCGGCGACTGCGTCCGCCGCGCGAAAGCGGTCGCCGCGGCGGCGGGAGTCACGCTGGGAACGTTGCGGGAGGTGACCCACGAAGTCATCCGCCCGCGGCCGTCGTCCTACTCGTCCGACAGCCGACTCGGCGGATTCGACGACGACCTGATAGGAACGCGGCTCACTGAGACCGCGGATTCGCTGCCCGGTCCGGTGGTGCGAGAGCGACGCGTTCGGGTCGACGCCGGGTTGCGGTACGAAATCGGTCCGCCGGACGACCCTGCCGCCGGAGCGACGGCGTGACGCGCCTCCCGCTTGGGCCGGCACGGGGCGGCCGCTAGGCTGCCCCGGCGTTCGCCCGACTCTGTTCTGCCCGCCTCGCCGTATGTCCGGTTCCGTTTCCCGCCGCACCGCCCTGCAAACCGGGGCGGCCGCCGTCGCCCTGACCGGAGCGCCGTTCCTGCGGGCGTTCGACAAAACCGGCTCGAAGCCCGTCACCGTCGGTTCCGGCGAACACGTTTACCAGTGGCAGGGGAACTGGGGCGAACTGCCAACGGGGTTCGCCTGGGGCAATACGCACGGCGTCTGCCAGTCCGCGGACGGCACGATCTTCCTCTGCCATCAGGCTGAGGGCGGCCCGAAGCGGGCCGTCGTGCTGGCGTTCGATCCGGACGGCAAGTTCCTGCGGTCCTGGGGCGAAGAGTTCCACGGCGGCGGCCACGGGCTCGATCTGCGTGAAGAAGGCGGCGAGGAGTTTCTGTATCTGACCGACCTGTCCCAGCCCTGCACGGTGAAGTTCACGCTGGCCGGCGAGGAAGTCCGCCGCTGGGGCCAGCCGGACGCCAAGCAGTACGGCGACGGCCAGCGGTACATGGCGACGAACGTCGCCTTCACCCCGGACGGCGGCTTCTTCGTCGGGGACGGTTACGGGTCCAGCCACCTCATCAAATACGACGCGAAGGGCGACCTCGTCGGCGTGTTCGCGGAGAAGGGTGGCGAGCCTGGCCAGTTGAACTGCCCGCACGGCCTGCTGTGGGACGACCGCCCCGGCCGCGAGCCGGCCCTCGCCGTGGCGGACCGCGGCAACCACCGCATCAGCTATTTCGACCTGAACGGCAAGTTCCTGCGGGTCGAAGCGGCGAACACCGTGCCCAGCCCCTGCGACTTCGCCGACGTGCATGAGTCGGGCGTCCGCCTCGTGCCGGACCTCAGGGCCCGGGTGACGCTGCTGGATGCGGAGAACAACCTGCTCACCCACCTCGGCGACGACGCGGACTGGATCGAGTCCACCCAGGCGGACGGCCGGGCGATGCGGAACAAGCCGAAGCAGTGGAAGCCGGGCCGGTTCGTCGCCCCGCACGACGCGGCGTTCGTGAACGGCGGGGACATCCTCGTCGCCGAGTGGGTGCCGACCGGCCGCCTGACCTATCTGAAGCGGGTGTGATCCAATCCCGCCCGGCCGTTTGCGACGCCGGCCCGGCGGGCGGCGAAGACCCGGCGGGGACGGCCCGCCGGTTGGCCCGGCAGTACGCCCGCACCGCGGACGGTCTGCTGATCGGCGAGCCGGGGCGGGGTCTGCTCGCGCTTCCCTCCCCGCCCGGGGCCGTCGGGCCGATTCGTTGCGGCACGACAGCGCTGATCCCCGGCGGACCGCTGGCCGCCCCGGAGGATGCGGGGGCGCTGATCCGCCTGACGGAGGCGTGGGCCGAGCCGCTGGGTCTGGCGCCGCTGTCGTTGAACGTGACCGAGGCCGAACTGCCCCCGCTCCTCGCTGCCGGCTACCAGCCGACGCGGACCGCTTCGGAGTGCGTGGTGAGACACCCGGGGGACTGGTCCGGGTCCCGGTACCGGGCGGTGCGCGCCGCCTGCGCCCGGGCGGAGCGGGGCGGGACGGTGGTGCGGGAACTGAACGACCACGATGCGGCCTGGCAGGACCTCCCGGCGATCTTCGCCGCGCACCTCGCCGCCAAACCGCAGCGGCGTCCGGCCGGGCCGTTCGTCGCCCTGCCGCCGACAGGGCCGTCGGACGAACGAAGGGTGTGGGTCGCCGCGGTCCGGGGGGGCGCCGTCGGCTTCGCCACCGCCTGCCCGCTGGGCCGCTGGGAGGCGGACGGGTCGCGGCGCTGGACCCTCGGGGCGTTCCACACCCGGCCGGACGCCCCCCCCGGCACGGCCGCGGCCTTGGTTCGCGGACTGCTGGATGATTTGGTCGCGGAAGGGATCGGCGCCGTCTCCCTCGGCCCGGCGCCGGCGGTGGTGACGGGGCCGGCGCCAGCGGGGGAGAACCGACTCGTGGCCCGGGGCGTGCGGGCGTGGATTCGGGCGGGCAACGGCCTGTTCGACGCCCGCGGCCTGTGGCATTTCAAATCCCGATTCCGGCCGACGCTCGAACCGCTCTACGCCTGTGGTCGGCCGCGGGTGACGGCCCGGCAGGCGGCCGACTTCGTCCGGGCCAGCGGCGTGCTGCGGGTCGATCCGCGGCGGGCGCTGCGGGGAACCTGGGCTGACCTGCGGCGCCCGGCGGCCTTCGGCGCCCTTCCGTAACGGCGCAGCAAAGCGTCCCGGACCTTGGGAAAGATCCGGGACGCGGGCGACTAGTTCAGGTGGTCTCGACTACGGGCCGAGGACCGGCATCGGGTCGGGGATCTCGGAGATCAGCCCGCGTTCGTACAGGCGGCGGGCGCACTCCGGGAGGTGCTGGTTGAGGTAGTCCAGCATCGCGGCGTCGTCGGGCTCCCAGCCGTAGCGGCCCAGTTCAGCGTACACGTCGGCCGGGTCCTCCCGCAGGACGAGCAACTGATAGGCGGCGACGATGCTGCCGGTCCGCTGCGAGCCGGCGGCGCAGTGCACCAGTACCTTGCGGTCCGCCCGACGGGCGCTGGTCAGGGCGACGAGGGCGTTGAAGTAGGTCTCGAAGTCGCCGGTGCCGTCGCCCCGCAGGGGGAAGCGTTCGAACTTCACGTCCTCCATCGCTTCGACCGCGGCGACCTCCTCCGGGTGACCGGGTTCGTCCTTGTCGTTGCCCATCAGGCAGATGACGGTGTCGATCCCGTGTTCCTCAAGGGTGGGCACGAACATCGCCTCGGAGATCTGCCCGCTGCGGAACAGGCCGTCGGTTTCGACGACGCCGAAGCGTTTGGCGATGAATTCGTACTTCACCGCGTCCCAGGCCAGGACCGCGGCGAGGCCGGACAGGATCAGGAAGCCCGCGATCCACCAGCCGCGCTGGGCGGACTCGTGTCTCCGCGAGGAGGAACGATGCGACTCCGACCGGCCGGCGGCGGACTGTGAGTCGGTGGCGCCCATGGCGGACGACGGGGTGGCAACGGCGACGGACATGACGAACTCCTCGAGGGTGGCGTGTTCCCGTCTTCGCACAACTCCCGGCTGATTGGGAGACCGGTTCCCGCCCTGAAAAATCGAGGTCCGCGACGGAAAAACGGAGCCGCGGACGCCCGCGGTCACCAATCGACCGTTCCCGATCGGATCTCCCGGGCGGCCTGGCCGTCGAACACCCGCAGGGCGCCGTCGGCGGTCACGCCGCAAGCCGTGCCGGACACCTTAGCGGCGCCGGCGGCGACGCTCACCGCCCGTCCGGCCAGCACGTCACGGGCCGCCCAGAGGGTCGGATCGAGCCGGCCGCCCTCGGCGAGATCCGTGAAGGCGGCTTCGAGTCGCACCAGCAAATCGATCAGAACCGCGAGGGCGTCATGCGGGCCGCGCTCCCCCCGCAGCGTCGCCGCGGGGCGGGGGAGGTGCGACGGGAACGCGGCCGGGTCGCAGTTCAGATTCAGCCCGACTCCCACCGCGACCCGGTCGAGCCGCGGGCGTTCGCACAGTACCCCGGCCAGTTTGCCCCAGGGGACCTCCACACCGGGAACCGGCGGGGCGGGGCGGAGCAGCACGTCGTTCGGCCACTTCACCCCGACCTCCGCGTCCGTCAGGCCCGCCGCCGTCTCCGCCACGGCCAGTCCAGCGACCGGCGCGAGCAGGGCCGCATCAGGGAGGCCCTCCGGCGGACGGAGCAGCAGGGTGAAGGTCAGGCAGCCCGGCGGGGCCGCCCAACGGTTCGCCCCCCGGCCGCGGCCGCCGGTCTGTCGCTCGGCAAGAACGAGGACCGGCAGGGTCGCGTCGGCGTCCGCGGCGAGTTCCAGCGCCCGATCGTTCGTGCTGCCGAGTTCGGCGTGCAGTTCGACCGAGCGAACGAACGTCTCGCTCCGCAGGCGGGCGGCGGCGTCGGGGGGGAAGGACATTGGAACGCGTCACGCCGAGGGCCGGCCGGCCCTCGGCGTTGAGTCAGGCCTCCAACGTGACCAGCAGATCGCCCGCGGCGACCTGGGAGCCGGCGGCGACGCTGACGGACTTCACCACGGCCTCGTTCTCGGCGGCGAGGTTCGTCTGCATCTTCATCGCCTCGATCGTGAGCAGCTTCTGGCCCGGCTTGACCCGGTCGCCGGCCTGGACGGCGACGGTCACGACCATCCCCGGCATCGGGCTGCCGATCTGATTCGGGTCGGCCGGGTCGGCCTTCACGGCGGCGGCGGCGTCCGCCTCCAGGCTGCGGTCCTGCACGGTCACGTCCCGGGGTTGGCCGTTCAGCTCGAAGAAGACCGTGCGGGTGCCGTCCGGGTGCGGGGAGCCGATCGCGAGGAACTTCACGATCAGCCGCTTGCCGGGCTCGATGTCCACCGCGACCTCTTCCCCCGGCTCCAGGCCGTAGAAGAAGTTGGGCGTGGGCAGGCCGCTGGTGTCGCCGAACTGGCCGCGGTGGGCGGCAAAGTCCTTGAAGACGGCGGGGTAGAGCAGGTGGCTCAGCACGTCGCGGTCGCCGGCCTCGCCGGGGGTCAGCTTCTCGACCTCCTCGCGGGCCTTCTCGAAGTCCGCCGGGTCCAGGCTGGCGCCGGGGCGGTCGGTGAAGGGCTCCTGATCGCGGAGGACCTTCTTCATCACCGCCTCCGGGAAGCCGCCCGGCGGTTGGCCCATCGCCCCGCCGATCAGGTCGACGACCGATTGCGGGAAGCTCAGTTCGCGGTCGGTGGCGAGGACGTCCTCCGCCTCCATCTCGTTGGCGACGAGGAACAGGGCCATGTCGCCGACCGCCTTGCTGGTCGGGGTCACCTTCACGATGTCGCCGAACAGCCGGTTCACCTCGGCGTAGATGCGGCAGACGTCCTGCCAGCGGTCCGCCAGGCCCAGCGCCCGGGCCTGCTGGAACAGGTTCGTGTACTGCCCGCCGGGCATCTCGTGGTCGTACAGGTCCCCGGTGGCGGGGAGCACGTCGGCCTCGAAGGGGCGGTAGTACTCCCGCACGGCCCGCCAGTAGGTGGCCGCTTCGGACAGCGCCGCGGTCGGCAGTTCCGTGTCGCGGGGACCGAACCGCAGGGCCTCGGCGAGGGTGTTGAGGTTCACCTGGGCCGTCCCGCCGGACAGCGGGGCCATCGCGGCGTCGGCGACGTCGAGGCCCACGTCGGCGGCGTTCAGGATGCTCGCGGCCTGAATGCCGGCGGTGTCGTGGGTGTGGAAGTGAATCGGCAGGTCGGTTTCGTCCCGCAGCGCCTTGACCAGCTTCCGGGCCGCCTCCGGCTTGCAGAGGCCGGCCATATCCTTGATCGCCAGGATGTTCGCCCCCAGCGATTCCAGCTCCTTGGCGAGGCTGACGTAGTACTTCAGGTCGTACTTCGTCCGCTTCGGGTCGAGCAGGTCGCCGGTGTAGCACAGGCAGGCTTCGCAGAGGGCGCCGGTCTCCCGGACGGCCTCCATCGCGACGCGCATGTTCTTCGTCCAGTTCAGGGCGTCGAACACGCGGAACAGGTCCAGCCCGGCGTCGGCCGTCTCCTTGACGAACTCCTTCACCACGTTGTCCGGGTAATTGGTGTACCCGACGGCGTTGCTGGCCCGGAGCAACATCTGGAACAGGATGTTCGGGGTCGCCTCCCGCAGGTCGGCCAACCGCTGCCAGGGGGACTCCTTCAGGTACCGCATCGAGACGTCGAAGGTCGCCCCGCCCCACATTTCGATGCTGAACAGCCCGCTGAGCCGGTGGGCGTAGGCGTCGGCGACGTTCAGCATGTCCTTCGTGCGGACGCGGGTCGCCAGCAGCGACTGGTGAGCGTCGCGGAAGGTGGTGTCCGTGATCAGCAGGCGTTCCTGCTCGCGGATCCAGCCGGCGAACTTCTCCGGGCCGAGCTCCTTGAACTTGTCGCGGCTGCCCTTGGGGATCGCCGCCTTTGGGTCGAACTTCGGCACGGGGGCCGGTTCGCGGCGCAGGGCGGGCGGGCGGTCCTTCACCAGCTCGTTGCCGTTGACGATCGTCTCGCCGAGGTACCGCAGCAGCTTGGTCGCCCGGTTCTTGCGGTCCGGGAATTTGAACAGGTCCGGGGTGCTGTCGATGAACCGGGTGGTCGCCTCGCCGGCGACGAAGGTCGGATGATCGAGGACCTTCAGCAGGAAGGGGATGTTCGTTTTGACGCCCCGGATGCGGAACTCCATCAGGGTCCGCTTCATCTTGGTGATGGCGTCCTGGAACCGCCGTCCCTGGGCGGTGACCTTCACCAGCAGCGAGTCGTAGAACGGGTTGACCACCGCCCCGCTGAAGGCGTTGCCGGCGTCCAGCCGCACGCCGGGGCCGCCGGAGCTGCGGTAGTGGGCGATGCGGCCGTAGTCCGGGACGAAGCCGTTGGCGGGGTCTTCGGTCGTCACGCGGCACTGCACGGCGAAGCCGTCCACCCGCACTACGTCCTGCGAGGGCAGGCCGATCGCTTCGTCGTCCAGCCGCGCCCCGCCGGCGACGAGGATCTGAGACTTGACGATATCGATGCCCGTCACCTCCTCGGTGACGGTGTGCTCCACCTGGATGCGGGGGTTCACCTCGATGAAGTAGAACTCCTCGCGGTCGGCGTCGTAGAGAAACTCGACGGTGCCGGCGCTGCGGTAGTTCACCTGGGCGCCGATCTTGACCGCGGCGTCGCACAGCCCGTCGCGGATCTTCTCCGGCAGGTTGGGAGCCGGGGCGATCTCGACCACCTTCTGGTGGCGGCGCTGGACGGAGCAGTCGCGTTCCCGCAGGTGCACGAGGTTGCCGTGCCCGTCGCCCAGCAGCTGCACCTCGATGTGGCGGGCCCGCTCGATGAAGCGTTCGAGGAAGATCTCCCCGCTGCCGAAGGCCGTCTGGCTCTCCCGCTGGGCGCCCTCGAAGGCGTCGGCGAGTTCGTCGGCCGTCCGCACGATCCGCATGCCGCGGCCGCCGCCGCCGTGGGCGGCCTTCAGCATGACCGGGTAGCCCATGCCGTCGGCGAGCGTCTTCGCCTCGGCGACGTCGGTGACGGCCTCGGTGCCCTCCAGCACCGGCACGTTCGCCTGCTTTGCGAGAGTGCGGGCGCTGGTTTTGTCGCCCAGCCCCTTGAGCACGTCGACGGTCGGCCCGATGAACCGCACGCCGGCCGCTTCGAGCTGCTGGGCGAAGTTCGCGTTCTCGGACAGGAACCCGTAACCGGGGTGCACCGCGTCCACGCCCTCCCGCACGCAAAGGGCGACGAGGTTCGGCACGTCCAGATAGGCCGCCAGCGGCTCGCCCGGTTTGCCGACCTGATACGCCTCGTCCGCTTTGAAGCGGTGCAGGGCGAAGCGGTCCTCGTGGGTGTAGACGGCGACGGTCCGCAGGCCCAACTCCGTAGCGCTGCGGAAGATCCGAATCGCGATCTCGCCGCGGTTGGCGACCAGCAGCTTGCGGATCGGACCGGACTGGGACGCTCCGGCGGAGGGTTGGGGGTCGGCCATCGGGGAAGCGGTCGGGAACGTGGGGGGACGGTGCGGCGCGGGGCGGAGGATACCCGCGTCCGGCGTTCGCTTCTCCCCGCGGCGGGGCGCTTCCCCGCCGGCGCGTCACTTCTCCGGCAGGGCCTTCGGAAACTTCCGCTTGATTGCGCCCTCCAACGCCTTCTTCACCCCCCCGCCCAGCAGGCCCGTCAGCGCCGGGACGTCGCCCTCGGCGTGGATGTGCTCCGCGTCGACCTGCATCGACACCCACATCCCTGGTCCGATCAGCTTCACCCGGCGGCGGTCCTCGCCCCACTCCACTCCCCGGACGAACCCGCCGAACTTCGCCGTCACCTCCGCCACGGTCTGCGAAAGCTGCTCCTCGGCCTCCGCGAGGGTGGCTCCGTGCTTCATGGACAGGTTGACGAGCGGCATGGCGGGGGGGCCGAGGGCGAACGTGATCCCGGAAACGCCCGCGAAACCGCAAGCGGAGCGGATTCTACCGCCCCCGCATCAGCCAGAGAACGAGCGCCCCGCCGACGACCAGCGTCGCCCCCTCGCCCCAGGCCCACCAGGCGGGCATGCCGCTGAAGAGGTCCACGGTGGTGAAGGCCGGCCCGGCGACGATCATCAGCCCGCCGTACAGCCGCAGCCAGCCGGCGAACTTGCGGAGGTCGCCGGCGGCGTAGATCAGCAGGCCGCCGTGGAAGGCGTACAGCAGGCTGGCGCTGCGGGCGAGGTACTCCGCGATCGGCTCCTCCGGGAAGGGGCCGCCGAGCAGCGCTTCGTGCCCCTCCTCCAGCCAGCGCCGCGGCCCGAAGGCGAACAGCAGTGCCGTGAGGTTCAGGCACCCGGCGGCCCGCAGCAGCAGGGAGACGATGCGATCAGTCATGCGGTGCGCCTCGCCTGTGAGCCCGGCGCGCAAGCTCCGGCCATGCGTCGATGCGGTTTCCGAACTGAGGACTCACTTCGCTCGTCGGCCGAAGCTCGCGCTTCGGGCTCACTCCTCGTAGTGCCAGGTCAGCCCGCCGTCGACGAAGTAGCTGCTTCCAGTGACGAATCGGGCCTCCTCGCTGGCGAGGAAGGTGACGATGCCGGTGACGTCGTCGGTCTCGCCGATCCGGCCCAGCGGGGTCTGGGCGAGCAGGTCCTTGATCCGTTCCTTGTTCGACAGCAGCGGGGCGTTGATGGGCGTCTTGATCGCGCCCGGGCAGACGTTGTTGACCGTGATCTGCTTGTGGCCCAGTTCCACGGCCAAGCCGCGGCAGAGCAGTTTCAGCCCGCCCTTGCTGGCGCAGTAGGCGGCGTGCAGCGGGAAGGGGATCTCCTCGTGCACGCTGGACATGAAGATGATCCGCCCGCCGACGCCCTCCGCGTCGAACCGCTTCGCCATGTGCTTGGCGGCGGTCTGGGCGGCGAAGAAGGCGCCCTTCAGGTTGATGTCCATGATCCAGTCCCAGTGCTCCTCGTCGATTTCGAGCACGGGGGTCTCCTTCTCGACGCCGGCGTTGGCGACCATGATGTCGATCCGGCCGAACTCCTCGACGGTCTGATCGACGAGTCTGCGGACCGCGGAGACGTCGGCCATGTCCGCCTGCACGACGAGCCCGCGGCGACCGGCGGCCTCGACCGCCTTGAGGCACTCCGCGGCCTCGTCGGCGCTCTTGCGGTAGTTGATCACCACGTCCGCCCCCTCCCGGGCGAAGCGTTCGGCGACGGCCCGGCCGATGCCGGTGCTGCTGCCGGTGACCACGGCCACCTGGTCTTTCAAACGCATCGGGGCTCGACTCCGGTCGCTGTCGTATTCGCTGGGCGGGGGGAAGCGGAGAGTCTACGTCGGCCGGCGGCGGGGTGCATCCGACCGCACCCGCCGACCTCGACCCGCCGCCCCGGCGAGTCTCGGGCCGGGACGTGCGCCGTAAACGCACAACCCCGCCCGCGGCTCGAAAGCCGCGGGCGGGGTGGCGGGGAACGGGGGAACCGTCCGGTCGAAGGAACTCAGCCGGAACTCAGTAGCGCCAGGTGACGCCGACGTCCCAGTTGGTGAAGTACAGCTGGCTCCGCTCGTCCGAATCGCTGTCGACGAAGGGGTTGCCGCTGTTCGCCTCACGCCACTGCATGGAGTCCAGCGGACGGCTGACCTCCCAGAAGCTCGTCACGCCGAGCCCCGCGGTGAACCGGGCCTTCTTCAGGAAGCCGACGCGGTTGACGATCGGGACGTAGGGGAAGAGATTGAACTCGCCGCGGAGGTTGGCGTCGACGAACGGGCTGAAGCGGCCGTGCTCCTGCTGATCGTTGAACGCCATCAGGTCGCCGGTCGTGTGCTGGTTCAGGTTGAAGCCCTCGCCGGACACGCTGATCTCCTCGTGCAGCACTGCGACGCCCGCCTTCACGTGGCTCCGCACGCTCAGGAACTTCCCGTCGACGTCCCCGTGCAGGCCGAACTGCGGACCGAACAGGTAGGTCGTCACGTCGTTCCGCAGATGGCTCTGGTAGGGCAGCGTCTCAACCAGGCCGGTACCGAGCGTGGTGAGCGGCACCGAGCCTGTCGGGTCGACGATTAAGGGGGGAGTCGGCAGGGCGGGGGAGACGTTGTTGGGCGGCGTCGCGGCGCCGTCCAGTTCACCGAAGTTATCGGTGATGTAGATCGCCCCGGTGTCCAACCCGTTGAAGGTGTAGGTCTCGTCAATGTAGTTGAGCCGCAGACCGGCCGACGGGCGGAGTTTGAACGGACCCTTTCGGACCATGGGGGTGAAGATGTACGAAAACTCCGTCCCCAACTGCTCGCCGGCGAACTTGTGCTCGTACAGCAGGTCGTAGGTGAACGCCGCCAGTGTGGCGTCGTACGACTCGAGTCCTGAGATGGCGGCGGTGGTGGTGAGGCCGGTCACCAGGTTCGGTTTGTTGATGACCGTCCCGAACAGGTCCGGGTTCGCATCGACCACAATCACGCCCAACGGCGAGGGCTGGGTCCGACGATCCGGGCGAAGGGCCGGCGTGCCCAGTCCGCCGCCGATCGTGTTGTCGGGAAGGTTGGTCAGGTAGTCGTAGTACCGCCGGGCGTTGCCTTCGTCGCCGCGGGAGTAGACGTCCGGCTGCTCCGAAAGCCAGTCGGCGGACCACTCGAACCCGCTGCCGTCGGCTTCTTCCCAGCCGAACCGCAGCCGGATGCCGGGGTTGTCCGCGTCTTCATAGCGGGTGCCGATCAGCTGGTCGTAGTTCGGCAGCAGGTTCCTGGCGTCGTATTCGGGGTCGAAGATGGCGCCGTTCAGCGGAACGAAGCCGAACGCGTCGAAGATCACGCCGTTGTCGTCGGTGATATCCGGGTCCCCGATCGTCCCGGCGGCGCCGAGGTCGATGAAGGTGATGCCGTTGACCGCCGTCGTGATGGTATCGACGTCGTCGTCGTAGAACGGCGCCAGCCGGGGCGAGTTCGCGATCAGCCCGGTCGTCGGATCGATCTCCTGGATCACCGCGAGGCCGAAGTAGTTCAGATCGGTCCCGTTCAGGATGACCGCGTCCTTCACCCACGGGATCTGAAAGATCGGTCCGGTGAAGTCGATCGTGCTCGCGTCCAGCGTGGGGTTGTTAAATCCGCTGGAGCGGATGTACGGCTGCTGGAGTTCCTCGAAGGCTTCGATGATGTCCCGCCGGGCACCGATGGTGACCCGGTTCGCGGCTTTGAACTTACCCTGCATGTAGCTGGCGCCGCCGAAGTAACGGCGGGGCGAGTTGTTCGCCGTGCGCTTCCACAACCCGCCGTCGTTGAAGAACTGGTCGAATTTGTGGTCGTACGGGCTGATCCGCGGGTACGGCCGGAGAGAGTTCGGCAGCAGGTTCGGACCACCCGGGGGGCCACCGTATCCCGGCGGGGGCGCCATGCCGGGGCCCATGCCCGGACCCATCCCCGGACCCATACCGGGGCCCATACCGGGGCCCATCGGCACGCGTCCCGGGCCGCCCGTACCGTGGGCGTTCGCCGGCGAGTGCATCCCGGGAGGCAGCGCCTCGTTCAGGGCGTCCGGCCCGGCAAAGGGCATCGCCCCCTGCGGCACGGAGTACGTCTGCCCCGGAACCGGCTCCACGCCGGGGGTGACCATGGGGTAGTTTTGAGCGAAGCCCACGCCGGTCGGGGCGGCGGCGGCGGCGACGCCCGCGGCAGCCGACAGCAGTGTGCCCCGGAGTCTGTTCCGCATCGATTCGTCCCTGACTCGATTCCCGGCGAACCCCCGGCGGAAAGCCCGAGGTCCACGTCGGTCGGTGTCGCACAGCACGACTCCGAACCACCGACGCGGCCCCACGCAGCGCGGGGGGGGTGTGAGGGTCGTATCGGCCGCTCCGGCCGGCGTTCTGTACCGGTTGTCCGGTTTTCCGCGGGAACACGGGTTGCCCGTCCGGAATGATGCTGCCTCCGATGCGAATTGGGCCGTTCGACGCCGCGCGCGAAGGCTTCGCCGTCGCAGCTTCGCCGGGCCGTTGAGGGCCGCGGCCCCCGCGACTACGGTGCCCGCCCGTCCCGCACTCGCTTCTGACCGCTCCCGTTTCGGACCGCTCGATGTCCCGCCCGCGGTTGTTGCTCACGCTGGGAGACGTCGCCGGCGTCGGCCCGGAGGTCGCCGCGGGCGCCCTGCGCCACGCCCACACCGCCGCCTGTTGCCGGCCGGCCGTGATCGGAGACGCCGCGGTCCTCCGCCGCGCGTTCGCCCTGCCGCCGGCCGTCCCTCCTGCCGGGCAAGCCGCGTCGGACGGGGGGGGCGACCTGCGTATAGAAGAGGTGAAGGACCCCGCGGCGTTGTTCGACGGTCCGGCGGGCGTCGTGCGCTGCTTCGATCCCGCGGACGGCCTCGCCCGGGACGTGCGGCCGCGGGAAATCAGCGGAGCGGCGGGCAAGGCGGCGCACGACTGGCTCGTGGCCGCCGCGGACCTCTGCCTCGCCGGGGCGGCGGAGGGGATCGTCACGGCTCCGCTCAACAAAGCCGCCCTCGCCGCCGGCGGGGTCAAGCACCCCGGGCACACGGAGATCCTCGCCGAACGCTGCGGCCGACCCGGCGAGCCGGCGGAGGTCCGCATGACGCTGCACCTGCCCCCCGGTCCGGCGAACTCCGCCGACTTTCCCCTCGGCCCGGACGGCCTCACGGTCGCCCACGCCACGCTGCACACCTCGATCGCCTCCGTCCCCGGCCTGCTGACCGCCGACCGGGTCGAAGGGACCGCCCGGCTGCTCGACGTCTTCCTGACCCGCATCGCCGCCGGCCGTCGCCGGATCGGCG
The DNA here is from genome assembly GCF_007743815.1 of Alienimonas californiensis. Lineage (GTDB taxonomy): Bacteria > Planctomycetota > Planctomycetia > Planctomycetales > Planctomycetaceae > Alienimonas > Alienimonas californiensis. The sequence goes on from NZ_CP036265.1 coordinate 3,848,488, forward strand.
TGTGCGCCCTCAACCCGCACGGCGGGGAGGGGGGGCTGTTCGGGGGGGAAGAAGAGGAGACGATCGCCCCCGCCGTGGAGCGCCTGCGGGCCAAGGGGCTGGACGTGCACGGTCCCATCCCCGCGGACACGCTGTTCCGACAGGCCGCCGCCGGGGCGTTCGACGCCGTGGCCGCGATTTACCACGATCAGGGCCACATCGCCCTGCGGCTGATCGGTTGGGGCCGGGCGGTGAACGTCACCCTCGGCCTGCCGATCGTGCGAACCTCCCCCAGCCACGGCACCGCCTTCGACATCGCCTGGACCGGCGCCGCCGATCCGGAGGGGATGATCGGGGCGATCGAGGTCGCGGCGAAGCTCGCGGCGCTCGGAGAGCCGCATCCCGAGAGGCGGGAAACAACGTGAGCGGCGTTGCCGCCCGCCCTTGGTTTCCAGTCTCCTGTCCCTAGAGATTTCGTCCCTGAACCGCCCGGCCCGTGTCTGACGCCCGCCCCACCACCCTGCTCCTCATCCGTCACGGCGCCACGGAGGCGAACGAGCGGGTGCCGTACATTTTGCAGGGGAACGGTATCGATCTGCCGCTCTCCGAGACCGGACGGGCGCAGGCGGCGTCGGTGGGAAAGTTCCTCGCGGACGTGCCGATGACGGCGGTCTACTCCAGCGGGATGGTGCGGGCCAACGAGACGGCCGCGGCGATCGCGGAGCCGCACGGGCTGGAGGTCCGCACCGCGGAGGGCATCCACGAGGTGAACGTTGGCCGCTGGGAGGGAATGAACTGGGGCGACATCGAGTCGGCCCACCCCGCCGAGTTCGCCGCATTCCGGGCGAACCCCGGACATGTCGCCTACCTGCACGGGGAAAGTTACGCCGCCGTGCTGGCCCGGGCGGCGCCGGCGTTCGCCGAGCTGCTGATCCGGCACGCCGGGGAGCGGTTCGCGGTCGTGGCCCATAACGTGGTGAACCGGGCCTACCTCGCCGCCCTGCTGGGCATGCCGCTGGACCGGGCCGCGGACCTGCGGCAGTCCAACGCCTGCGTGAACGTGATCACCCACGTCGACGGCCAGGCCCCGCGGGTGGAGTCGGTCAACCAGAACCGGCACGTGCCGGGGGCGTGGGACTGAGCGGGCGGTTGCCCCTGTCGTGCGTTGCTTGGGGCGCGGGGAACGGGTCTGGCATTGGGATGGGGAGGCGCCCTATGACCCGGCGCCCCTCCGCGAAGGACCCGCGCCTGATGCCCCCCGCGACCCGCCCGACCGCCCCGTTGTTCTCTGCCGGACGTTCCGTCGTCGTGCGGTCGGCGTTGGGCGTCGCCTGCATCGCGGTCTGCTCCGCGGCGCTGACGGCCCAGGAGAGCCCGGCCCCGCAGCGCCCGGACCCGCAGGCGATGCGGGTCGACGCCGTCTCGCCGGCGCTGCAGGCCACCCTGCAGGCGTGGTACGACGCCACGAAAGACGTTCAGAAGCTGGAGGGCAGCCACATTCAGGTCCTCTCCGACGACTCGTTTCGGACCGAAGCGCATAGCGTCGGCAAGTTCTTCTACGAAGGACCCGATAAGGGGCGGATCGACCTGGACCCGCGGCCGGAATCGCAATGCCGCCCCCGCGCTCGAGGTGCCCAGGCCCCCTACGAGGTGACGGCTGGGGAGGTGAAGAAGTGGGTCTGCGACGGCACGAAGCTGATGCAGATCGACGAGGCGAAGAAGGAGGTGACCGTTACCGAGATCCCCCCGCAGCACCGCGGCGAGAACATCATGAACGGTCCGCTGCCGTTCCTGCTCGGCATGCCGCCGGAGGTGGTCAAGCGGCGGTTCAAGATCAGCTTCCCGCCGAACCACGAGCCGCCCGCCGCCGACATGCAGCGTTGGCTGGCCGACCCGAACAGCACCGTGATGCTCAAGGTCCTGCCGTTGCAGAAGCAGGACGCCCAGAACTGGAGCGAAGCCTGGGTCGAGCTGTCGAAGCCGGATTTCCTCCCGAAGAACGTCAAGCTGTACGCCCCCGGCGGCGGCAGCGACACGATGTATCAGTTCCACGATCTGAAGACGAACGACGAACGCGGCCTGATCCGCAAGCTGTTCGGTCAAGGCGATCCGTTCCAGCCGAACCTGCGCGGCTATAAGGCCATCCCCATGAACGTCGCCGGCGGGCCGGCCCCGGCCGGGGGTGACGGGGCGCCGCAGGGGCCGGGCATCGTTCCGCAGCCGATGCCGCAGGTGGTTCCCTCCGTGGTCGGTCTGCCGCACGCCACCGCGGAGAAACTGCTGGTCGCCCGCAACTACGCGGTGAAAAAGTACGCCGGCGATCCGACCGAGACGAAGGCCCTCGTCGGCAAGGTGCAGGTCCAGCAACACGAGGGCGGTACGAAGCTCCCCCCCGGGGAAACCGTCGGGCTGAAAATCTGGATCGCCGCCCCCGCGATTCGTCAGGCCGCCGCCGCGGAGTGAGGTTCCCCCCGGGGAACGGCCGGTCAGTGCCGATCTGAACAGCGGCGCCGGTTCTGACGGCGATCTAATGTGCGCCGGTCATGCCGGCTGAATCGCCCGACGCTGCCCGTTTCCATCGCGTCCACCGCGACCGCCCCGCCTTCAGCCCGACCCGGGCGGAGGGCGGGGCGGTCGCCGTTTTGGCCGTCGCCCTGCTGACGGCCGCCGGGTTCGCCGCCCGGCCCGGCGAAGATCCCACGCCGCACGCCGCCGCGGCCTGCCGCCTCGACGTGAACGCCGCCGCCCCGGCGGAGTGGGCGCTGCTGCGGGGCGTCGGCCCGGTGCTGGCGGACCGGATCGTGCAGGACCGCGTCGTCCGCGGCCCGTTCCGGGCGCCGCCGGACCTGTTGGCGGTGAAGGGGGTCGGGCCGAAGACGTTCGCCCGGCTCGAACCGCACCTCCGGTTCCCCGCGCCGACCGCCCCGGCGCCGCACGCCCCGGGACCGCCGCCGCTTGCCGGACCGGCGCTCGCCGCCCGCTGACGCCGCGTTCGTCCCGGCTTTCTTGGTCCGGCCGCAAGCCGGGTGGTACCATTGAACGCCGCCCGTCCCGCTGTTCAGAGTCCGCAACCCGCCATGGCGTCCGATCACGCCCCACCTTCCGACAAAGACCGGGAGATCGCCAAGAAGAGTTGGCAGCACGGTAACGGGGCGCTGTCGAAGCAGAACTTCGATCTGGCGATCCAGATGTACTATCAGGCGGCCACGAAGGATCCCGGCAACCTGCTGTACCGCCAGAGCCTCCGCGGGGCGGAGCGGAAGAAGTACAACGACAACGGCACCGGCGCCTCCATGAAGGGCGTGAAGCTGATGGGCGTGAAGGGCCGCATCAAAAAGGCCCGCGGCAAAAGCAACTGGGCCGAACTGGACGGCGCCGCCGAGGAGGGGCTGAAGATCGACCCGTGGGATACGGAAATGAACCTCGCCGTCGCCGACGCCGCCGAGGCCCGCGAGCACTTCGAAGTCGCCAAGTTCGCCATCGACGCCGCCCTCGCCCGCAATAAGCAGGACGTCAAACTGCTCACCCGGTACGCGAACCTGCTGGAAGAATTAGAGGAGTTCGAGCCGGCCCTGGTGCTGTGGGGGCAGATTAAGAAGCTCACGCCGGACGACCCGAACATCGACCGGAAGATGACGCAGATTCACACCAGCAAGATGATCGCCAAGACCGGAGCCGACGAGGGCAAGGGCACCAAGGCGATGCAGCAGGAGGCGACCGCCTACGACGAGGCCAGCGGCTTGGCGCCGTCGGCCGACGGCCCGGGGCAGGACCCGGAGTCGGACCTCCGCCGCCAGATCCGCAAGCAGCCGGAGGACCCCAACCCCCGCGTCCGCCTGGCCGACCTGCTGTTCAAAAAGGGCAAGCTGAAGGAGGCCGCCGTCACGATGAAGGAGGCCGCGGAGCTCTCCGGCGACCTCTCCATCAAGGAGCGCTACGAAGACATGATGCTCGCCGATCTGAAGGCCGAGGTGGACGCCTCCAAGCAGAAGGCCCGCAAGCTCAAGGACGAAAAGCGGCTGGAGCGGGCGAAAAAGCACGAGGCCCAACTCACCGAAAAGGAAATCGAGATCCTCACCCGCCGGGCGGAGAACCATCCGAAGAACATGCGGGTGAAGTACGACCTCGGCACCCGCCTGCTGGCCCGGCGGGAAGTCGCTCAGGCGATCCCGTTGCTCCAGCAGGCGACGACCGACAACCGTCTGGAGAGCGACGCCCGGGTGAGTCTCGGCGAGGCGTTCCTGCTGGACGGCAAGCGGCCGCTGGCCAAGCGGCAGTTTTCCAACGCGCTGGAGAAGATCGACGTGCAGGACCAGTCGGACCTGTTCTGCAAGTGCCACTACGCCCTCGGCCGGCTGGCCGAGGAGGCGAAGGAGTTCCGCGAGGCGGAGCGGCACTACAGCGAGGTGCTGGGCGTCGACTACGGCTACCGCGACGCCAACGAACGGCTCACGGGGCTCGCCGGCGAGGATTGACTCCGGCGAGGAGGAACGCCGGCGAACCCTGCGGCGTCGCTCCCCCGCGGCCCGGCCGTTACTTGATCTCTTCGCCCCAGTATGCGGCGGCGAACTCCAGGTAGCGGTCCCAGTCGAATCGCTCCAGCCCGTGTCCGCCCGGCCGCAGGTGGGAGCCCCGCCGGCCCCGGACGACCGTCCCGCCGACTTCCGGCCGATCCTCCGGTCGCAGCGCCGGGTCGCCGAACAGTTCGAAGGCCGGGTTCGCCTCCACGAGGCTCAGGAACTCCCCCCGCGGATCGGCCCAGGCGTCTTCGGCGGCGCTGGCCACATAGACCGCCCGCGGGGCGACCGCGGCGGCGAGCATGTGCTGATCGATCGGCAGCGCGTCTTCGTTGCCGTTGTAGGCGTCGAACTGCGGGCAGAACCAGTGGGGGAAGCTGGAGTTGATCCGGGCGACCGTTTCGCCGAACCGGCGCCGGCTCAGCGCCGCCCCGCCGCACCCGCTGTTGTTGGAGATGACAATTGAGAACCGATCGTCTCGCACCCCGGCCCACCAGGCCGCCTTGCCCGCCCGGCTGTGACCCAGCACCGCGACCCGCCCGGCGTCCAGATCCTCGGCCTGTTCGCAGTAGTCCACGAAGCGGCTGGCGGCCCAGCCCCACGCCGCCAACGCTCCGCAGCCGTCGAGCGGCCGTTCGCCGTCCATCCCGTAGGCCTTCAGCAGCTTGGAGTCGAACCGGGTTTTGTCGTCCGGGGCGACGTCGTCCACATACACCACTGCGACGGCGTACCCCGCCGCGGTGATCGGTCCCCACGGGCAATAGCCGCGCTCGGGCTCGTCCGGCGCGATGGGATCCTTGGACCGCGGGGTGTAGCGAATCAGCGCGAACGACCCGACCGGCTTCTTCGCCGAGGCCCCCGCCGGCAGGAAGACTTCCACCTCGTGCGTGAAGGGGCCGCTCGGAGTCTGGTTGGTGATCGTGACGGTCCGCCACTCCACCTCCCGCCCGTCGCCGGCGTCGACCGTCTTGGAGCGGGTCTCGAAGGTGACCTTCTCCGGCGCCGGCGGGGCGACGCCGTAGACGTGCTGCTCGAACAGCCGCACGATCTCCGCCCGGCGCCCCGGCCAGTCCTCGGGCGAATCGGCGTCGCCCAGCACGTCCGGCAGGGTGTAGTCGGGCACCTCCGCCTCGTCGTAGTTGAACTCCGGCGGGGCGGCGAGGGCGGCGAGCAACATCAGGGCGGTCATCGGCGGCGATTGCGTGGCGGGTCGAAAAGAAAGCGAGCGAAGGGCGGTCGGGCGGGGGTCAGTCGCCCGAGCCGTCGGCCGGGGGCGGATCGTCGGTCCAAACCTCCTTGGCGAACCTCAGAAACCGGGCCCAGTCCTCGGCCAGCAGGTCGTGCCCGCCGGGCCGCAGGTGGTAGCCCCGGCGGCCGCGGACGATCGAGCCGCCGACGGGCGGGAAATCCGCCGGCGTCAGCGCGGGGTCGCCGAACAGTTCGAAGGCCGGGTTCGCCTCCACGAGGCTCAGGAACTCACCGTACGGGTCGGCATTCAGGTCGCGGGCGGCGCTGGCGGCGTAGACCGCCCGCGGGGCGATCGCGGCGGCGAGCAGGTGCTGATCGACCGGCATCCGGCCCTCCTCAAACGTGCCCTTCGGCCCGCCGTAGCCGGCGTAGCGGGGGCAGAACCAGTGCGGGCGGACCTCCGTCAGCAGTCCCACCGTCTCCCCGTACTGCCGCCGGGAGAGCGCCGCCCCGCCGCACCCGCTCTCGTTGCTGATCACGACGGAGAACCGCGGATCCCGCGCCCCCGCCCACCAGGCCGTCTTGCCCCCGCGGCTGTGGCCGATCACCGCGACCTTCGTCGCGTCGATGTCCGGCGACCGCCCCGCGTAGTCGACGATCCGGCTGGCCCCCCAGGCCCAAGCCGCGATGTTGCCGGGGGCGTCGGCGGCCCGTCCCTCGTCCACCCCTTCGGGAAGGCCGTAGGCCGCCAGCAGCTTCGTCTGGAACGTCGCCCGGTCGTCCGGCGCCAGCTCGCCCGCCGGCAGCACCGCCGCGGCGAAGCCCGCCTTCACGATTGCCTTCCAGGGGAAGAAGTCGGTGTCCTCCCAGGGGAACGAGTCGGTCCGCCCGTCCTTCGCTCCCAGTTTCTCCATCCGCGCCGGGTGGGCGATGACGACGAACAGCGGAACCGGGGTCTCCAGCGTCGCCTCCCGCGGCAGCACGATCGTGAACGGGAACGAAAACGGCCCCGTCGGCGTCTCGCAGGTGAACCTGACGGTCCGCCACTGCTCGGCCACCCGCTCCCCGGTCCCGCGGTCTTGCTGGACCATGCCGTTGCTCTTGAAGGTCATCTTGTCCGGCGCCGGCGGGGCGACGCCGTAGACGTGCTGTTCGAACAGCCGCACGATCTCCGCCCGCCGGGCCGGCCACGCTTCCGGCGAGTCCGCTGCGCCCAGCACGGGCGGCAGCGTGTACTCGGGAAGCTCCTCCTCCCGGTAGTAGTACCGGGGGGTCGCGGCGGACATCGACTCCACCAGCGCCGGGTCGGGGAACGGTTCGGCGGCCTCCGCGGGCGGGGCCCCGGCGGCGAGAAGAAGCAGCGCGGCGAGCATCGGACGCTTTCGGGCGGGGTTGGCGGGCGGGGGTCGTCAGCCCTCCGAGTCGTCTCCGTCAGCGGACTCAGGGGGCTGACGCCCCCCGCCCGCCGACGGGGATCTCCACTTCCGCGCGGTACAGACGCTCCACGTCGGCCCGGGTCGCGGTGATGGAGCGGGCGAAGCCGGTGGCGGTGCGGACGTATTCCAGCGACCCCGCGGTCTGCGGCGCCGCGTGCAGCCGTTCGGCCAGCCAGCGGCGGTCCTCCGGCGACAGGGCGCCGCACTCGTCGTCAAACCGGGTGCGGAGCTCCATCACCAGCGTTTCCAGCCGCGGATCGTACTGCTTCAGGGAGGCCATGGCCGCAGTCTACCCGGATCCTCACTTCTCCTCCCACACGCCCGCGGCGAAGGACAGGAACTGCATCCAGTCCGACCGCTCCAATCCGTGTCCGCCCTCGCGGAGGTGGTAGCCGCGGCGATCGGTCACGACCTGTTCGCCCGCGGCGGGAGACTCGTCTTCGGTCAGCTTCCGATCGCCGAACAGTTCGAAGGCCGGGTTCGCCTCCACCAGGCTCAGGAACTCTCCGCGCGGGTCGGCCCAGCGGTCCTCGGCGGCGCTGGCCACGTAGACCGCCCGCGGGGCGACCGCGGCGGCGAGCATGTGCTGATCGATCGGCAGCGCGTCTTCGTTGCCGTTGTAGGCGTCGAACTGCGGGCAGAACCAGTGGGGGAAGCTGGAGTTGATCCGGGCGACCGTCTCGCCGAACCGGCGCCGGGACAGGGCGGCGCCGCCGCATCCGCTGTTGTTGGAGTACGCGATCGAGAACCGCGGATCGCGGGCCGCAGCCCACCACGCCGCCTTCCCGCCGCGGCTGTGGCCGACGACGGCGACGCGGCTCGCGTCTAGGTATTCGGACTGCGCCGCGTAGTCGATCACCCGGCTGGCTCCCCAACCCCACGCCGCCAACGCCCCGCAACCGTCGGCAGGGCGGTCGCCGCCGTTCGAGGCCCGATCCCACCCAAGGGCGGCGAGCAGCTTGGTGTCGAAGGTCTCCTTATCGTCCGGGGCAAGCTCCGCGGCCGGCAGGGCCACCGCAGCGAACCCGGCGGCGGTGATCGCCTCCGAGGGGAAGAAGTCGCTGTCGGAGAGGTCGTCGCCCAACTGGTTCATCCGGGCCGGATGCACGATCAGCACGACCACCGGCGCCGGGTTCTCCTTCGTGGTTCCGTTCGGGACGGCGATGCGGAAGGGGAACGAGGATTCTTTCCCGTCGCCCAGGTCGCACTCCGCCCGGACCTGCCGCCACCAGGCGCCGCCGGGGCCGGCCTCCTCCGTCTCCTCAAACGTCACCTTCTCCGGCGCCGGCGGGGCGACGCCGTAGACGTGCTGCTCGAACAGCCGCACGATCTCCGCCCGGCGCCCCGGCCAGTCCTCGGGCGAGTTCGCCTCGCCCAGCACGTCCGGCAGGGTGTAATCGGGCACCTCCGCCTCGTCGTAGTTGAACTCCGGCGGAGCGGCGAGGGCGGCGAGCAACAGGGCGGCGAGCATGACGACAGGCGGGGCGTGGGGGCGGGACGGGAACCGGCGCGGCGGGGAAGCGGGGTCAGGGCGGGGACGGTTCGGCGGTCTCCACCCCGCGGACCCAGGCGGGCACGGACGCGGCGGGCGGTTCGCTCGGCACGTCGAAGCGGGCGGGGAAGGCGCCCGGCGGCGGGCCGTCCGGCCGGCGCCAGGGGAAGGAGACGCCCCGGTCCGGCTTCAGCGGGAGCGTCTCGCCGCCGGTCTCCGCCAGCAGGGCGAACAACTCCGCCCGCAGGCGGGTCACGGTTTCCTGATGGGCCGGGTCGGCGATCAGGTTGACGGTCTCGTGCGGGTCGGCGTGTCGGTCGAACAGCTCGTCCGTGTCCCAAACGCCGTGGTAGCGGACGTACTTCCACCGCTCGCCGATCACCGCGTGCGTCGTGGGCGTGTGGGGGTAGTTCCACTCCCACAGGTATTCGTACAGCACGGCCTCCCGCCACTCGGCCGCCTCCCCCTTCAACAGGGGGAGGAAGGAGCGGCCGTCGCAGGGCGTGTCTTCCGGCCACGGCACGCCGCAGGCGTCCAGCAGGGTGGGGGCGAGGTCGATGCTGGCGACCGTCTGCTCCACCGTCGAACCGGCCGGGATCGCCGCGGGCCAGCGGACGAGCAGCGGGATGCGGACGCTGGCCGCGTAGGCGGTCCGCTTGTCGATGAGGCCCTGCTCGCCGAACTGGAAGCCGTTGTCGCCGAGGTAGACGACGATCGTGTTCTCCGCCTGCCCGCTCTCTTCCAGCCAGTCCGTCAGCCGGCCGGTCGTCTCGTCGAGGGCGAGGATCGCCTCGCAGTACCGACGGTGATACGCCGCGAGATCGAAGGCGTTTTCGTCGGCGACGTTCCCGCCGGCGGCGTTCTCCCCGGACTGGGGCAGGTTGTAGGCGAAGCCGACGCCGTGCCGGCTGTTCCGCTGGTCCCGCAGCCAGCGGGGGCGGGCGCCGGTGGGGGCGTCGGTGGGGTGGAAGCTGGGCGGCGGGGACCAGGGGGCGTCGGCGTAGGTCCCGCGGTGGCGGTCGGCGGGGACGAAGTCGCTGTGGACGGCCTTGTGGGAGAGGTACATCAGCCACGGCCGCTCGCCCTGGCGCTTCCCCAACCAATCGAGGGCGAGGTCCGTCAGTTCGTCCGTGATGTAGCCCCGCTGCGGAGCCTGCGTCCCGTTGACGTTCAGCATGCCGTCGCTGTTTTGCGGCACCTTGCGGCTGGTGCCGCGGCCGTCGGGGAAGTACGTGCCCTGACCGCGGAAGCTGATCCAGTGATCGAAGCCCGGTTGCGGGGCGTCCGTGTCGCCCATGTGCCACTTGCCGACGAACGCCGTCTCGTATCCCGCCGCCTGGAGGTGCTTCGGGAACCAGACGAGGCCGTCGGCGGGCGGGTTGTAGTTGTCCGTGACGCCGTGGGTGTGGGCGTAGAGCCCGGTGAGGATCGACGCCCGGCTGGGGCTGCACAGGCTGGTCGTGACGACGGCGTTCGCACAGTGGGCTCCGCGGGCGGCGAGGGCGTCCAGGTGCGGCGTCTTGAGGAACGGGTGCCCGAGGAAGCCGAGGGCGTCGTAGCGGTGATCGTCCGCGAGGATCACCAGCACGTTCGGCCGCTCGACTGGCCCGATCGCGGCGGGCATCGGGGCTCCCCCGAGCAGCAGGGCGGCGAGCAGCGCGGGCATCGGAACAATCGGAGGGGACAGGCGAGCCGAGCGAGGATAGCCGCGGTCCGTGTTTGCTCGCACCCGTGGCCGGCGGCATCATCGACGTTCTCACTGCACCCGTTCGGGACGCTCTCAAACATGTTCGCTTCGCTGCCGCTCGCCGCGGCCCTGCTGCTCGCCGCCCCGCCGCCGGGGGACGGGTTCGCCGTCGGCGATCCGCCGACCGTGGCCGGCCGCACCGCGGAGCGCTGGGCCGCGGACCTCTCCGACGAGAACCGCATCGTCCGCAATCGGGCGGTTCTCTCCCTGCGGGCCTTCGGGGCCGCCGGGGCGCCGCACCTCGCCGAGGCGCTGCGGCATGAGGACGAAGCGATGCGGTTCTGGGCCGCCGAGGGGCTGGGAATGACCCCGGCCGCCCGCGCCGCGAAGGAGGCGTTGTCGGCCCTGCGGACGATGCTGCAGGAGGGCGCCGTCGCCGAACGCCTGGCCGCCGCGTTCGCCGTCGCCCGGCTGGGAGAGCCGGAGCGGGCCGTGCCCGTATTGGTCGAAGGGCTGAAGCACCCCAGCCGCGGGGTGGCGGTGACCTCCGCGGACTTCCTCGCCCGCCTCGGCGCCGCCGCGGCCCCGGCGGCGGACGCTCTGCGAGAGGCCGCGGAGAACCATGAGGATTACCACGTCCGCTATCGCTCCGCCCAGGCCCTCGCCGCCGTGACCGGATCGGCCCCGACGAAGGAACAGAAATGAACCGGTCCCTGCCGTTTCTCGCCGCCCTGCTGTCCGCCGCGGCGCCCTCTTTCGCCGGAGAGGCTGCGGCCGCCCATCCGAACATCCTCTGGATCAGCGCCGAGGACATCGGGCCGGAGCTGGGCTGCTACGGCGACGAGTACGCCACCACGCCGACGCTCGACGCCTTCGCCGCGGAGGGAGCCACGTTCACCCGCTGCTTCGCCAACGCCGGCGTCTGCTCCGTCGCCCGGAGTTGCATCATCACCGGGATGTACCCCGTCTCCATCGGCTCGCAGCACATGCGCAGCGACGTGGTCCCCCCGCCGGAGGTGAAGTGCTTCCCGGAGTACCTCCGGGCCGCCGGCTACTACACGACGAACCGCTCCAAGACGGACTACAACTTCCCGGCCCCCCCCAGCGCCTGGGATGAGAACGGCGAGGACCACCAGGACTGGGCCGGCCGGGCGAAGGGGCAGCCGTTCTTCTCCGTGATCAACTTCACGATCAGCCACGAGAGCAAGGTCCGCGACCCCGATCTGCGGGCGAACATGGACAAGCTGCTCGGCAAAGCCCGCCACGACCCGGCGACCGTCCCGCTGCCGCCCTACATCCCGGACACCCCCGAGGCCCGGGCCGATCGGGCCCAGTATTACGACGTGCTGACGTTGCTCGACCGGGAGGTGAAGAAGGTTCTGGACCGGCTCGAAGCCGACGGTCTGGCCGACGACACGATCGTGGTCTTCTGGGGCGACCACGGCGTCGGCCTGCCGCGGGCCAAACGCTGGGTCTACGACAGCGGGCTGCGGGTGCCGATGATGATCCGCTGGCCGGGCGCGATTCGTCCCGGCACACGCATCGACGAACTGGTCAGCTTTGTCGATTTCGCCCCCAGCACCCTGGCGATGGCCGGCGTCGGCGTGCCGAAGCACATGCAGGGCCGGGCGCTGGCCGGGCCCCACCGCGACGACCCGCGGGACTACGTCTTCGCCCACCGCGACCGGATGGACGAGACCTACGACCTGATCCGGGCCGTGCGGGACAAGCGCTACAAGTACGTCCGCAACTTCATGCCGGAACGCAGCCGCGGCCAGAACCTCGTCTACATGGACATGGGCGGCACGATGCAGTCCATGCGCCGCCTGCACGCCGCCGGCAAGCTGAAGGGGGCGGAGACGCAGTACTTCGAACCGACCAAGCCGGTCGAGGAGCTGTACGACACGAAGACCGACCCGCATGAGATTCGCAACGTCGCCGCCGACCCGGCCCACGGCGACATCCTCGCCCGGCTGCGGGAGGAGTTGGAGGCCTGGCAGGTGGAGATCGGCGACCTCGGCATGCTGCCGGAGCCAGTGGTCATCGAAGAGATGCGCCCGGCCGGCGAGCGGGCCGTGACCGCGGCGCCCGCGATCACGCAGGAGCCGATCGAGGGCAGCGCCGGGCGACTGATGGTCACGCTCACCAGCGACACGCCCGGCGCCTCGATCGTCTACGGCCTCGGCGACGAACCGGCGATGAAGCGGCTGTATACGCAGCCTTTTGCCGTGGACGAGGGGACGAAGGTCTCCGCCCTCGCCTGTCGGTTGGGGTATCGTGACAGCCCGGTCACCGCTGCCGCGATTGAGACGCCCTGATGGCAACGCCCCTCGCCCCGCCGCCGCCCGAGGTCGCCTCCGGAGCCGCGATCGGTCCGAACTCCAACGGGATGTCGATGACGACCGAGGAGTTCGACGCCGTCCGGTACGAGGACTGCGACCCCGGCTTCCGCTACGAGCTTGTCCGAGGCGTCTTAATCGTGAGCCCGATTCCGAAGAATCCTCACGAGGCGATGATCGACGACCTCGGCTTCCGAGTGGAAAAGTACCGCCGTGAACATCCTGACGGCGCCGCGTGCGACGGCACGTTGCCGGGGCGTTACGTCGAAACGTTTATCGGCCGCCGGATCGCCGACCGGGTCGTCTGGTGCGGGCTCGGTCGCGATCCGAACCATGCGGAGGACGTTCCCACGATCGCGGTCGAAATCGTCTCCGAACGCACCCGGGACCGGCGGCGCGAGTATCTGGAGAAACGGGCCGAGCACCGCGACGCCGGCGTTGCGGAGTACTGGATCGTGGATCGGTTCGCGCGGACGGTGACGGTCGTGGAGTCGTCCGGGACGGAGCGGGCGATCGGCGAGCAGGACTCGCTGACCTCCCCCCTGCTGCCGGGCTTCTCGATCACGCCGCTGGATCTGTTTCGGGAGGCGGAACGCTGGGGCAGTTGAGCCGGTCCCCGCCGGCCCTTCCCGCGCGCGGTTCGGGGCCGTACACTCCCGGTTCGCCGAGCCCGCGGCCTGTGCCGCGGGCTCTTTCTCTAGGCCCGGGACGCGCTCCGCCCGGTCGCGGCTAACCCCTGAGTGATTGTGTCTGAGTCAAATACGGCCCGCCGGCAGGACGTTCGCAACGTGGCGATCATCGCCCACGTCGACCACGGCAAAACCACCTTGGTCGACGCGCTGCTCCGGCAGAGCGGCGAGTTCCGCGAGGGCACCCTCGGCTCCGATCTCGTGCTCGACAGCAACGATCTGGAGCGGGAACGCGGCATCACGATCCTCTCCAAGAACATCTCGCTGCCCTACAAGGGTTGCCGGGTGAACATCATCGACACCCCCGGCCACGCGGACTTCGGCGGGGAGGTGGAACGCGTCCTCCGGATGGCCGACGGGGCGCTGATCCTCGTCGACGCCTTCGAGGGACCCCGGCCGCAGACCCGGTTCGTCGTCGGTAAGGCGCTGGAGGTCGGCCTGAAGCCGATCGTCGTCGTCAACAAGATCGACCGCCCCAACGCCCGGCCGGAGGAGGTGCTCAGCGAAACGTTCGACCTGTTCGCCGAACTGGGCGCCGACGACGAAACGCTGGACTTCAAGTACCTCTTCGCCAGCGGCATGGAGGGCTACGCCAGCGACGACCCCGAGGCCCGCAGCGGCACGATCGCCCCGATCCTGGACGCCGTGTTGGAGCACATCCCCGGCCCGGAGATCGACCCGGACGGCCCGCCGACCGTGATGGTCACCAGCCTGACCTACAGCGAATACGTCGGCCGCGTCGCCACCGGCCGCATCGTGTCCGGCAAGTTCAAGCCGGGGCAGCGGGTCGTGCTGAGCCGGGCGAACGGGTCGCTCACGCCGGCGTCGATCACCACGGTGGAACTGTTCGACCGCCTCGGCCGGGTCGAGGTGCCGGAGGCGACCGCCGGCGACATCGTCGCGCTGACCGGCCTGCCGGACCCGCAGATCGGCGACACCGTCAGCGATCCCGAACGGCCCAACGTGCTCCCCCGGCTCGCGGTGGACGAGCCGACGCTGAGCATGCTGTTCACGATCAACTCCTCCCCGCTCGCCGGGCAGGACGGCAAGTACGTGACCAGCCGCAACCTGCGGGACCGCCTCCAGCGGGAACTGCAGTCCAACGTCGCCCTGCGGGTCGAGGAAACCGGCGACAAGGACAGCTTCAGCGTCGCCGGCCGCGGCGTGCTGCACCTCGCCATCCTCATCGAAACGATGCGGCGGGAGGGTTACGAACTCTCCGTCGGCGCCCCGCGGGTCATCGACAAGGAAGTCGACGGCAAGCGGCACGAACCCTACGAGCACCTCGTCATCGACGTCCCCGCCGAGGGCGTCGGCGGGGTGATGACGCTGGTCGGCGACAAGCGCGGCCAGCTCTCGGAGATGTCCGCCGGCGCCGGCGGGCTGACCCACCTGGAGTTCCACATCCCCGCCCGCGGCCTGATCGGCCTGCGGACGCGGCTGCTCAACGCCACCCGCGGCGAGGCCGTCATCCACCACCGCTTCGACGGCTACCGCCGCGCCGACGCCGAGGTCCCCGGCCGCAAGAACGGGGTGCTGGTCAGCCAGATCGCCGGCAAGGCGGTCGGCTACGCCCTGTTCAAACTGCAGGAGCGGGCCGAGATGTTCGTCTCCCCCGGCGAGCCCGTTTACGAGGGGATGATCATCGGGGAGAACAGCCGGGACAACGACCTGGTTGTGAACCCCATTAAGGAAAAGAAGTTGACGAACGTCCGCTCCAGCGGCACGGACGACGCGATTCTGCTCAAGCCGCCGCGTCAGATGACGCTCGAATCGGCGCTGGAGTACATCGCCCAGGACGAGCTGGTCGAGGTGACCCCCAAGGCGATCCGCCTGCGGAAAAAGCACCTGACCGAGAACGCTCGCAAACGCGACAAGAGCCGCGCCGCCGGCGGGTGAGGCGGCGTTCAAGTCCCCCCTCTCCCCCTTTTGGGGGAGAGGGGCCGGGGGTGAGGGGGCAGCGACGCCCGATGACTCAAAACCTGCCGCCGCTCACCCGGCCGTCGGATGCGGGTAAGGGTGCCTCACCCTCACCCCCCAACTCCTCTCCCTCAAGGGAGAGGGGAGTACGACGAGCTCACTCCACCACGTCCGGTTTCGTGATCTTCTCGATCCGCGGTTCCTGGCCGCCGCGGAGGACGCTGTTGCCCTCGAACAGCGTGCGCTGGTCGATCGGCAGCGGGTTGAGCCAGTCGTCGGCGCTCATCTGGCCGCTCTGGCCATAGGCGGCGAGGGCGTTTTCGTAGGTCGTCGCCGTGATGGCCGCGTCACTGATGCCGCGTTCCTTCATTAGCCGGGCCGTCTTCGGCACGGCCAGCGGGTCGCTGACGCCCCAGTCGGCGGCGCTGTCGATGATGATCCGCTCGCTGCCGTACTGCTCCACGACGGCGCACATGCGGGCGCTGCCCATCTTGGTGTGCGGGTAGATCGTGAACGCCGCCCAGTAGCCGCGGTCCAGCACCTCGCGGACCGTCTCCTCGTTGTTGTGGTCGATGACCACCTTCTCCGGTGGGAAGCCGTGGTCTTCCAGCACGTCCATCGTGCGGGTCGTGCCCCGCTTTTTGTCGCGGTGGGGGGTGTGAATCATGATCGGCAGGTCGACCTCCTGCGCCATCTCGATCTGCTTGCGGAGGGCGTCCTCCTCCGCGGCGGACTGGTCGTCGAAGCCGATCTCGCCCACGGCGACCACGCCCTCTTTCGCCAGATAGAGCGGCATCAGGTCCAGCACCTCCTCGGCGAGTTCCGGCTTGTTGGCCTCCTTGCTGTTCAGACCGATGCAGCAGTAGTGCCGCACGCCGAACTGGGCCGCCCGGAACCGCTCGAAGCCCACGAGCATCGAGAAGTAATCCTTGAAGCTCCCGCTGTTCGTTCGCGGCTGGCCGAGCCAGAAGGCCGGCTCGATCACCGCCACCACCCCGGCGGCGGCGATCGCTTCGTAATCGTCCGTCGTGCGGGAGACGCAGTGGACGTGGGGGTCGATATACATGGGGTCGCCTCGGGTGCGCGTGGCGTTAGTCGCCCTCTTCAAGAGGGCGGCTAACCGTTCAACAGGTCGATCAGGTCCGCCGGCACGTCCCGCCCCGCGGCCCGGCGTTCGTCGGCGTAGCCGTGCAGCATCACGGCGAGGTCCCGGTTCATCCGCTCCCGCAGGCCCACAATCGGCTGGACCGACGAGCCGATGAACAGCGCCTTGAGCACCATCTGGTTCCAGCGGGCGTCGTTGAAGTGATGCTGCGGGAAGGGGTTGTCGTGGGCGATCGCCTCGAACACGCCCTTCACGTTCGTCCGCAGCCCGTCCGCGGCCCGGTCGGCAAGTTCGTGCGGGAAGGGGAGCAGCGGCAGGGCCCGGTACAGTGCGATCTGTTCCCGCACCTCCGCGGCGTCGACCAGCTTGTCGTACGCCGTCAGCCAGCGATGTTCGTCCTCGGTCGGGAAGGCCTGCAACAGCACGATGCGGGCCGCCTGATCGACGGACCAGCCGGGGAAGCGGGCGTCGTTCAGCTCCGCCTTGCCCACCTTGCGGGGGGCGAGTCCGAAGCCGAGGAACAGCGCCCGCTCGTCGCCGGCGGCGACCTTTTCCTGTTGCGCATCCAGCCACGCCGCCGCATCGGCGGACAGGTGCGGGGCGAGGGCGGCGGGGAGGTCGGGGACGGTCACAACATCAGTTTAGACGGATGGAACCGCGACCGTCAGGGAGTCGGCTCTGGCGGGGTCCGGACGCGGAAAGAGCCGGCTTCCTGACGGTCGCGGTTCTCTCTGTGAGTCAATACGCCCCACCGACGTCGCTTTTCGCCTCGAAGCCTTCGAAGTCCGTCTTCTCCGCGACCTGGCGGATCGTGCGGGCGTCGGCTTCCTCCTTGAGCTTGGCGATCGCCTCCTCCAACGGCATCGCCCCGAGGTCGCCGTCGATGCGGTCCCGCACGGCGACGGCCCCGGCCTCCGCCTCCTGCGGGCCGACGACGAACATGTACGGGATCAGATCGAGCTGCGCCTCGCGGATCTTCGCCTGCAACTTGGCGTCCTGCAGGTCGGTCGTCGCCCGGAAGCCGGCGGCCTTCAGTTTCTCCGTCACCTCGGCGGCGTAGTCGTTGCTCTTCTCCGACAGCGGCAGCACGCGGACCTGCTCCGGGGCGAGCCACAGCGGGAAGGCCCCGGCGAAGTGTTCGATCAGCACGCCGACGAACCGCTCCATCGAACCGAACGGCGCCCGGTGGATCATCACCGGGCGGTGAGGCTTGTTGTCGGAGCCGATATATTCGAGCTCGAACCGCTTCGGCAGGTTGTAGTCCAGTTGGACGGTGCCGAGCTGCCACTCGCGGCCGATCGCGTCCCGCACCTGGAAGTCCAGCTTGGGGCCGTAGAAGGCCGCTTCGCCGGGGCTTTCGACGTACTCCATGCCGGACTTCTGGAGCACCGACCGCAGCGTGGCCTCGGCGGCGTCCCAGTCTTCGTCGGAACCGATATATTTGTCGCTGCCGGGGTCGCGCAACGACAGTTCGACGCGGTAGTCGTTCAGGCCCACCGCTTCGAGGACTAATTTGACCAGGTCGACGGTCTCGGAGAACTCGTGCTCGACCTGCTCCGGCGTGCAGAAGATATGGGCGTCGTCCTGCGTGAGCCCGCGGACGCGGAGCAGGCCGTTCAATTCGCCGCTCTGCTCGTGCCGATAGACGGTGCCGAACTCGGCGAAGCGAATGGGCAGTTGTTTGTAGGACCGCGGCCGCGACTTATACATCATCGCGTGATGCGGGCAGTTCATCGGCTTGAGGAGGAAGCGATCGGTCTTCGCTTGCCACTCCTCCAGCATTTGCCGTTTATCGTTTGCCCCGGCTCCGATCTCATATTCCCCGTCGAAGCCGAGCTTCTGAGCCGCGTTTAGAAGTTCGTATTCCTGCATAAACGGGCCATCTTCCGGCACGCCGGCCCTGAGTTGCTCAACCATCTTGTCGACGATCGGCCCCGCCGGATGCTCATAAAGCGGCGGGAACTGGCTCTCTCGATAGAACGGAAAGTGCCCGCTGGTCTCGTACAGCTTCACGCTGCCGATATGCGGGCTATACACCGGGTCGTAGCCGCGGCGGATCAGTTCGTCCCGGAGGAACGCTTCGAGCGTGTACCGCAGCGTGGCGCCCTTCGGCAGCCACATGACCAGGCCCTGGCCGACCTCGGGGCTGATGGTGAACAGGTCCATCCGCTTGCCGATGACGCGGTGGTCCCGCTTTTTCGCCTCCTCCACCTGCGA
Organism: Alienimonas californiensis; assembly: GCF_007743815.1. Taxonomy (GTDB): domain Bacteria; phylum Planctomycetota; class Planctomycetia; order Planctomycetales; family Planctomycetaceae; genus Alienimonas; species Alienimonas californiensis. The sequence goes on from NZ_CP036265.1 coordinate 3,867,057, forward strand.
CAGATAGGCCTTCAACGCCTTTTTATCGAAGAAGGCGGTGCCGTAGAGCCGTTGCAGCGGGCGGCCGGACTGGTCGCCCTTCCAGTGGGCGCCGGCGACGCTCATCAGCTTGAACGCCTTGAGCTTCCCGGTCGTCGGGATATGCGGACCGCGGCAGAGGTCCACGAACTCCCCCTGCCGATAAAAGCCCAGCGTGGGATGCTCGGCGAGGCCCGTGTTGATGTGCTCGACCTTCAACTCCTGATTCATCCCGCCGACCAGTTCGACCGCTTCGTCGCGGGGCAGGTCGAAGCGTTCGAAGGCGAGTTTTTCGCCGGCGATCTTTTTCATCTCCGCCTCGATGGCGGGGAAGTCGGACTCGCTGATCGGCTCCTTCAGGTCGAAGTCGTAATAGAACCCCGTCGCCGTGGTCGGGCCGAAGGCGAGGCCCACGCCGTCGTGCAGGCGCATCACCGCCTGGGCCATGATGTGGGCGGCGCTGTGCCGGAGGACGGCGAGGCCCTCGGGGTCGCGGTCGGTGACCAGTCGCAGGTCGACGGGCTGGTCGCCGGTGGCGAAGTCGGCCAGCGGCCGGGCGGCGTCGACGAGGGCGCCGTTCACCTCCGCGACGACGACGGCCCGCATCAGGCCTTCGGAGATGCCGCCGGCGACGTCGAGGGCGGAGTCGGCGTCGCCGACGGAGAGGGTTTTGCCGTCGGGCAGGCGGACGGAGACGGTCATCGGAAGCATCCTGTGGGAAAACGCTCGCCGAGACGGGGGGCGAGCCGCGGGAACGATACCCCTGCTTCGCCGTCGCCGGTAGGCGGGGCGGGCGCTCAGGGACGCGCGCCGCCGACCGGCGACGGCGAACCTCTGCGGGGCTTTGCACCGGGCGGGGGCGTCGCTACACTCCCCGACCCATTTTCCGCGATTCGGTTCTGCGCCCCGCCCATGTCCACTTTGAAGAAAAACAAGCGGCTCAAGCGGGCCAAGCTCACGAAGCTGTACGGCGACCGGAAGCCCGGTCGCGGCAACTCGAAGGTCGAGTCCGGCAAGCCGAAGTACCTCGGCGGTAACGGCCGCAAGACCCGCTCGATCACCCACCGCCTGTTCAAACAGAACCTGCAAACCGTGCGGGTGATGGAAGACGGCGCCGTCGTCAAGCGGAAGGTGCCCGTCGCCCTGATCCGCAGCGGAGCGATCGAAAAGGCCGTCGTCCGCAAGGCCTTCTCCATCGACGAACACAACGTCGGCTGACGTTCGCTCGTCCCGTTCAAGCGCGTAACGCCGAGGCCCCGCGGGGCCTCGGCGTTACGCATGCGCCGATCGCTCTGAGCAGCGTCCCGGACCCTCGGAGGGTCCGGGACGCTTCGCTGCGCTGCGGCTACTTCTCCAAGGCGTTCGCGTAGAACGCGACCAGGTCCTTGCGGAGCTGGTCCAGGCTGGGTTCGTGGACGTACATCATGTGGCCGCCGGGGTAGAACTTCGCGGTGACGCGGTCCTCGACGTTCCCGGTGAGTGTCAGCCGGTTCAGCGTGTACTCCGCAGCGGCCGGCGGGGTGGCGAGGTCGTAGTGGCCCATCGCGAAGAACAGGTGCAGGGCCGGGTTCATGACCAGCGCCTCCGCGAGCGTGTCGTCGCTGCGGACGTAGGCGTTGGTGAAGTCCTCGTAGTCCCAGGGGTGCACCTTGCCGGTGAGGATTTCGTAGGGGGTGCCGCGTTCGACCTTCAGGTTCTCCCGCAGATGGCGGTAGAGGGCGCTGGTGAAGGGGGCGAACAGGGCGGCGCCGCTGGCGTCGAAGTCCCCGCGATCGCCCGCCGCTTCGCGGGCCGGGGCGGTGTAGCGGCTGTCGAACCGACCCACGGTGCGGTTCTCGTCCCGGAGCAGTTCCTTGCCGAACCGCTGCATGCCGACGCGCAGGTTGCTGTCGACGACGAACTCCTCGCTCAGCCCAGTCAGTTCCGCGATCCGTTTCGCGATCGCCCGGCCCTCGGGCGACTCCGGCCTCACCCCCTTCAGCAGGGCGGTGGCGTACTCGCCCAGGGCAAACTGCTTAGCGGCGTCGTAGACGGCCTGCACGTTTTGGTTCTGCCATTCCTCGCTCAGTTCGCCGTGGTAGTGGGCGGTCGTGGCGAGGGTCGGCAGGAACAGGACGTAGGGCAGATCGTTGTTGCTGTCTTCCAGCAGCGTGGCGAAGTCCAGCACGCTGCTGACGAACACGATCCCGTTCAGGGCCATGTTGTAGCGGTCCATCAACTGACCGGCCAAACCGGCGGCCCGTAGGGTGCCGTAGCTTTCGCCCAGCAGGAACTTCGGCGAGCCCCAGCGACCGTTCTCGGTGACGTAGCGGTGGATGAACTCCCCGACGGAGTTCAGATCCTTCTCATACCCGCTGAACTCCGACTGCCGGCTGGCCTTGTCGTCGTCCCGGGCCGCCCGGCTGTAGCCGGTGCCGACGGGGTCGATGAACACTAAATCGGTCTTGTCGAGCAGACTGTGGGCGTTGTCCTCCAGCCCGTAGGGCGGGGCGGGGAAGGAGGCGTCGTCCGGGATCGGGACGATCTTCGGCCCCAGCATGCCCATGTGCAGCCAGACGCTGGAACTGCCCGGCCCGCCGTTAAAACAGAACGTCAGCGGCCGAGTCTCGCCCTCCTTCGGCTTGACCGTGTAGGCGACGTAGAAGACCTGCGCGTCTGGATCCGGCTGTTCGTCCTCGCCCACCAGCGGCAGGGTGCCGGCGGTCGCGGTGTAGGCGACCTCGGCCCCGGCGATCGTGACGGTGTGCTCCGTCGTGACCGGGGCGATCGCCGTCGCTGGCGTCTTGTCGTCCTCCGTCTTCTTCGCCGCCGCCTCGTCCTGGCCAAACAGCAACGAGGCTGTCAGCGAGGAACCGCCCAGCGACGGGCCGAGCAGCAGGAGGGAACAGAGAAACGCGGGACTCAGGGACGCGGTCAATCGCACGGTGGGGCTCCGGGGGTCGGGGCAAAAGGACACCCCAGACTACCGAGGCCGCAGCGATCGGACAGGCCGCGCTACTCGGCGGCGCCGGGCAGCACGTCCGTGACGAACCGGCCGCCGGACAGCCACAGGCCGCTCTCGGTGGGGCGGGTCCATTCGATCTCGACCCGGTAATCGAACTCCCGGGTCTCGCTGGACATCTTCACGCGGCAGTAGCCGACGTTCAGGGCGCCGCAGGTGAGCAACCCCAGCCCGCCGCGGCTGATCTCGCGGGTCATCGCGGGCACGGTGTTGCCCCGCATCGTCCGGACCTCCGCCGGCACGCACAGCTCCAGGCGGGGGACGGACCGCTGATCGGCGGCGGGCGGATCCTTCTCGATGCTCTCGAGCACCTCGTGCAGGTCAGAGAGCGTCGGGCGGCTCCAAACGTCGGCGGGCATCTCGGCGGCTTCGCAGGACAGGGTCGGGAACCGAATCTTAGGTCACGAATCCCGGCCGCGCGGGGTCGCTTCGCCGGCGGGCGGGGGAGCCGTCAGCGGCGATCGCGGAGGCGCTCCTCCAACCGATCCAGCCCCGCGGAGAGCTGCGCGACTCGCTCCGGCGGCAGAACGGAGGCGCCGAAGCGCACGGCGTAGAACTCCGCGGCGGCAGCGGCGGGCAGCGCGGCGAGGTCCCCGTCCAGCCGATCCGCCCACGCCGCCGTCGCCCGGGCGGCGAACTCCGAGGGCGTCTCCGCGTCGCCCGGCGCCACGCCCCGGCGGGCCGCCACGCGGACGAACCGCCGCCAGAATCGCACCGCGCTCTCCCGGGCCCGCCGCTCCCGGCGGCCCTGCCAGCGCCGGGCCAACAACCCGCGGCCGGCCCACCCGAGTCCGGCCAGCGCCAGCAGCGCCGCCGCGACGACCGCCCCCGCCCGCCCGTCGAACCGCGGCCCGCTCCCGTCCTCCCCGCCGATCAACTCCCGGGCGGCGTTGCGGAAGCGATCCCAGGCGGCGGCGAACGGCTGGCCGAACGTCGCCCGTTGGCGATCCAGGCTCATCCGCACCACGTATTCCGCCCAGACCGCTTCCACCTCGTTCATCGCCGCCATGAGTCCGGCGAACCGCGGGCCGCTGGCGGCGACGCTCTCCTGCCGGGCGGCCGCGGGCGTGGGGTCGAAGGTCGTCCAGCGACCGTTCACGTGCCCCTCCACCCAGGCGTGGGCGTGCCGCTGTTGCACTTCGAGTCGACGGGTCGCCCCGTTGAGGTCCCCGCCCTTGAACCCCGTCACGACCCGGCTGGGGATGTCGCGGTCGCGGAGCATCAGGGCCAGAGCGGTGGCGAAGTACTCGCAATGCCCCACGCGCTTATTGGCGAGGAAGTCCTCCACGGCGTCGATCGTCGGATCCTGCACGGACAGGTCCAGCGAGTAGCCGAACCGGCCGGAGTCCCGCAGGTAGCTGGTACATCGTTCGGCGGTCCGCAGTCGGCTGCCGTCCTCTGTCCCGGCGAGGGCGGCCTCCGCGGCGGCGGTGACGGCGGGCAGTTCTTCCGGCCATTGCAGATACCGCTGTCGAAGCGGCCCGGGCAGCGGCTCCCGCGGCCCGTACCGCTGCAGACGACGCAACTCCCCCGGGGACGCTGGGCCCGGCGGCGGGGGCGGCGGCTTTCGCATCCGGCCGTCCAGATACAGCGGCTCCGGCGCCTCCAGGGTCGGCTCCACCGAGTAGACCACATACTCCACCTCCGCGGAGTTCGCCAGCGACCGCGGGCGGAGCAGCAGACCGTCGAGCGCCCGTTGCTCCGCGCGCTCGTCGGGGCTCTGCGGGAACGTGACCGCCGCGGCCCGGCCGGCGTGGAACAGCACCTCATCGCCGATCGGACGCAGCCGATAGCGTTCGACGGCGGTCACCGTCGCCGAGGCCGGCGGTTTCCGCGGGATGGAATCGATGCTCTCGCGGGCGCCCAGGCTGTCGGACCATCGGCCCTGGACGTATCGATCGAGCGCCCGGCCGCGGAACAGCGGCTCCTCCGTGCCGAACACCGCCACGACGTCGTTCGTCTCAAGCGAATGGCCCTGCCGCGGGCGTTCGACCTCGACCTCGAAGGCCAGTTCGCGGCTTTCCAGAATCTCCCCCAGCGCCCCCAACCGCACCTCGCCCGAGAAACCGGTGTAGGCCGCGGAGATCCCGGAACTGCGGGTCGGGTCCATCGGGGGCCGTCGGCTGAGCCACATACGGGGCATCAGCAGGAAGATCGCCAGCCCCAATGCCAGCGCGACGCCGCCCACCGCGGCCACGGTCCGGCCCGAGGCGCCGGCGTCGTCCACGCCGACGCGGCCCGCCCGCACCACGGACGCCGTCCGCGGCGGCGCCGCCTCGCGGCCGGGCGCCCGCAGCCGGTCGGCGTCCGGCCAGCGGGCGGACAGGTTCGTCAACGCCCACAGCGTCAGGGCGAGGAATCCGGCCAGGGCGAGCCCGAACTGCACCCCCGCCGTCAGCACCGACGCCACCGCCACCTGCAACACGGCGAGGGCCACCAACGACCAGCAGACCTTGAAGGTCTTCTTTTGCAGCGAGATGATCCAGGTGAGGTAGACTAGCAGGTGGGCCCCGAACAGCAACCGGGCCTCGATCTCCCCGCTGGTCAGCTCCGTGACCGCCAGCGCCGCCGCGGCGAGGCCGAGCAGGTTCGCAATCAGCCCCGGCAGGTGGAACGCCCGCATCCGGTCGACGAGCAGATGGGCGCCCAGCACGATTCCCGGGGTGAGCGCCGCCGGCCAGGGGTCGCCCTCGCCCAGGGCCAGCATCGCCCCCGCCGCCGCCGCCGTCGCCACCGGGCCGACCGCCGCCTCCGCGGGCGCCACCGGCGTCCGCTGCCCGGTGCCCAGTAACCAAACCCGCCAGAGAGCCGGCGGCGCGGGGACTGGGGAGAGCGTTGCGGCCGGGGCGGAGGTCATCGGGGCGCTCCGTCGGTCGTCGGGCCGTCGGGGGAGGTGGACTCGAACCGCGGCGGGACGAACAGGTCGTCGTACTGACCGAGCCGGGCGCTGACGATTTCCCAACCGCCCCCCGGGCCGCGGCGGGAGCCGAGGCCGGCGGCGGCGAACGCGGGATCGTCGGGGGGGCGGGTGGTGATGAGGGCCCGCCGGGCCGCCGGGCCCGCGGCGGCGGCGGCAGCCGTCGCCGCCGCCGCGAGGTCCACCGCCGCCCCCGGCTCCGCGAGCGCCAACTCCGTCAGCGGCCCCGTCAGGTCGCCGCCGGCCCGGCCGACGTAAATTCGCTGCTCGGCCCCCGCGGTCCGCAGACTCAGCGTCGCCCCGCCGTGCCGCCGCAGGTGCTCCGTGACGATCGTCGCCGCAAGGCTCGCCGCCCGCTCCTCGGTGTTCTCCGTTTCTAGCCCGGGCGGGCCGTCCGCGTGCAGATCGAGCAGCACGACCAGATCGCGGTCGCGGCTCTCGTGGTACTCCCGCACCATCAGTTCCCCCGCCTTGGCGCTGCTGCGCCAGTGGATCGCCCGGGACCCGTCCCCGGGGCGGTACTCGCGGAGCTGGTAGAACTCGTCCTCGAACAGCCCTTTCCGCGGACGGGCGTGGTGGGCCGGCTCGTCCGCACGGGCGCCGCGGCGGTCCCAGAGGTGCGTCATCGCTCCCAGCGGGGGGAGGACCAGCATTTCCGCCTCGTCGCGTGCCACGATCTCCCGCCGCACCAGCCCCATGGGAAAGGCGGTCGACAGGGTGACGGGACCGAGCGCGTGCGGCCCGCGGGTGCGGGGCTCGAATCGGTAGACGCCCGTCTGCCGCTCGCGGGGCGGCACCCGGGCGAAGACGACGGCCGCGGTCAGATCCTCCCGGCGATTGCGGACGCGGTCGTTCGCGGTGACCTGCCGCGCGTTCAGCCAGCGACCACGGTAGTTCAACGCCAGTTCGATCAGCGCCACCTCCCCCGCCGCGGCGACCGCCGGGGCCGAGCGGCGGACCTCGCAGCGGCGGAGGGCGCCGGCGGCGAACCAGCCGTCCGCGGCGATCGGCCCGAGCACCAGACAGCACACCAGCAGCAGCATGTTGCTGGGGCCGAGGAACGCCCCCAGCAGGAGCACCCCGGCGATGCCCAGCGCGATCCAGCCGGGCAGGGTCAGCCGTGTGCGTTCCTCCCGACTGCGGAATCGGGCGGCTCCGGGTCGGGCCAGCCACGCCCGCCGGGCCGCCCCCGTCAGGCACCACACCCCGACCGCCGCCGCGGCCAGCGGCAGGAAGCCGTACAGCCCCGTCCAGGGGGTGAGCCGCCCTAGACTTGCGGCGAGCAGCAGGGCGCCCAGGCCAATCCACCCCCGGCGGCGGACCGGCCGCGGGTGTCCGAACCGATCCGGCCGCAGTCTCGCGTCCAGCCGGGCGATCAGATCCGCCAGCACCCAGACCGACAGGGCGCCCGCCGCCGCGGCGGAGAGCAGCGGGACGGCGGGATCGATCCGGTCCAGCCGTTCCCAGAACGTCGCCAGGAGGACCGCCGCCGCCGCGGAACCGAGCAGGGCGCCCGCCCGGATCAGCACGAACGTCCCGCGACGGCCGAAATCGGCCGGGGGCGGGCTGTGGGGAGAGACGGCGGGCGCCGGCGGGGCCTCAGTCATCCGGCGGGCGTCGGCATGCGGCGGGCGGGGGCGTCGACATGCGGAGGCGTCGGGGGAGCCGCGTGGCCGGGGACGATCAGCGGAGCGGTCGGAGGCCGCGTTCGGCCCGCTCCTGGTTTAGCAGTGTGTGGGCGCGGGGCTCGGTCTTCAAGACCCGCACGACGCGGCTGGGGGAGACGCCCAACCGCTGGGCCGCCGCTTTCACGTCCCACCGCTCCAGGGCGCACTCGTCCAGCGTCGCGGCCAGCACCGCCGGCCAGTCGACGTGCTGATCGCTGACCTTCAACCCATTGGCGGCCCGGGCTTCGATCAGTTCCCGCACCCGCGGATCGGCGAGGCCGTCGCCGCGGAGGCTCAGCGCCAGGTTCACCCGCAACCGCTGCACGGCGGCGGCGTGGTTCCGTTTCTGACTGCGGCTTTCGGAGCCCTCGCCGATCGCCCCGGTCGGCCGGTGCGTGACGACGACCTTCGTCTCCACCTTGTTGCGGTGTTGCCCGCCCGGCCCGCTGGCCCTGCCGGTGGTCACCTCGCACTGTTCCAGTAAGACCTCCGGCCACAGCGTCGCCGGGTGCCGGCGGAACGGCTCGGGCGCGCCGAGGGGGATCGTCGGTTCGCTCATTCGCCGGGCGAAGCGTCCGCGGCGGGGAACGGGCCGGCCGGCGGAGCGGTGAACGGGACGGCCCCGTCGCGGCGGATGCGGTCCTGCATCAGCCCGGCGAGTGCCCGGGCCTTGTCCTTCCGCTCTTCGAACAGGTCGTTCTGCTCGTGGGGATCTTCCGCGAGATGAAAGAGCCGCAGCGGGTCGTAGGGGCGGTTCTGCACGAGCTTCCAACCGTCGGCGACGACCGCGTCGCCGGCTTTGCCGCCCCAGATCAGCGGGCGGCCCTCCCGCCGGGTCCAGTGCATCACCTTCCGCAGCGGCGGTTGCTCCTCGCCCCGCAGCGTGGGGGCCAGCGAGACGGCGTCCACCCCCGGGGGAACCTCCGCCCCGGCGACGTCCAGCATGGTGGCGAACCAGTCCATCGTCATCGCGGTCATGTCGGTCTGCGTGCCCGGTGCGATCCGCCCCGGCCAGCGAGCCCCGCAGGCGACGCGGTGGCCGCCTTCGTACAGGTCCTCCTTGCCGCCGCGGTAGGGGCCGTTATGCGCCCCCGGGCCAAGGTGCCCGCCGTTGTCGGAGGTGAACACGACCAGCGTGTTCTCCGCCTGTCCGCTCTCCTCCAACGCCTTCAGCACACGGCCGACGCCGGCGTCCATGTGCTCGATCAGGGCGACGAGCTGCGCCCGCCGGTCGGTGATGCCCGCCTCCCGGGCCTTCACCTTCTCCACCCACTCCGCGGGCGGCTGGATCGGCGTGTGCGGGGCGTTGTAGGCGAGGTACAGGAAGAACGGGGCGTCCGTCGACGCGGCGTGGCTGATCCCCGCGGCGCTCCAGTCGCTGAACAGATCGGTGGCGTGGCCCTGCGGGTCGATCGTGTCCCAGTTCCGCCGCATCATGTTGCGGTCGGAGCCGTCCGGGAAGCGGCGGGTGTGCGTGACGTAATCGGACAGCATCCCTCCCAGGAAGCCCTCGAAGGTGTCGAACCCCCGTTTGAGCGGGTGGTTGCCCGCGCCGTTGTGCGGCTCTCCGCCGAGGTGCCACTTGCCGATCAGGGCCGTCTCGTATCCGGCCGGCTTGAGCAACTCCGGCAGGGCGGGGGCGTGGGGGGAGAGGTAGCCCCAGTTGTCCTCCGGCCACGGTCGGATCACCCCCGGCACGCCGACCGAGGAGGGGAACCGGCCGGTCATCAGCGCCGCCCGGGTCGGGCTGCACACCGTGCAGTTGGCGTAGAAGTTCCGGAAGGTCAGACCCTGCTGGAAGATCGAGTCGATGTGCGGGGTCCGCACGTCCTCCGCCCCGCCGAACTGGCGTTGGATCGACAGGTCTCCGAAGCCGAGATCGTCCGCGAGGATGAACAGCACGTTCGGCCGGGCCGGCTCCGCGTCAGCGGGCTGGGCGGCGAGGAGCGTGAGGGCGAGGGCGGCGAGCATCAGAGCGCTTCAAGGACGAGGAAAGCTCTGTAACGCCGAGGCCCCGCGGGGCCTCGGCGTTACGGTCATCACGCCGGATCGACGCTGCGATAGGCCGCGATCACCTTCTTCTCGCCCTCGGCGCCGCCCTCGGAGTTGCCGTGCTCCATGCCGCAGACGCCCTCGAAGCCCTTTTCCTTCACCCATTTGAAGACGTTGGCGTAGTTGATCTCGCCGGTGGTCGGCTCCTTGCGGCCGGGGTTGTCGCCGATCTGCAGGTAGGCGATCTCGTCCCAGGCACGGTCCATGTTGGGGATCAGGTTCCCCTCGGTGATCTGCTGGTGATAGATGTCGAACAGGATCTTGCAGGAGGGCGAACCGACCGCCTTGCAGAGGGCGTAGGCCTGGTCGCTGCGCTGCAGGAAGGCGCCGCCGTGGTTGGCGTACCAGTTCAGCGGTTCGAGGACCATCACCAGGTCGTGCGGCTCCAACTCGGCGGCGCAGCGCTTGAGCAGTTCGATGACGTTGGCCGTCTGAAACCCCTCGGCCAAACGGGCGCCGCCGTAGCGGGTCCACTGACCGGTCGTTTCGTCCTTGGACTGCTGGTCGACGCTGCCGGGCACCACGGTGACCCACTTCGCCCCGACCCGTTTGGCGATCTCGACCGAGCCCTTCACCTGCTGGACGATCTGGTCCCAGGTCGCGTCGTCCCGGCGGGCGAAGGTGGGCGCGTTGAAGTTGGCGTAGGCCACGAACACGCCCATTCGCATGCCGAGGTCGGACAGCTTCTGGCCGATCTTCTCCTGCGTCTCCGGGCTGCGGTTCGGCAGGCCGTTGTCTTCGAGGCTGCGGAAGCCGGCGGCGTGCATGAACTCCAGCTCCGCCATCAGCCCGTCGTCGCCCTGTCCACCGCCGGCGAGGTTGCGGAACATGCCGAAGTGCGGGGCGTAGTCGAGGGCGAACGGCTCGCCCTTCGTCAGGTCCTTCTTCACGTCGCCGTCCTGAAGAACAGCGGCGGAGGCGGCCCCGGCCACGGAGGACCCGGCGGCGAGGGCGGCGGAGGCGGCGAGCAGGTCGCGACGGTGCATCGGGGGGCGGTCCGGAAGGAGGGGCGAGCGGTCGCAGTGTGGGGCGGCGGCGGCGTCGTCCGCAACGAACGGCCGATCGCCGTTCGCCCCCGTCCCGCCGTTCCTCCCGCGGCACGGGGCGAAGCGGCCGACGGCGGGCGAAAGCGGGTAGGCTGTCCCCGTGACCGACGCCGTCCCCGACCCGCCCCGCCCGCCGCTGACCTTCGAGCGGTCGCACCCGCTGCCGGCGTCCGCGGCGGAGGCGTTCGCCTGGCACGAGCGCCCCGGCGCCCTCGTCCGTCTGCTGCCCCCGTGGCAGGACGTATCGATCGAATCCGCCCCCGGCCACATCCGCGAGGGGGCGGAGGTCGTGTTGAAGCTGAAGGCCGGACCGGCGTTCGTCCGCTGGCACGCCCTGCACACCGCTTATGAGAACCGCGGCGCCGACGGCGGCATGTTCCAGGACGTGCAAACAAAGGGGCCGTTCACGTTCTGGGAGCACACGCACCACGTCGATCCCGCCCCGGGCGGAGCCTCCCTGCTGCGGGACGTCGTCCGCTACCTCCCCCCCGGCGGCCCGCTGGGGCAGGCGTTGGGCAAGGGGTTCGCGGAACGGCAGCTGGACGCCATGTTCGACTACCGCCACGCCGTCACGGCCGCGGACCTCGCCGCTCACGGCCGCTTTCGGAACCGGCCCCGGTTGAACGTGCTGATCTCCGGCGCCGGCGGGTTGATCGGCCGGCAACTGGTCGCGTTCCTCACCGGCGGGGGGCACAGGGTCGCGGCTCTGTCCCGCTCAGGCGGCCCGGACACGATCCAGTGGGACCCCGAGAGCGGCGAACTCCCCGCGAAGAAGCTGGCGGGGTTCGACGCCGTGGTGCACCTCGCCGGGGAGCCGGTGCAGGGGCGCTGGACCGAGGAGAAGAAGCGCCGCATCCGCGATAGCCGCGTGAAAGGCACGCGATTGCTGGCGGAGACGCTGGCCTCGCTGGAGTCGCCGCCACGGGTGCTCGTCTGTGCCAGCGCGACCGGCCTCTACGGCGACCGCGGCGACGAGGCGCTGACGGAGCAGAGCCCCCCCGGCGAGGGCTTTCTGGCGGACGTCTGCCGCGAATGGGAGGCCGCCGCCGACCCGGCCCGGGAGGCGGGGATCCGCGTGGCCCACGCCCGGTTCGGCATCGTGCTGAGCCCGGAGGGCGGCGCTCTGGGGAAACAGTTGCCGATCTTCAAGGCCGGCGGCGGCGGGCCGGTCGGCGGGGGGGAGCAGTGGTGGAGTTGGGTCGGCCGGGACGACGTCGTCGGCGCTCTGCACCACGTGTTGATGACGGACGACCTGTCCGGTCCGATCAACGTGACCGCCCCCGGCACGGTCACCAACGCCGCGTTCACCCAGACCCTCGCGGAGACGCTGAACCGGCCGGCGCTGGTGCCCGTGCCGGCGTTCGCGGTGCGGCTGGCCTTCGGGGAGATGGGCGAGGAACTGCTGCTCGCCAGCGCGCGGGTGAAGCCGACGGCACTGCTCGGCTCCGGTTACGCCTTCCGCGAGACCGGCCTGAAGGCGGCGCTGCGGCGTCTGCTCGGCCGCACCGTCTGAGCCCCCGCGCCGAAGATCCCGGTGGCGAGACGCCGCTCCCCCGACACAATCCCCCGTCATGGCCCGGACCCCCGCCCGCCGCCGCCGCCTGCTGGCCCACAAGTCTGCCGGCCGCCCCACCGATTATCCCCGCTCCAGCCCGGCCTACGTTCCCGAGGGAGCGGAGGAGGAGACCGAAGCGGCAGACGACGAACGGGCGGAGGACGATTCGGCTGAATTGGATTCAGCTCAAGAGGAAGACGCGGACTTCGGCGAGCCGACCGCAGCGGACGAACCCGGGGCGTCGTCGTCCCTGCTGCCCGCGACGGTCGATGCAGGAGAACGCCCGCCGCGTCGGTTGCCGCTGGCGGGGGAGCGACCGCGGGCCCTGCCTTCGATCCGCTCAAATCCCGGCCCGCTGCCGGAGCCGCTGCCGCCGCGGTTGGACGAGGTCGTCCGCCGGCTCCGGGAGGACCTGCTGACGCTCGGCGGCCCCGCGGCCGCCCTCGCCGACGAGATTTGCGCCCGCCACCGCGACCGCCTCCGCGAGGCCCTGGGGCTCTCGGAGTAGCGGGCGAAGTGAGCCCAAAGCGAGAGTTCCGGCCGTGCGTCGTCGCGGTTGCGCCGTAACCGGCCACCGACGCCCGCGTGTCGGGCTGGTCAGCGCCCTCAGTTCTTCTCGCCGAACTCGTTGACGGGCGGTTCGCCGCCGGTGGCGTCGAAGGGTTCGCAGGCCTTGTTCACGGCCTTCACCTCGGCCTCGGTCAGCGGTCGAATGCGGACGCCGCGGATCGCCCCGGTGGTGACGTACGTGGAGACGCCCAGCGGCTTCGACAGGTTCACCTCGCTGCGGGTGGAGACGATGCGGTCGCGGATGTCCGCCGCGAACAATTGCTCCCCGTCCAGCAGGGCCCGGACGCCGGCCTTGGTGACCTCCAGCCGCACCCGATACCACTGGTCGTTTTCAAAGGCGTGATAGGTGGTCGTTTCGTTCTCGCTGGCGTCGAAGCGGTCGATGGAACTGAGTCCCACCAGCCCGCCGCCCCAGCCGCCGAGGATCAGCGAGGCGTGCGAGGGCTTCTTCTCCGCGGGGCTCCACATCGGGACCGTCAGCCCGCAGAAGAAGTCGGTGCCGCTGACCCGCTTCGCCTCCAGTTCGAGCACGTAGTCGGCCGTCGGCAGGGTCTTGGCGACCTCCTTCGTCACGGTCACGCCGGTCAGATTGTTGCCGAAGGGCAGCAGGATTGCCCCGTCCTCGACGGCCACCTCGCCCTCCCCGCCGAAGGCCGTCACGTCCCAGCCGGTCAGCGTCTTGCCGTCGAACAGCGACCGCCACTTCGGCTTCCCGTCCGCGGCGCCCTCGGCCGGGTCGGCCTGCTGCGAGTTGGGTTGCTGGGGGGCGGCGTCGGGCGGGGGAGCAGCCGTCGGGGGAGCGGACGTCGGCGGGGCCAGCAAGACGACGGCGAGAAGCGAGGCGGCGACCATTGGCGGGCGGCGGGGCGAACGGGGGCGGGGCGGGCGAAACTGACGCGAACCGGCGGACCCGTGCGACCGGACACGCGACGCGGCGCCCGCGGGACGCGGGGGCGGACCGGCCGTCCCCGCCCGCGGGGCGACCTAGTGTAACGGGATCGCCTGCTCGACCGAGTCCTTCCCCTTGACCCTCTCCGTGTCCGTCGCCGCTCCCGACTCGTCGGCCGCCGATTCGGCCGTTGCCGATCGTTCGGACTGGCCGGCTCAGCCCGTCGAGGTCAAGGCGTCCGCCCCGCCGGTCGATCCCCTCGCCGCGCTGGCGAAAGAAAACGAACTGCTGCGGGCGGTCGTCGGCATCGGCGGTCACCAGCGGCTCGTCAAGGCGCTGCACGACATCGCCGCCGGCGAGGACGGGCCGGGCTGCACGGCGTTGCTGGAACGCTCGCCGGGCGGGGCGTCGTGGTTGGAGCGGGGCTGCGGGGGGCGGGAAATGTCCTCCGCGGTCCTCCGCACGCTGCCGGACCCGATGAAGCTGTCGAAGCGGGCCGAACCGCTCCCCTCGCCCCCGCCGTCGCTGGCCGGGGCGTGGGCGGTGCCGCTGTCCGGCGGGGGGCGGACCGGGCTGTGGATCGCCCCGACGCCGCCGACCGGCGGGGACGAGGGCCGCGGTCGCCGCCTGTGGGAGCTGGTGGGCGACGCGCTCTGGAATCGATTCATCACTGCGGAGGCGCTGTCGGCGGCCCGCGGGGCGCTGGCGCTGCGCGACGCGCAGGTAGCCCTATACGCGGCCGCCGCACAGGAGGGCGAACCGCAGGCGGTACTCACCCGCCTGCTGGGCGCCCTGGCCGTCGCCTGCGGGGCGGAGCGGGCGGCGCTGTACACCGCCGGCCAGAACGGCCGCCGCATCGCCGCCGCCGGGGCCGAACTGCCCCGCCCGGTCGCCGCGGTCGCCGCCGAGCACGAGGCGAGGTTGGCCGTCGCCGTGCCGGAACGACTCGCCGCCGGCGAGGACGAGAACGGCATCGTCTCGTTCGATCAGGCGGCGTTGGCCCGCGTGGGCGTGCGGTCGCTGATCGGCCGGGCCGCCGCGGTCTCGATCGGCGGCGGGGCGACGGGGGCGTCGCTGCTGATTTTCAAATCGGACGCCGCCCCGCTCCCGCCGCACGCGGATCGGACGCTCGCCTGGGCTGGCGGGTTCTTCGCGGACGTGTTGCCCCGCTGCACCAAGGCGGCCGCCGCCAGTCGTCTCGCCCGCCGCGACGGACTGACGGGTCTGGCGAACCGCCGGACCTTCGACGAGCGTCTGACGACCCTGTTCGCCGGCGCCGTCGCGACCCAAGGCGACCTCGCGCTGCTGATGTGCGACCTGGATCACTTCAAGTCGGTGAACGACACCCACGGGCACGCCGTCGGCGACCGGGTGCTGAAGGAGGCCGCCGCGGCGATTCAGGAGGCGCTGGTCGACAGCCGCAGCGGGGACGTCGCCCTCGCCGCCCGCTACGGCGGGGAGGAGTTGGTCGTGCTGCTGCCGGACTTCGGCGCCGCCGGCGCCGCCCGGATCGCGGAGCGAATCCGGGAGGCGATCGCGCGGATCGAACTGCCGGCCGGCGGCCCGCGGACGCACGTCACCACCAGCCTCGGCCTGGCCCTCTACCCGTACGACGCCCAAGACGCGGAGTCCCTGCTGCAAGCTGCCGACAAGGCGCTGTACGCGGCGAAGTCCGGCGGGCGGAACCGCATCGTTCGGGCCGGGTAAGGGGAGGCGGCCGGCGTTCCGACGGCGCCGCGGTGAAGACGGCGCTGCGGTAAGGTGGGACGGCCCCGCCCCGCCCCCGAGCCGTGATGACCGCCGCCCCGCCGCCCGCAACGAATCCGTCGCCCGTGACTCTGCCCCCGCCGGGGCAGGACGTTTCGCTCCGGAACGTGCAGGATCTGATCCGCAGCATGTTCGGCGAGAAGGACGCCGCCCGCGGCCCGGAGGCGACGTTCCTGTGGTTCACCGAGGAGGTCGGCGAACTGGCCGGCGCCCTCCGCGGCGGTCCGAAGGAGGAGTTGGCCCTGGAGTTCGCGGACGTGCTCGCCTGGCTGGCCACGCTGGCGAATATCGCGGGCGTCGATCTGGAAGAGGCCGTGCGGGCGAAGTACGGCGGCGGCTGTCCCCGCTGCGGGGCGGCGGTTTGCGTCTGCGATCCTGCGAAGAAGCCGTGAATCTCGCGACGCCCCCAGCCGTGTGGACGGTCCCGCGGTTGAACGAGGAACGCTGCCGGCGGGAGGTCGCGGCGATCGGGCCGGTCGGCGGGAATCCGGCGGGGAGTTTGACCGACGAACGCGACCGCCCGTAGCATCCGGTTCGGTCGCGCTCTCGACCCCTGTTCCGTCCGCTCGGCCGGTTTCATGATCGTCAATCCGTTCTCCCGCATCGCGGCGCTGCTGGCGTTGGGGGGAACCGTCCTGTTCGCGGCGCCGGCGCCGGCCGCCGATCCGGACAGCCCGCAGGTGAAGGCGGCGATCGAGAAGGGCGTCGAGTACCTCGCCCGGTCCAAACAGAGCGGCGCCGGGGACGGGCGCCACATCCTTGCGGCGCTGGGGATGGCCAAGGGCGGGGCCGACAAGAACCACCCGGTCATCGTCTCCGCCCTGGCGGCGATCGACAAACGCACCGCCGACGGCAAGTACCGGCCGGAGCGCGACCACCTCTACACCGCCGGGCTCGAGCTGATGTTGCTCGAAGCGGCCGGCGATCCGGCGACCAACGCCGCCCGCATGCGGCCGATCCTGGGCTACGTCCTCGCCCAGCAGCAGAACTACGGCGGCTGGTACTACCCGACCCAGGCCGCGGCCAACCCCGGCAACTACTACGGCGACACCAGCATCACCCAGTACGCCGTGCTGGGCCTGTGGACCGCCGAACGGGCCGGGTTGGACCTGGAAACCCGCGTCTGGAACTCCTTGGCCCAGTGGCAGGTCGCCACGAAGCGGAAGGGCGGCACGTTCGCCTATCACCCGCGGCGGGACGGGACGGGGGAGATCAAGGACACGATGACCGCCGCCGGCGCCTGCAACACGCTGCTGAGCGCCCGCTACCTGCACGGCGTCGCCGCCCTGGACGCCCAGCGGGCGGAGGCCGAGGCCGCCGACCGGGCCGCCCGCGACGCCAAAAACGCCCTGATGAAGAAGTACGCCGCCCTCGACCGCCGGGTCGACTCCGAGGCGGCGGAAAAGGAACGGCAGCAGCAGGCCGGCGGGCCGGTGGTGCCGCTCTCGACCCTCGTCGGCACCGCCGACGACGCCATCGACGCCCTCGCCCGCGGCATGCAGTTCACCAAAGGCCCCCACCGCCTGTATTTGATGTACACCGTGGAGCGGCTCGGCGCCCTCTCCGGCCGTCGCCTGTTCGGCGACGTGGATTGGTATGAGCAGGGGTCGGAGCTGTTGCTCCGCACGCAGAAGGGCGACGGCTCCTGGGACGGCGAGGGGCAGGGGGAAGTCGGCACCGCCTTCGCAGTAATGTTCCTCTCCCGGGCCACCGCCAAGGCCCTCGGCGAGCGCAGCCTGTACGGCGGCGGCATGCTCAAGGGCGGCCGCGGCCTGCCGGACGACCTCACCCAGGCCCGCTTCACCGGCGACGAAATCACCTTCGACCGCCCCACCGGGGAACTGTCCGATCTGCTCTCCCAGTTGGAGGACCCCCGCGCCGCCAACGTGCCCGCCGCCCGCGAGGCGGTGCTGGAGACCGTGCGGCTGGGCGACCGGGAGGCGTTGATTGGCCAGACGGCCCGGCTGCGGCGCCTCGTCGACGACCCGCGGCCGGAGGTGCGGGCGGTCGTCGCCTGGGCACTGGCCCGCGGCGGCGGGGCGGAGGACGTGGAGGCGATCTTCCAGATGCTCGCCGAGGACCCGGACGCCGGCGTCGTGCAGGAGGCCCACAACGCCCTGTGCGTACTCGCCCGCCTGCCCCGCGGCCCCGCCATCCCCTTGGCGATGTTGCCGGAGCGCGAAGCGGCCCTGCGGCGGCTGGACGACCGGGATCTCCCGGCGACCTACGTGACGAACCGCCGCCTGCGCATCCTGCCGGGCGGTCCGTTCGAGGGCCTGCCGGCGGGCCTCAGCGACGAGGAGCGGGCGAAGGCCTTTCACGACTGGCGGGCCGTGGCGACCGCCGCCTGGGCCGACTGGCGCGACGCCGTGCGCCCCTACGAGCAACGCGACCTCGTCCCCGCCCCGAAGCGGCCCTGACCGATGAGCGCCGCGTCCCCCGTCCAGGCCCCCCGCTCGGTGGGCCCCGCAGACCGTCCCGCCGCGGGCCGTCCCGCCGCGGAGCCGGTGATGGGCGTGACCGGCTACGACCGCGTCAGCGCCGGGGTGATCGCCGCGGCGCTGGGGCTGATCGTGACGGTCGCCTATCTGTTCGTGCAGTGGTATATGCAGCACGAGTTCGCCGTCGACACCCTCCCGCCGATGGAGGTGATCCAGGTCGGCGGCGGCGATCTCGACGGCGCCCCGGACGACGCCCCGCTGTTGGAAAGCCTCGCCGAGGCGATCCCCGACCCCAGCCTGTCGGAGTTGCGGGAGGACGAGATGCAGGTGGAGGAACTGATGGAGACGGTCGTGGACGTTTCCGACCGGGCCGCGAACCCCTCGCCCACGGCGGTAAACTCCGACTCGACCGGCGGGAAGGTCGGCAGCGCCAGCGGGTCCGGCGGCCGGCCGTTGGGCTTCGGCCCCGGCGACGGCGGCGTCTCCGCGGAGCAGCGTTGGTTCATCTCCTTCAACGAGCAGGGCGGGCTGGAGGAATACGCCCGCCAACTGGATTTCTTCGGGATCGAACTGGGCGCCCTCGATACCCGCGGCGGGTCCCTGACCATCATCTCGAACCTCACCGCCCCCAAACCGACCGTCACGGTGAAGCAGGGCGGCGGCGCCGACGAGCAGCGGCTCTACATGATCTGGCAGGGCGGGGGTCGCAAACAGGCGGACGTCAAGCTGTTCGCCAAGGCCGGCCTCGACGCCTCCGAACTGCCCATCCTGCACTTCTACCCCGCCCGTACGGAGCAGACGTTGCTCCGGCTCGAACAGCAGCACGCGAACCGTCCGCTGGCCGACGTGCGCCGCACCTACTTCGAGGTGCAGCCCGGTGGCGGCGGTTACACGTTCCGCGTCGCTCAGCAGTCCTACCTCCGCTGACGCGGCCGCCCGCACGGCTTTCCCCGACGACCCGTCCCCCGACGAAGCTTCCCGACCCCCGCGATGCCCATTCTCGATTTTGCCGGTCTGGCGATTTACGTCGCGCTGGGCCTCACCGCGCTGGTGGGGTTGTTCATCACCGTGCTGCTGGTCCGCCGCGTCGCCCAGAAGCGGTTCAGCAACGCCAAAGCGGCGGACGAGTTCGTCGAGGAATGCCTCGCCCTGGTGGAGCGCCGCGACTACGCCGCGGTGACGGAGCTGTGCGATTCGCCGCCCTACTGGAGTAAGGCGACGCCGCAGCTCATTCAGACCGCCACGGAGAACCGCCACCTGCCGCCCGCCCGGCTGCGGCGGACTGTTGCGGAGCGGTTCGAGCGGCACGTGCTGGCCGACCTGGAGTACCGCTCCAGCTGGGTGGCGACGATCGTGAAGACCGCCCCGATGCTCGGGCTGCTGGGCACGGTCGTGGGGATGATCGCCGCCTTCGCCAAGATCGCCGCCGCCGACCAGACGGGCACGAACCCCTCGCTGCTGGCGAACGACATCGCGGTCGCCCTAAACACCACCGCCAGCGGCCTAGCGATTGCCATCCCAATGGTCATCGCCGGCAACCTGCTTCAGAACAAGATCTCGAAGTTGCAGGACGGCGTGGAGGAGCGGCTCGGCCGGTATCTCGACGGGCTGATCGAAGCCGAATCCGGGGCCGCCGGATGAGCGAATCGCTCGACACGCCCCGCCGCCCGCCGCACGCGCACCTCGCGGAGGAGGAGTACGTCCACACGCCGCGGGAGAAGCGGAAGGAACTCGACTTCGACATCACCCCGATGATCGACGTCGTGTTCCTCCTGCTAATTTTTTTCATGGTGAGTAGCACCATGCAGGAGCCCGCGAAGTCGGACGCCCCGCCGGCGGTGCACGGGCGGGGGATCGACGCCGCCAGCACGATCAAGGTGATCCTGCTGCCGGAACGCGGCGGGGAGTACGAGGTGGAACTGCCTGACGGCGAGGTCGTCCCGTTGGCAGAGGCCCTCGAGACCGATCGCATCGCGCAGGCGGTCGCCGCCGCGAAGGCGAACTTCCCGAACAAGACCGAGGCCGTGCTGCTGGCCGACCGCGACGCCACCGCGGAGCAGACGTTCCCGATCCTGCGGCAGATCGGCGAGGTGGAGGGCGTCTCGTTTCACACCGAAGTGCAGGACCCCCGCTGACCGTGCGGATCGCCTTCCCCTGCCCGCATTGTGCCGCCCCGCTGGGGATCTCCGCCTCCCGCGCGGGGGCGGTCGTGCGGTGCCCCTCCTGCCGGGAGATGCTGACCGTCCCCGAGGAAGACCAGCCGCTGCCCGAGCCGGACCCCGCTGCCGTCTTCGCCCCTGCCCAGGCGCCCCCCGTCCAGGCCCCGCTGAGCGTGCAGTACGAGGAGGAGCCGTTCAAGTTCTCGCCGAAGCGGCGGGAGCAGGACGAGATGGACCTCACGCCGATGGTCGACGTGACCTTCCTCCTGCTAATTTTCTTTATGATCACAGCGAGTTTTAGCATCCAGAAGACGCTCCCCACCCCGGTGCCGGAGCCGGACGAGGAGGGCGTTTCGCAACAACTCGTCACGATGGACGAACTGGAGCAGGAGGCCGTGGTCGTGCGCTTGGAGGGCGGGGACGAGGCGTACGTGGACGACAAGCCGGTCGCCTCGCTGGCCGACCTGCCGGACGCGCTCCGCGACGCGATGAACGCCCCCGGGCAGGCCGGTCGGGGGGAGGTGGTAATCCAGGCGGCGGACGCCGCCCGTCACGAAGCGATCGTCGCCGCCTACGACGCCGCCGCGGGGCTGGGGGTGGAGCGCGTCCGCCTCGCCATCGCCGCCGAAGACTGACCGCTCGACCGCTCCCGTCCTTTCGCCTCCTTTTCGCTCCCACAGTCCCCCGCCACATGGCCCGTTTGGAGATCACCAGTCCGTCCGGCAAGGTGCGGGAGACCCCGCTGCCGGACGCCGCGGGCCTCACGGTGGGGCGGCACGCCTCCTCCGACGTCCGGATCAACGCCGACGGCGTCCATCAGATGCACTGCCGGTTCCTGCCGGACGGCGACGGCTACCGCGTCTCCGCCGGCCCGGAGGGCGGCCTGCGGGTGAACGGCTCCGTCGTCACGGAGAAGCGGCTGGCGGAGGGCGACACGATGATCGTCGGCCCGGCGAAGGTCACCTTCCGCGCCGACCGGCCGCCCGAAACGATGGCGGAGAGTGACGAACTCACCCTCGTCGCCGCCTCCTCGGACGCACTGCCCGTCTGGGCCGACCCCGCCCGGGCGAAGGCCGCCGCGGCGGACCGCCAACGCCGCGACGCCCGTCCGGTTTCCCCGGCCCCCGAGAGCAACGAGAAGGCGGCGAAGCCCGCGGCGAAGCGGAAGAGCCGGCGGGCCACGACCGCACGGGGCGAGGCCGACGATAACGTCGTGAACGCGGAGGCCCAGACGGCGATCTTCGAGGAGGTCGACGAGGACGACGACCCGTTTGACGACGGCGGCGACGACCCGAACCCGTTTGCGGTGGAGGAGGAGAACGACGCCGACGCCGCCGACGACGACGGGTTGGGGGCGCTCGCCGCCCTCGCCGCCGACGAAACGGGCGAAACGCCTGTCGCCGCGGACGGGGACGAAATCCCCGAACCGGCCGCCCCGGTTGCCGACCCGGACAGCGGCGAACAGCCCGTGCTGCTGCCCCCCGGCGGCCGCTTCGCCCCGCTGACGAAGCTCGCCGGCCCGCCGGCCCGGCCGGGGGAACAGTCGATCTTCAAGAGCCCGCTGGTGATCGGCCTGACCAGCGTCTCGGCGGCGCTGACGCTGGCGGCGTTCGCCTTCGCCCTCCTGACCGCTCGGGAACAGGCCCAGCGGTTATACGACTCCGCCACGGAACTCCGGGCGACCGGCAAATACTCCGCGGCGCTGGAGACCTATGACGAGTTCCTGCGGGAACACCCCGCCGACGCCCTCGTCCCTGCCGTGCGGCGGGAGCGGGGGATGACGACGATCGAACGGGCGGTCGACGGCTCCGGCGGTAAATGGGCCGAGGGGGTCGCGGCGATCGAGACGTTCGTGCGGGAGAACCGCGACCGCGACGACTTCGCCGAGAGCCACCCCGAACTGGCGTCGCTCTCCCGCCGGGCGGCCCTCGGCGCCGCGAAGCAGGCGGCCAACGGCGGGCCGCGGGAGTTGCTGGCCACGGTGGAGGAGGCCCAGACGCTGCATCGCCGCTACGCCGATCCGGAGGCGGCCAGCACGACGGATCAATCGCGGGAGATCGCCGCCGCCCTTCGCACGGCCGAGGCGGCAGTGGTGAAGCGGGAAACGTTCGGCGACGCCCGGGCCACGGTGAACGCCGCCCTGGAACGGAACGACTTCGCCGCCGCCCACCGGGCGCGGGAGGACCTGATCGCCCGCTACCGCGATCTGGCGAACGACCGCGACGTGCGCCGGCTGAAGGCCCAAACGCTTGCCGCGGAGCGGGACGCCGTCGTCACGATTCCCCCCGCCGACGCCCCGCCGCCGCCGCCCGCCCCGCCCGCGGTGCTCGCCCCGGCGATCGTCTCGCGGGCCAGCACGGGCGAGCGCTCCGACGGCCGGGTGGAACTCGTCCGGGCAGGATCGAGTCTGTTCGCGGTGGACGTCGTTACGGCCGAACCGCGGTGGCGGGCCGCCGTGGGCGGCGGCGGGGCCGCGGCGTTTCCGCCGGTCGACGCGGACGCCGCCGGCGCCAGCGTGCTGATCTGCGACGCGGTTCGGCCGGCGCTGCTTTCGGTGCGGCTGGAAAACGGCGCAGTCGACTGGCGCCTGCCCCTGCCGGCGCCGGCCACGGGGCCGCCCCGCAGCGCCGGGGGGCTCGTTCTGGTCGGCTGTGCGGACGGCTCGCTGCTGGCGGTCGATCCCGCCAGCGGGGCGATCGACGGCGGGCTGAAGTTCCCTCAAGCCGTGCTCTCCCCGCCGGTCGAGATCGGCGGCCGGGACGACGCGAACGCCGGCCGCCTGCTGCTCGCCGCGAGGCGGGACGTCGTCTACACGCTCGCCGGCAATCCGCCGGCGGTGGAGGCCGTCAGCTACACCGGCCACGGCGCCGGCGCTCTGGCGGCACCGCTCCAGACGATCGGTCGCTACGTGCTGATCTGCGACAACGACCGGGCCGACTCCGCCCTGCTGCGGGCCTGGGCGGTCGACCCCGAGGACGGCGAGGCGACGGAGGTCGGCCGGGCCCGTGTGCCGGGGCGAATCGACGTGCCGCCGGAACTGCGGGCCGACGTGCTGTTCGTCTCCTCCTCGCCGGAACGCATGACGGCCTACGCCGTCACGGATGAGGTCGACAAATCCGTCTTCTCCCGGCTCGCCGCCGCCCAACTGCCCGATCCGCGGCCGGTGCCGACCTACCTGGCCGCCGGGCCGGACGGGGCGTTGTGGGCGGCGGGCAGCGCCCTTCGCAAGTTGGAACTGACCGGCGACGGGCTGCAGGTCACGCCGGCCGTGCTGGCGGTCGGTCGGCACGTCGCCCCGCCGCAGACGAACGCGGACCGGCTGTTCACGACCCGCCTGACCCCCGCCGGCACGGCGACGATCTTCGCCGCCGCCGAGGCCGACGCGATGGTCGGCCTCAGTCGCACCGTCCTGGCGCCCGCCCTGCTGGCGGTAACCGGCGGCGCCCGGCCGGCGGCGCTGTCGGCGACCGGCGTTCTCACCCCCCTCGGCGACGGCTTCCCAAGCGGGGGGAACGACGGGGCGAACGGCGACGGCGGCACGATCTTCCTCACCAACGGCCGCGTGCTGCCCGATCTGGACGGCGAGGGCCGCGAATTGCTGCTCGCCCGCCGCCTGCCGGACGGCGGGGCGGCCGTCGGCGTGGGCGGCGAGAATCCCCGGGGCTGGCAGATCGACCCCGACGGCCGGGTCGGCCGGCCGATCGATCTGCCCGTCGCCCCGCAGCTCGCTCCGCTGCCGCTGGGGCCGGGCCTGCTGATCGCCGCCGCCCCGCGGCTGGAACTGGCGACCGGCCGGGGCGGCCCGACGGTCTCCGCCTACACCGCCCCGATCTCCGGCGGCGAAGCCCCGGCGTGGACGGCCTTGGTCGGGCTGTCCGAGACGAAGGCCGCCGTCACCGACGCCGCCGGCGCCATTCGGCTGATCCAGTTCAATGAGGGCGCTTCCCCGAGCCTCAGCCAGACCGCCGCAATCTCTCCCGAATGGTTCGCCGATCTGCCGCCCGCGGTCGCCGGGGACGCCCTGATCGTCGCCGGGTCCGACGGCCGTTTGCACCGGCTCAACGGGGCCACCCTGGGCGAGACGGCCGCCGTCGACCTGCCGGCCCGGGCGGCGTTCGGGCCGACGGCGATCGGCGACCGCGTGCTGGTGGCGCTGGAGAACGGCACGGTCGCCGGGTTCGCGGCGGCGGATCTGACCGCGGCGACGGTCACCCCGCTGCCGGAGCCGGCCGCCGGGCCGCCCGGGACGGTCGGGGCCGATGCGGCGGCGATCGTCACCGCCGGCGGCGTCGCGGTGCGGTTCGATCCGATGAGCGGCGAGGCGACCGGCCGGGTGGACACCGGGCAGCCATTGGTCGGGGCGCCATTCCTCGTGGGGGATCAGCCCGCCGCCGCCGCTGCGGACGGGGCCGTCGTCCGCCTGGACTTCGCCCCGATCGGCGCCGAGGTGGCCGACAGGAGCGAACCATGAGCACTCGTTTCCCTCAACACACGCTCCGGCCGGCGCTGCGGCTGGCGGCGGGCGTGCTGCTCGTTCTCTGCGGCGTCCTGCCGGCGACGGGGCAGGACGGTCTGCCGACGCTGGAGGACCTGCCGCTACCCAGTGCCGCGGAGCTGCTGGCCCGGCGGCCGACGGACCGGGTGGTGCTGCGAACCGGCGGGGTGATCGAGGTGGCCTCCGTCACGCCGCGGCCGGACACCCTCGCCCAGCTGGCCCGCCGTCACGACTTCGTGCAGCGGATGGCTCCCCGTGACGCCGCCAACCGTAAGGCGGAGATCGCCCGTTACCTCCGCGGCGAACCGGCCGACCCCAAGGTCGCCCTGCGGCCGCAGGCGATCAGTCGCCTCGCCGGCGAGTTCGACGCCCTGCCGGACGAGACGATCCGCCGGGCGGTGGAGGAACTGTTCGGCCGACAGGCCGCGGAGAAAACGGCCGAGCTGACCGGCGAGCGGCTGCGGTCCGAGGCGGTCGTGGGCAGTCGGGACCAGTATCTGGCGATGGCCGAACGGCTCGAACGGCTGGACGTCCTTCTGCTCGACGAGGAACTGGAGGATCCGGAGTTCAGCATCGCCACGTTCAAGGTGGATCAGGTCATCCACCACGAGAACCTGATGCTGGAGCGGGCCGACGCGCTGCTCGGCGAGGGGGACATGCGCGGCGCCTACGAACTGTTGTTCGCCCTCGCCCGGATGAACAGCAGCGAGTCGCTGCCCGACGGCTGGCCCGGCCTGCGGGAACGGCTGGATCGGGCCGCCTTCATCGACGCCGGGGAGCTGCTCGAACTGGGCCAGCTGGAGCAGGCGTTGGGCCGGATGGAGGTGCTGCTCGACCGGGCTCCGGAGTTTCCGGGCGGGCTGGACCGCCTGGCGGCGGCGGCGGACGGGCTGATCGAGGCGGCGAACGCCGCCGATGATCTGCGGCAGGCCCGGTTCTTCCTCGCTCGACTCCGCGCCCGCGGGCCGCAGCACCCGGTCACGCGGAAGTGGGACGCCCAGTTCTCCCAGCGGGCGCAGGCCCTGATGAGCGAGGCGGACGCCTCCGCCGCGAACGACCCGGCCCTCGCCGCGGAGCGCATCCGGGAGGCGGCCCGCGTCGACCCGACCGCCCCCGGCGTGGAGCGAGCCTTCGCCCGGCATACCCGCCGCTATCAGGTGTTGCGGGCCGGCGTGCTGGACCTGCCGCCGCCGGAGGCGTTGGGTTCCGGCGAACCGCCGCCGTTCCCCCCGACGGACGCCGCCGATCGCGGGCGGTTCCTCGTCGCCAGCCGGCTGTTCGAGATTGATCGGGTCGACGAGGCACCGCACTACCGCAGCAATCTGCTGGAGGGCTGGGAGCCGACCGACCTGGGCCGCCGGGCGACGTTCACCCTGCGACCGCGGTTCCCGGACTGGCTCCCCCAGCCGCCGCTGGACGCCGCCGACGTGCTGGCCGGGTTGCAGGATCGGCTCGACCCGGCCTCGCCGCTGTTCGAGGAACGGCTCGCCGAGGAGATCGCCGGCGTGCGGCAGCTTTCGCCGCGGGAGTTCGAGGTGATCTTCGCCCGCGTCCCGCTGCGGACCGAGGCCACGCTGGCCGACCCCGTGCGGGTCCTGCCGCGGGACGCAGGGACTGAAGGGGGCGAGGCCGCCGCGACGCTGAGAACGCCGTTCTTCCCCCGGGCGCCGGACTCCGCGGAGCGGCCGGACACGGCGATCTACCGCCGGGCCGTGCCGGAGCCGGCGGACGCGGTCCGATTCCACGTCGCGGAGGTGCGGGAGACGGCCTACCCCGACGGCCCGGCGCTGATGCAGGCGTTCCGCCGCGGGGAGTTCGACCTGCTCGTGCATCCCCGCCCATGGGACGTGCCAGGCCTGCTGCGGGACGAAAGCGTGCTGAGTTTCCGCTCCAGCGTGCCGGCCGCCCACGTGTTGCAGGTCAATCCGCGGTCGACGCGGATGAAGAACGCGGAGCTGCGCAAGGCGTTGCTGCTCGCCCCGGACCGGGAGACGATCCTGAACGACGCCGTCCTCCGCACCGCGGAGGCCCGGGCGGCGGGGCTGGGGCGGGTGATCTCCGCCCCATTTCCCAGCTTCAGCGAGGCGACGAACCCGCTGCTGACGCCCCGTTCGCAGAACCTCACCCTCGCCTTCGCCCTCGCCCTGGCGGCCGGCAAGGCGCTGGGGGAGGAGACCGGCGGGCAGGTGCCGGAATTGACCGTCCTCGCCCCGGACGACGCCGTCGTCGCCGCCGTGCTGGACGAACTGGCGGCGACCTGGAAGCGGATCGGGCTGTCGATTCGGGTGGTCAGCGGTTCGGCCGCCGCGACGCTGGCCGCGGACGACCCGGACGGCTGGGACCTTGCCTACCGCACATTGCGGATGCGGGAGCCGGCCCGGGAAATCGCCCCGCTGCTGACCAACACCGACGACGTGACCCTCGAAAGCCTGCTGACCCTCTCGGACTGGCTGCGGCGGGACCTGATCGCCCTGGAGCGGGTCGGCAACCGCAACGACGCCGTCGCCCTGCTGCACGATCTGCACCGCCACATGCGGAGCGAGGTGCGGGTGATCCCGTTGTTCGAGATCGACGAGTACGTCTTCGCCCGCACCGCGCTGCGGAACGTCGAGGGGCCGCTGGTGCACCCCTATCAGGGCGTCGAACGCTGGCAGGTGGACGCGATCCTGCCCACGGACGACTTCGACTTGCCGGAGGTCGGACAGTGAGTGGCTCCTTCACCACTCCCGCTGCTCAGAAGCGCCCGCGAAACTGCAAGCGGGGGGTGGAACTGAGTTGGACCGTGCGTGCGGCCCTCGTGATGGCGGCGTTCGCTTGCGGTTTCGCGGGATCGAATCGCTCTGCCTGGGCTCAGGACGAGGGGCTGCCGGCGTGGGAGCGCCGGGCGTACGAGGTGCGCGTGAGCCTCGCCGTGGACGCCGCCGCCGTGCCGCCGGGCCGTTTCGATGAAGTGCGAGACGAGCTGGGCGACCTGCTGTGGCGGACCTTCGGGGAGCATTGGAACCTGACGTTCGTCCCACCTCCCGCATCGCTGACCCGGGCGGACGCCGCCGGGCTGCGGCGCCTGCGGCCGGAGGATTTTCCGCCGCCGGCCGACCCGCCGACGGAGGAAGAACCCAACCCCGCCCGCCCGCCGGATCGCTGGTTCGTCGTCACGCTCGGCCCGGCCGCCGCGGTAGGCCGCCGCGTCGGCGATCCGCAGGCCCGGACGGTCGCCGCTCGGGAATGGGACGGTACGCGGCGGGTTCTCGGCCCGGTGCGGACTGCCGACGCAACCGGCCTGCCCGCCGCGGTGCAGGCCGCCGGTCGACTGGTTCGAGACCTGTTTCACCCGGAATACCGCGTGGCCCCCGTGCCGGACGCCGCCGTCGACTCGAACGAGGTGCGGCTGGCCGCCCGGGCCGCCGCCCTGCCGGTTCGCGATCCGGCGGTCGATCCGCTGGCGCCGGGGCGGTGGCTGAGCCTGTTCCTGCGGCTCTATCAGCGGGACGGGGCGCTGCGGGACATCCGCGAGACGCCGTACACGTTCGTCCGCGTCGGCCCCGTGCTGGACGAGAACGACCCGGCCCGGGTGCAGTCCGGCGAGGTCGTCAGCGCCCTGCGGAGCGCCGTGGGGCGGACGCGGGGCCGCACGCAAACGCTGGCCCGACCGATTCATCAGCAGGAGGGCGGCACGACGCTGCGGCTGATCGCCCGGGGCAGCGGCGCCGGCGGGGCGGCGGGGCGACCGCTGGTGGGGTATCGGGTGAAGCTCGCTGATCGCCGCACGCTGCCGTCGGAGCGGCCGCCGCCGGAGGGGGGCGAGGAGCGCCCGGAGCCGGAGCCGATCCCGGAACCGTTCGAGGAAGTCAGCGACCGCGGCGGCCGGATCACGGTTCCCGCCGCCCCGCCGACGCTGCCGGACGCGGAGCCGACCAAAGGGCTCGTCTGGCTGCACGTCTACAGCGGCAAGGCGAAGCTGGGGGCGTTGCCGTACGTCGCCGGGGCGGTTCCCGCCGACGTGCTGGAACTAGACGACGACGCCCTGCGACTGGGCCTGGAGGGCGAATATGCCCTGTTGTCCGGCGAGATGCTGGAGGTCGTCGCGCACCGGGCGGTGCTGACGGCCCGGGCCAAGAAGAGCGCCAAGGAAAAGAGCTACGCCGAGGCCGAGGCCCGGCTGGAGGAGCTGTCCGGGCTGCCGCGGGCGGAGGCGTTCAAGCGCCGCATCGACGCCCTCGCCGCCGGGGTGCGGGCGGAGGCGCTGGAGTCCGGCGACCGCCTGACCGCCGCCCGGGTCGCGAAACTCGCGGAGAAGATGCGGGAGCTGGCGAATACGTACCTCTCCGCCGACCCTCTCGCCGCGGCGAAGTCGCAGGTCGCCGAGCTGAAAACGCTGGCGGAGGAGATCGAGGAACGCGAACGCCGCGCCGCCGGCCGCCGGGCCCGGGAGCGTTGACGCCGGCGACGGGGCCGCCGGCTACAGCGCCCCGCGGGCGGCGTCGCAGAAGGCGGCGACTTTCGCCGGGTCTTTGATCCCCGGGGCGCTCTCCACCCCGCCGGCGACATCGACGCCCCACGGTCGCACGATGCGGATTGCCTCCGCGACATTCTCCGGCGTCAGTCCCCCGGCAAGGATCACCGGCGGCAGGGCGTCCCCCACGCGGTCCAGTTCCCCCCGCAGGGCGTGCCAGTCCAGCTTCGCCCCGGTCCCGCCGTAGGCTCCGGGGATGGCGGCGTCGAGGAGGATGCGGTCCGGCGTCGAACCGGCCTGCTTTGCGGCTTCCAAGTGCGAGACCAGCGGGTCGAGGGAGCCACGCACCCGCCACGCGCGGACCGCCTGTCCGTCCCGCAGGTACTTACGCACGTTCGCGGTCGCATGGGGGCTCTCGTCGCCGTGGAACTGCACGGCGTCCAACCCGGGGAGGTAGTCCGTGATCCACCGGACGCCCATGTTCACGAACACCCCCCAGACGCTCACGCCGTCCGGCAGCGCCGCTTTCATCGTCGGACCGGTGCCTAAGGCGCCGTCCTGACGGCCGACGAACCGTTTTGAGCCGTCCCAGAAGTTCAGCCCAATCGCGTCCGGCGGATCATCGCCGCCGCAGACTGCCGCGACGTTCGCCGGGTCGGTGAAGCCGCAGATTTTGACGAACATCCATCCATCCTAGGCGAGCGGTGGGCGTCAGCCCTCCGTGTCCTCTTCGACGCACGAATACACGGAGGGCTGACGCCCACCGCTCGCCTCGACGAAACTCACGCGAGGCTCCACTCGCCCGGGTCCAGATTGTAAAAGTCCCGCAGGATGCCGAACAGGTCCGGGAGCTTCATCCGCAGGGTGCGGGGCTTCTCGAAGAAGCACTCCGTGGCGACGGCGAAGAACTCCGCGGGGTCGGTGGCGCCGTAGGCGTCCAGCAGGCCGGGCAGGCCGCGGTCGACGTCGGCGGCGTGCTTCTGGAAGGCCGCCTCGGCGACGGCCTCCCAGCGGTGGCGGGCGGCGCCGGTCAGGCCGGGCACGCCGTCGGCGAAGCGGTCGGCGAGGTCCAGCACGTGGGCGAACTCGTGGAACACCAGGTTGCGGCCGTCGTCCGGGTTCTCCGCCCCGGCCAGCACGTCCGGCCAACTCAGGACCACGGCCCCGCCCATGTGGGCCTCGCCCAAGCGTCCCTCCGCCCCGCTGATCGTCGGCCCCCCGCCGAACGACGCGTCCCCCAGCAGGCGGCTGGCGGTCACGCGGTAGGCGGTCGGATAGACCAGCACGCTGGTCAGCGGGCCAAACCAGTCGGCCTTCTCCGGCGGGGTCGGATCGCCGGCCAGCAGCAACGCGGCTTGGGCGGCGACGACGGCCCGCATCTCGTCCGTCAGGTCCAGCCCATTGCAGCCCTCCCAGTTCTTCTCCGCGAGGAGAATCCGCACGCCGGCCCGCACCCGCTCCGCGACGGGGCGGGGGAGCCGCTCGAAGGCGGCGAACTGATCACGGATCGCCCGCTCCCACGACTCGGGGAGCGGTTCGGACAGCAGCGCGCGACGCCGGCGGGTGCGGAAGAGGCCGAACACCGGCTACCGTGTCGGGGCGTCGCGTCGCGCTCGCCCTTCCGGCAGCGGCACGGCGGCGTCGACGTCTGCGGTGTCCACCGGCCCGGACGGGGCGGGGCCGGTCGTTGAATCCAGTACCGGCTTGGTTTTCCCGCGGAACCCGGGAGCGGGACGCCGCCACCACTCGTCGGCCCGCTCCGCGTCGTAGGCCGGGTTCGGGCGGGGCATCAGGGCGCCGGCATCCGCCCGGTAGGCGGCCAGTCGAGACCGCAGTTCCGAGGTGCGCTCCGGCAGGGCGGCGGCGAGGTTCTTCGTCTCGCCCAAGTCTTCGCGGAGGTCGTACAGTTCCGGCTCGCCCGTGCCGTCGGCGGTGTAGAACTCGATCAGCTTGTGGTGCCCGATCCGCACGGCGCCGGCGGGGCGGCTGTGGTGGTAGTGCGGGTAGTGCCAGAAGACCGCGTCGCGGGCGGCGTCGCACTCGCCGCGGAACACCGGCACGAGGCTCACCCCGTCCATCGTCACGCCCGCCGGCGGTTCGGAGCCGGCCAAATGGAGGATCGTGGGCGTCAGGTCGCTGGTCGTGACCGCGGCGTCGCAGGCCCGGCCGCCCTCCGTCACGCCGGGCCAGTGGACCAGCAGCGGCACGCGGATGCCGCCCTCGTACAGCGACCCCTTCTCGCCCCGCAGCGGGGCGTTGCTGCTGACCTGGTCGCCGCTCTGCCCGTGGATTGACGACGGATCGCCGTGGTAGACGGAGTGCAGACCGCCGTTGTCGGAGGTGAACAGGATCACCGTGTTTTCCGCCTGGCCTGTTTCCTGCAGCACCGTCCGCAGGCGGCCGACGGATTCGTCGACCATCTCCAGCATCGCGGCGAAGGCCGGGTCGCTGGGGTGACCCTCGGCTTTCGGTTTCGCCTCGTATTTGGCGATCAGGTCCGGCCGGGCGTGCACGGGGATGTGCACCGCGTAGTGCGACAGCAGGCAGACCCAGGGTTTGTCGTCGTCCGCGTGCTCGCGGAGGAACGCTTCGGTGCGCTCCGTGAGCACGTCGGTGGTGTATTCGCCCTCACGCTTCTCGACGCCGTCCGGGGTGGTGAGGCTCGGGGAGACGTTGCGGACGGTCACGAGCCATTCGTCGAACCCGCGGCCGCCGGGGCCCTCCGTGTCGTTCGTGTCGCCGAGGTGCCACTTGCCGAAGCTTGCCGTGGTCGCGGCGTCGCCCAGCACCGTGGCGAAGGTGACTTCGTCCAGCGGCAGCCGGTCCGGGATCGGCGGCTCCAGCAGGGGGGCGAAGGGCCGGAAGTGGCCCGGGATGAAGTTCGTCAGCCCGGTGCGGGCCGGGTCGCGGCCGGTCATCAGGGCGGCCCGGCTGGGGCTGCACACCGGGCAACTGGCGTAGGCCGCCGTGAACTTCAGCCCGTCCGTGGCGAGCTGATCGATGTGCGGCGTTTCGTGGAACGCGTTTCCGTAGCAGCCGAGGTCCGCCCAGCCGAGGTCGTCCACGAACACGATCAGCACGTTCCGCGGCGGCTCCACGGCCGTGGCCGTCGGGGCGTCGGCCGGGACCGGCTGCAGCGGCGCGCCGCCGGGGACGACGGTGGGGCCGACCTGCGCAAAGAGCGCGACGGGGTAGGCCAGCAGCGCCGCCAACAGGGCGGCCGGTCGGACAGCGGTACGGATCATCTGCGAACTCCGGACGGGGCGCGGCATTGTGACGGGCGGCGCGTGAGGAAGGAAACGTATGCGGATCAGGCAAGCGGGTCAGACAAACCGTGAAGAACGCCCACGGTTCGAAACACCGCGGGCGGGCTCCGGGTATCGCCGTACGTCCCCGTCCCGCTCGCCCCCCGCCGCCTCCGATGTTCTCGCCACTGGCCCTCTGCCTCGCCCTCCCGCTGGTCGCAGCCCCCGACGAACCGTCGCCCCCTGCCGCCGGCCTTGCCCCCGTCGCCGCCTTCCTCGCCGAGGGCAATCTGGCGGGGGCGGAGGCTGCCCTCAACAAGACGCTGAAGACAGACCCGGGCGACGACGACGCCCTGTTCTCGTTGGGCGTGGTGAAGTTCCTCGGCGGGATCGAGGAGTTCGCCCAGTTCCTGTCGGCCCACGGCAGCGGCGATCGGCTGGGCGGGATGCTGCCGTTCGCCCGGCTGCCGGTGCCGGCGAACGCCGACCCGCAGCCCGTCAGTTACGAGCAGTGGCGAAAGGCCCGCATCGACCTGATCGCAGCGTTCGACGAGGCCGACGCGGTGCTGGCCAAGATCGACGGCCCGGTGGACGTGAAGATCGACTTGGCGGCGTTGCGGCTCGATCTGAACGGCGACGGGACCGCGGGGGAGGCCGAGCGTGTCCTCAGCCTGTTGGGCGCCGGCGGACTGCGGCTGGAAGGAGATCGCTCCGGCGGACGGCGTCCCAGTGAGGCGCCGGCGATCGTCACGCACTTCGATCGGGCCGACGCCGAATGGCTCCGCGGGTACTGCGATCTGCTGAGCGCGATCCTCGAAACGATGCTGGCCCACGACGCGGAGAACTGGTGGAACCACTGCGCCCACCTCCTCTTCGCCCAGCCGGAGGGCGTGCCGGGCTACCTCCTCACGGAGACCGGCGACGGCTTCAGCCCGGGGCGGCTGTCCGACATCATCGCCGCGATCCACCACGTCAACTTTCCGGTCCGCGAGCCGGAGCGGATGGGCAAGGCCCGCGAGCGGCTGCTGGGCATGATCGGCCACAGCCGGGCGATGTGGGACCTGATCCTCGCCGAGGAAGACGGCGAGCGCGAATGGATCCCGGGCCCTCACCAGACCTCCTCCACCGGCGTGACGATGTCGCAGGAACGCGTTGACGGCTGGCGGGAGTTCCTCGCCGAAGCGGAGGACCTGCTCAACGGGGAGAAGCTCGTCCCGTTCTGGCGGACTCAGCCCGCGGGTCTGGCGGACGCCCCCAACGGCGTGAACCTGCGGCGGGTCTTTGAGGAACCGCGGCGGTTCGATCTGGTCGAATGGGTCCAGGGGCCCGGGGCGGCGCCGTTCCTGGAACGCGGCGAGCTCACCAGCCCGGCAGTCTGGAACCGCCTTCAGCGCCTGTTCAACGGCAACTTCTTCGGCTTCGCGGTGCTCATCAACTGAGCGGACCGCGGTCGGCAGCACGGAACGCCGAGGCCCCGCGGGGCATCGGCGTGACGGCCTCAGAACACCGAGTACAGCACGTCGCGGGCGCGTTCGACCAGTTCCGGGTCCTCCGCTTCGATCACCGCCAAGTGCTTGCGGGCGGCGGCGACGTGCGGGGGTTCGGGGGCGTCGCTGGGGGCGTTTTCCGGCACGTCGCGTTCGGCTTCCAGCAGGTACTGGATGATCGCCCGCTTCACGGCCGGCACGTCGTAGGCCTCGTTGGTGTAGAGCCCGACGATCCGATCCATGGCCGCCCAGTCTTTCCAGCGGGAGAGGTCCGCGATGACGACCTCCGCGAGGTCGGAGTAGGCCAACTGGAGCCGCAGGGCCTCCTTCAGACGATCCTTGGGGATGCGTTCGCCGCCGTAGGTCCACATGAACCGGACCGCCTGCATCGCGGCGTAGACCTCGCTGAAGGGCACCGGGATCGGCTCGCCGGCCGCGTCCTTGAGCGGCTGGCCGTCCGGGCCGAGGATGTATTTCGGCCGCAGCTTGGCGTCTTCCAGTTCCTTCAGGCCCTGCTCGCCGGTGAGCAAAAGCAGGCCGCTCATCAGGCCGTCGACGCCGATGCGGAACTCGTCCGTGCCGGCGAAGATCCGTTTCCGCAGCACCTCGGCGTCGGCGTCGGTCCCGCACAGGCCCAGCAGCATGCCGTAGAAGGCCAGGCGGGAGGGGTCGGTGTCCGGGTCGGCGACCCACTGCGCCAGCTTGGCGCGGGGCAGTTCGTCGGCGATCGCTTCGACCTCCTCGAACGGCACGTTGCCGAACTCGCCGTAGGCGTCGGAGGCGACCAGATCGTCCGGGTGTTCCAGGTGCGCCAGGTAGTACCGCAGCCGGTCGGCGGCGGGGGCGTCGGGGCCGGGGTTGTTGCGCAGGTACTCGAAGCCGGCCTCGCTGATCGGCACGGGCAGGTCCCACTCGAGGATCTCCCCTCCGCCGGCGGTCAGCAGCAACGTTTCGCCGGTCTCGCCGGACTGATAGCCCCGCAGTTTCAGCTTCTTGCCCTCAGCGTAGGGGCCCTTCAGCGACTTCTTCACGAGGAACCGCGTGTAGGCCGGGTTGTCTTTGGAGTCGCCCCCGCGGTCGGCTTCGAGCCATTCCGCCAGGACGACGACGTCGCTTTCGGCCAACTGGTCCGAGAGCGTCAGCCCGGGCGCCTCGCAGAACGGACAGGCCAGCGCGGCGGAGAGGAGCAGGGCGGCGATCATGCGAAGGGTCCTCCGGGGCGGCGGTCAATGGGCGAATGCAACGTCAGTCCGACTCCACAGTCCTACTCCACGACCCGCGCGCCGTCGATCCGGTACAGCCGACGCCAGTCCTCCCCGTCCCGCTGCGGGTCGAGGCGAAAGGTACCCACCACGTCGAACGGCCGGTTCTGGATGTAGCGGCTCTCCGCCCCCTCGGCGAGTTTCACCGTCACCAGGTCGTACGGCTTCGGGTTGCGGCCGAAACAGCAGATCTGGTTGTCCCGGGCGAGGATGAACGCCCGCACGGGGTCGGCGTAGGTCGGGTACATGAACCCCCGCAGCGTGACCTTCTTCCCGTCGAGGTCGCGGAGCCAGCCGGGGAAATGGTCGACCACGTCCGCGGGCACCGGCTCGGCGTTGAGCACCTTGAGCAGGTCCAGGTCGTCGAACGACACCCGCACCGTGCCGTTGCCGGCGGGGGAGAAGCTGTTGATCGGCACGAGCAGTTTCAGCTCCCGCGCCTCGACCGGCTCGCCCGCCGCGGCCTCGGCCATCGCGGCGAGGGCCGCCGGGGAACCGGGCGGCGGGCCGGCGACCGTCGGCTCCTCCGCCGCGGCAAACCCGCCGGCGAAGCCGTCGTCCTCTTCCTCGTCGTCCGCGGTGTTCGGTTGCGCGAAGCCGCCGTCGAAGCCCCCGTCAAACCCGTCATCCCCCGCCGCGGCGAGTTCAATCATCGGCTCCGCAGGCTCCTCCGCCCCCCCCGGTTCGCCGTCGCCGATAGGCGGCGCATCCCCGGGCACGTCCGCGAGCCGTTCCTCCGCCGCGAGAACCTGGGGCCCCTGGATCGTCTCCTCGTCCTCCATCGTCCCGGCGACTTCGCTGTAGGTCGCGCCCTGTTCGACGGAATCGCAGCCCGTCAGCAGCGAGAGCCCCAGCGCCGCGGCCGGAACGGAAGAGAGAAGGACGGTTCTCAAAACGAGGTGCTCGCGGGACCGCTCTGCGTGGCTTTGATGCGGAAGATCGGGTCGACGTCCTTCGTGCCGCCCTCCGGGCGCAGTTCGAAGGTGCCGGCGACGCTGACCAGTCCGGTGGTGAAATCCGTGGTGTCGCCGGTCATATCAACGCGGATCATATCCGTCACCTTCGGTTTGCCGCCGAAGCAGCAGTCGCCGCTGTCCTTCACGAAGATGAAGGAGGTGATGTCCTCGGTCTTCGCCTCGGGGTACATGTAACCCTTCAGAAAGACCTTTTCGCCGTCCAGCCGCTTGATCGACTCGCTGTACGTGCCGGTGGGGGCGAGGGCCCGCTGGGCGATGTCGGCGGTGAAGTCCAGCCGGGTGTGGTCCGGGGGCAGCTCCGTGGCGTAGGCGACGGAGTGATAGGCCGCCCCGCCGGCCAGGCCGGTCAGGGAGAGCAGCCCGCCCAGCGCCGCCATCCACAGGCCGGCGCCGTCGTGCCGGCGGATCGTCCGCCAGGCGGTGACGGCCGTCACGAATCCCGCCGTCGCGATCAGAAACCCGATCACCCCCACCGCCGGCAGGAAGGCCACCAGCGAGCACAGCCCGAGCACCATCGAGACCGGCGCGGAGACCGGAATCGGTTTGTAATCGAAGTCCACGCGCTCCGACTGCGGCAGCGAAGCGGCCGGCGGCGCGGCGATCGAGTCGAAGGTGGCGGCGCTCATGGGCAAAGGGGCGAGAACGGGGACGGCGCGCGGCATCCTATCACGGCGCAGGGGACGATCTATGGGATTGTACGTCCGTCCGGCCGCGGGCGTGGGGCAGATTCGCCCGGTTCGGCCGACGAAGGCATGGTCAGATCGCCGACCCGGGACGTACTGTCACGACCCGGAACCTCCCCGTCGCCCGGCGGTTCCCCCTCCGCTTCCCCCCGCGAGACCCCCTGCCATGTCCCTGCCGTGGCGGTTCGCCCCGCTGGACCCGACCCGCGTGCGGCGGCTGTCGGAGGCCCTGTCGATCGGTCCGCTGACGGCCCAGGTGCTCATCGCCCGGGGACTGGACGAACCGGCGACCGCCAAGGCGTTTCTCACGCCCTCCCCCAACGACTTGCACGACCCGGAGACGCTGCCGGGCGTCTCCGAGGCCGCGGATCGCGTCGTCGCCGCGGTCCGGGCCGGGCGGCGCGTCACGATCTTCGGCGACTACGACGTGGACGGGATCACCTCCACGGCCCTTCTGGTCGACTGCCTGCGGCTGGCGGGGGCGAACGCCGATTACGTCATCCCCAACCGCAACGACGGCTACGGCCTGAACGTCGCCGCCATCGAGAAGCTGCACGCCGAGGACCCGAACCGCTTGGTCGTCACCGTGGACTGCGGCATCACCTCCGTCGCCGAGGCGGAACGGGCGAAGACCTTGGGACTCGAATTGATCGTCACCGATCACCACACCCCCGGCGACACGCTGCCGCCGGCCGCGGTCGTCGTGCATCCCCGCCGGCCGGACGCGGAAACGGCGTACGCCTACGGTGAACTCTGCGGCGCCGGCGTGGCCTTCAAACTGGCTTGGGCGGTGGCGAAGCGGCTGGGCGACGGGAACCGCGTCAACGAACGCTTCAAGGCCTGGCTGATCCGGGCGCTCGGCCTGACGGCCCTCGCCACGGTCGCGGACATGGTCCCGCTCACCGGCGAGAACCGCACCTTCGTCCACTGCGGTCTGCGGAGCCTCTACCACCACGCCCCGCCGGGCCTGCGGGCGCTGCTGGGCGTGTGCGGGATCGAAGAGGGCCGCCCGATCACAGCCGAGGACGTGGGCTACAAGGTCGGCCCCCGCATCAACGCCGCCGGCCGGTTGGAGCAGGCGAGCCTCGCCGTGGATCTGCTGCTCTCCCACGACGAAAAGCGGTGCGGGCAACTGGCGGACTACCTCGACACCCTCAACGAGACCCGCAAGAAGACCGAATCCGACGTGGTGAAGGCCGCCAAAAAGCAGGCCGTCGACCGCGGCTGGGCGGAGCGGCCGGGGCTGGCGCTCGCCTCCGACGACTGGCACGCCGGGGTGGTGGGCATCGCCGCCGGGCGGGTCGCGGAGCACTTCGACACGCCGGCGATCGTGATCGCCTTCGGCCACAGCGGCGACGCAAACCTCGGCGCCGGTTCGGCGCGCTCCCGGCCGGGGTTCGATCTGCACGCCTGCCTCGCCCGGTGCGCGGAGCATCTGGAAACGTTCGGCGGCCACACGATGGCCGCGGGGCTGAAGGTGCGGCGGGAGAACCTGGACGCCTTCCGCGAGGCGTTCGCGGCGGACGTCGCGGAGCATTTCCGGCCCGAAGCCGCCGACGCCCGGGTGGACGCGGAGGTCCGGCTCGCCGACTGCACCCTGCACGCCGTCAAGGAGCTAGACGAAAAACTCGGCCCGTTCGGCAAGTCGAACCGGCGGCCGGTGTTCGTCGCCACGCACGTCACGCTGGAGGGCGAGCCGCGGACGATGGGGCGGGACAACGCCCACCTGTCGGCCCGCCTCGCCCAGACCGGGCGGGTGATGAAGGCTGTCGCCTGGGGCCGGGCCGCGGAGGCGGACACGCTGGCCGTCGGTCCGCTGGCGGTCTCGTTCACCGCGGAGGTGAACCGCTGGAAGAACGGCGAATCGGTGCAGCTTCAGCTCCGCCAGTGGCAACCGTGCTGAGGGCGAATCGCCGCCGGGGGGCGTACGGGGATGTCCGGTGGCGACCGCGGCCGGCGGGGGGCAGGGTGGCCGCATGGCTCAACCTCCCGATTCCTCTCCGGCCCCCGAGCCGCCCGGGGCGCCGGCGGACCCGACGCTGATCTCGGACGAGCAGCTCGAACGGGACTTCGACGCCGCTCCGCCGCTGGCGGAGCCGGGCTCGGCCCCCGTCGGTCGCACGCTGTTGGCGGGCGGGCTGATGGGGACGGCGAACCTCGTCCCCGGAGTCTCCGGCGGGACGATGGTGTTGGTCTGCGGGCTCTACGCCCACTTCGTCGACGGGATGGCGGCCGTCTCGCAGGGGAAGCTCGTCGGGTCGGCGGGGCGGTTCCTCGCGCTGCTGTTCGCGGCGAAGTTCGCCGCGATGGGCCTACTGGGCGGGCCAGTGGCGGAGGCGGTCGAGGCGCATCAGGCGCTCGCCTATAGCCTGTTCATCGGAATGACCCTCGCCGGCACACCGGTCGTCTGGGACATCTTTCGTGCGGCGTCCGCGGGGCCGGCGCCGCCGCGGTTCGACTGGTGGCTGATCCCGCTGGGGGCGGCGCTGATGGCCTCGTTGGCGCTGCTGCCCCCGCCGGAGAAGCACGCGCAAACTGGACCCGACTACCGACCGCCGCACGACATCCCGATGGACGCCGCCGCCGGGGCCGCGGCGTTCGGGGCGATGGCCTTGCCGGGCGTCTCCGGCGGGACGGTCAAGCTGGCGATGGGGCGGTACGAGCCGACCGTCTGGTCGCTGGGCCAGCCGTTGCCGTGGCTCGGCTCGCTGCTCGGCTGGAGCGAGGCGGCGCCGGTTTCCGCCTGGGGTCCGATCCTCGTGCCCTACACCCTGGGGGCGATTGCGGGGCTGGCGCTGATCTCCAACCTGCTGAAATGGTTGCTGCAACGCTACGAGCGGGCGATGGCGGCCCTGTTGCTCGGCGTGCTGTGGGGCAGCGTCGTGCCGGTGGTGCGCGTCGGCTGGTTCGGCGAGACCCGCCCACCATCGACCAGCGGATCGGGCGACTGGCTCGCCTGGGCGGTCGCCTGCGTCGTCGGATTCGCGGCGGTGTACGCCCTCACCGTCTGGCAGAAACGGGCGGAGGCGAAACGAATCCACCCAGCCGCCGACTGAACGTCTGACGGACGCATGCATCCGCAATGACCGCTTGCGGTTTCGCGGCACCCGAGGATTTCTAGTGGCCCCGAAACCGCGAGCGACCGTCGCCGCGCCGAACGGGGGAGGGCCGATCCGCAGGGAGCGTCTATAGCGTCGCCAGCCAGGCCGGGAGGCCGTCGGCCAACTGGCTGCGGGTCAGGACCGGACCGCGGCCGGCGGCGCGGGCGGTCTTCAGCAATTCCGCATGCACGTGCGGACCGAACGAGAGCGTCGGCGGGCCGTCCGCCGGACGCTCGGACAACCACTCCAGGGCCCCGGGTAGGGAGAGATCGAGCACGACGCCGACCGCGTTCGCCGGATCGGCCTTCGCTCCGCTGAGGGCTCGCGTCGGCGTCAGGCCGGCCTGCCGGACGGCCTGCACCAGCGGACCGCCGGTCAGCAGGTCGCCGCAGACGATCAGCACGGATCGGGGCGCGGCGTCGGCAGGCTCCGCGGTCACTTCGGGTCGTTCAGGAAGCCGAGGAGCGAACTGTCGACGTCGTCCTCGTCGTCGGCGTCGCCGAAGCCGGCGAAGGAGGACTCATCTTCGGCGTCGGCGCCGGGGAGGGCCTTCAATGCGGAGGAGTCGGCGTCGGCCTTGCCGCTGTCGTCGTCGTTCAGAAAGTCGAAGGCGGCATCTTCCTCGGTGATCGTCTCGCTGCCGTCATCCCCGCCGAAAGCCGACTCGCTCTCGGCCCCGGAGGCGCCGATCGTGACCCGGGACTCCGGCTCGTCGTCCTCGTCGAGGAGCATTTCGCCGGAGTCGTCCTCTTCTTCCGCCGACGCGAACTCTTCCTCGTCGAAGTTGAGGCCCTCCTCCGTCTCGACGGCGTCCTCGAACTCCGCGGCGGCGTCGTCGGCGGGGGCTTCGACGACGATGGGGTCCGGTTCGGCGACGGGCGGGGCGGCGACGCCCGGATGCCGGATCGGCGAGGGTCGGTCCGACCGGTCCCGGGCCTCACCGTGGTTCACCTGCTCAAAGCCCGTGCCGCTGTCGCTGACCAGCACGGAGTCGTCGCTGAGTTCCTCCGCCGGCTCCTGTCCGACGACCACGCCGCTGGGCGAATCCTGCAGGTCACCGCCGGAAAGATCCGATTCGGAGACGTGCGATTCGGCCTCCGCGAGCATCGCGGCGCCGTCGGGGCGATAGGAACGATCGCCGGCCCGCACCAACTTCATGGTCACCCCGCCGATGGACAGGGTGCCGCCCAGGGGGACGTCGATCTCCTCTTCGCCGACGCCTTCGCCGTTAACGAACGTGCCGTTGCGACTGCCGAGGTCTCGCACCCGCACCACGGAGCCGTCGACGCGCAGGTGGCAGTGCGACCGACTGACCCGGCGGGAGGAGATCCGCAGTCCCGCGTCCGTGCCGCGGCCGACCACCGCGTCCCGCTCCAGTCGCACCGTCAGCGGGCGGCCTTCGCTGCGGGGGAGCAGGAACTCGGCGGCCACGGTCGGGGCTCTCGGGGGGCGGGGCGAACCGTCTCACCTTACCCACGGCGGCGGCGGCGTTCACGCAAGTTTCACCGGACGACAAAAAGCCCCCCGGGAACGTCGGCACAGACCGTGCCATCGACATTCCCGGGGGGGACAATTCGTTGAGGATCGCTCCGCCGACTCTCACCGCACGGCGGTCGGGTCAGGCGGCGGCCTTCCGCAGCGGCGTGTTGCCGCCGCCGCGAACTCCGCCGCGGACCATCTCCTCGGTGATGACGTAGGTCTGGCCCTTGCCGTTCTCGGGCAGATCGTACATCAGGTCGAACATGCCGCCCTCGACCACGCTCCGCAGGCCGCGGGCGCCGGTGTCGTTCTCGCGGGCCACCCGGGCGATCTCCCGCAGGGCGCCTTCGGTGAACTGGAGGTCGGCGCCTTCCATCTCGAAGAACTTCTTGTACTGGCGGACCAGGGCGTTCTTCGGCTCGGTGAGGATGTTGACCAGATCCTCTTCACCCAGCGGGGACAGGGCCGAGAGCACCGGCAACCGCCCGACGAGCTCCGGGATCAGGCCGAACTCCAAGACGTCGTCCACCGTCACGTGGGCGAGCAGGTCCTTGCTGCGTTCGACGCTGTCCTCACTGCCGAACCGGTTGAAGCCGATCGCCCGGCGGCCCAGGCGCTGGGCGATGATCTCTTCCAGCCCCACGAACGTCCCGCCGCAGATGAACAGGATGTTGCGGGTGTCGAGCTGGATGTACTGCTGCTCCGGGTGCTTGCGGCCGCCCTGCGGGGGCACGTTGGCGACGGTGCCCTCGAGCATCTTGAGCAGGGCCTGCTGCACGCCCTCGCCGGAGACGTCCCGGGTGATGGAGACGTTCTGGGAGGTCTTCCCGATCTTGTCGATCTCGTCCAGGAAGATAATGCCCCGCTGGGCGGCTTCGACGTCGAAGTCGGCGGCGTGGAGCAGTTTGAGCAGCAGGTTCTCCACGTCCTCGCCGACGTAGCCGGCCTCGGTGAGGGTCGTGGCGTCGCCGATCGCGAAGGGCACGTCGAGGATGCGGGCCATCGTCTTGGCCAGCAGCGTTTTCCCGCAGCCGGTCGGGCCGACGAGCAGCACGTTCGACTTCTCGATCTCGACGTCGTCCCCGTCCTCCGCCTGGTGCATCAGGCGCTTGTAGTGGTTGTGGAGGGCGACGGCGAGGCAGCGCTTGGTGCCGTCCTGCCCAATGACGTACTCGTCGAGGTGGGCGACGATCTCCCGGGGGGTGGGCACCTTGCTGAACAGCGTGGAGCCGCCGCGGCGCTTGCGCTCCTGATCGAGGATCGACTCGCAGAGGTCGATGCAGTTCCCGCAGATGTAGCAGTCGTCAGGCCCCTCGACGAGCGGGCCGACGTCCCGATAGGACTTCCGACAGAACGAGCAGTTGGCGTCTTTTTTCTTCACGGAATCGCGTCGGCCGGAGAAATTCTTGGAGGCGGGCATCGGGCGGGGCGGTTCCGGGGGACGGTCCCGGGGGAGTTGACCCTCCCGAGGGAGATAGTCAATCCTGCCGGGGGATGCGAAGGGCGAAGGAAACGGGCGCCGCGGGCATCCTGCTCGCCGTGCCGCCCGCCCGACCGCCGGCGTCGCTGCCGGCGCCTCCTCGAGCCGCCGAAGCGGTCCGTGGGTGGGCGAACGATCCCGCTGGGGGAAAGTCAGCGCCGCCCGTCCCCTCCCGTACCGCGGGGGTACGTCAGGGAGAGCGGCCCTGAAGGTGTCGGCGCTCCGCCCCGTGCCGCCCAACTGTTGCCAATTCGCACCGAGCGAACAGCGCCAGCCGAACGACCCGCCGCGGGGTCGGGCGGGACGGGGTCATTTTACCCCGGACCGACCGAACCGGGTCGACACCGCCAAAACAGCGTTGCACGCCCCGTGCCGAAATCGCCCCCGCGGAGGGGCGTCACCGCGGCGGCCCTGCGCCCGTAGATGCAACCGCAGCAACCGCTCGGCGGGGCGCCCGCGGAGGCCGCGGACGGGCGCCCGCGGCGGTGTAAGAGCGACAGAACGGTTCTCGAAAAATCCGCAAACAGGTTCGCCCGCGGACGACTCGCCGACCGATACCACCGACACGACCGCTCCGGTTTGCGCCCCCGGCCCGCCCGGGCGGCGACGGCCGCAGCTCCCGCCTCGCTCCGGCTCCCCGGGTGTGATGACTCGTCTGACCCCCCGTCGAATCCCGCTGGCCGCCGCGGCGGTTCTGTCCTCCCTCGGCGCCCTCGCGGCCCCGGCGGCGGGGCAGGACCGGGCGTCGGGCAACCCGGTGCACAGCAACCGGGAGACGTTCCGTATCCCGTTCGCCGCGAGCGCTGCCGACCTCGCCGCCGCCGGGGCCACCGAGGCGCGGCTGCTCGTCAGCACGGACGCCGGCCGACGGTGGGAAGAAGCCGGCAGCGCCGCCCCCGGGGCGGGCGGGTTCCAATACTCCGCCCCCGCCGACGGCGACTACTGGTTCAGCGTGCTGACCGTCGACGCCCAGGGGATGCCGGCCCCCGCGGACGTGGCGATCGTGCCGCAACTGCACGTGCGGATGGACCGCGTCGCCCCGACCGTGCAGGTCGGCGCCGCGCCCGCCGGCGACGGCACCGTCGCGGTGCGGTGGAACGTCGCCGATCCCGACGCCGACCCCGCCGCCCTGCGGGTGACGTTCACCCCCGAGGGCGGCGCCGGGCAGCGGGTGCCGGTCACGCCCGCCCTGTCCGGCTCCTTTCGCATCCCGGCCCAGCGGGCCGGCGGCTCCGTCACGATCTCCGTCGCCGACCGGGCCGGCAACGTCGGCACGGCGACCTGCCGCACGGGCGGCTCCGCGGCGCCGGTCTCCTACAC
Source organism: Alienimonas californiensis (assembly GCF_007743815.1). Taxonomy (GTDB): domain Bacteria; phylum Planctomycetota; class Planctomycetia; order Planctomycetales; family Planctomycetaceae; genus Alienimonas; species Alienimonas californiensis. Next base: position 3,911,121 of record NZ_CP036265.1, read on the forward strand.
GCAGCAGGCCGATTACGGCGCCGGGGCCGTCGAGCGCGCCTCCGGCAGCCTGTCCGCCCCGCATCGCCCCGCGGGGCTCTCGAACGAACCGCGGTCGCCGGCGCCCGTGCCCCCGTCCGTCTCGCCGCGGCTGCCGGCCGCCCCCTCCGCGGGGGCTCAGGCGCGTCGCCATGACGTCGGCTTCGGCGGCGCCAGCCCGTCCGCCGGCGCTTCGGCGTTGAAGAACCGTTCGTTCAAGATCGGCTACGCCGTCGACGCGGTCGGCAGCAGCGGAGTGGGGGCGGTGGACGTCTTCATCACCCCGGACGGCGGCCAGCACTGGTACAGCTACGGTCAGGACGTCGACCGCGTGAGCCCCGCGGAGATCTCCGTGCCCGGCGACGGCGACTACGGGTTCTGCGTGCGGGTCCGCAGCGGCGCTGGCCTGGCGCCCGCCCCGCCGCGGAACGGCGAGGCCCCGGACGTCCGCGTGACGGTCGACGGCACCCCGCCGACGGTCGACCTGCTCTCCGCCGGGCAGGGCCGCGGGGCCGAAGCGAACACGCTCTCGCTGGAATGGCGGGCGGCCGACAACCGCCCCGGCGCCGTGCCGGTGCGGGTGGAACTGGCGGACTCCGCCGGCGGCCCGTGGGAGGTCGTGCAGGACTGGGGCCCGGATTCCGGCTCCGCAGTCGTGCCGCTCCGTCCGGGCCGGTCCGCGAACGGCGGCCGCGTGTTCGTTCGCGTCAGCGCCCGGGACGACGCCGGCAATGAAGGCTCCGCCGTCACCCCGCACGGCGTGGCCGTGGATCTCGTGCGACCCTCCGCCCGCGTGCTGGGCGTCGTGCGGTAGACGTTCCCCGTCGGCGTACAATCCCGGCATGTCCACTCCGCCGACCGCTGCGACCGCCTTCGTCAGCGCGTTCGATCTGTTCAAGATCGGCGTGGGGCCGAGCAGTTCCCACGCCGTCGGGCCGATGCGCGCCGGCGGGCGGTTCCTCGCTTCCCTCGACCGATGCGGCCTGCGGGCGGCGACGACCAGGGTGACGGTCGATCTGTACGGCTCCCTGGCCCTGACCGGCCGTGGGCACGGCACGCCGCAGGCCGTGCTGGCCGGGTTGGAGGGGGCCGACCCGGAGACAGTCGACTGCGACCGCCTCGGCAGGCTGCTGTCGATCGTGGAGGAGGCTGGCGCTCTGAACGTCCCCGGCGGGCCGCCGGTGGAGTTTGATCTGAACCGCGATCTGCGGTGGCATCGCCGGGAGACGTTGCCGGCCCACCCCAACGGCCTTCGCATCGCCGCGTTCGGGGCGGACGGGGGGGAATTGCTGAGCCGCGAGTACTACTCGATTGGCGGCGGGTTCGTGGTGACGGCGGGCGAGGCGGAGGAGGGCGCCGAACCGGCCTCCACCGCCGCGAACGTGCCGTTTCCCTTCGACTCCGCCGCCGAACTGCTGACGATGTGCGAATCCTCCGGCCGGTCGATCTCCGACGTGGTGCGGGCGAACGAGGAGGCCCTGCGCAGCCCCGCGGAGGTGGACGCCGGGCTCGACAGGCTCTGGGCGGCGATGGAGGCCTGCATCGCCGCGGGGCTGCGGACGCCCGGCATCCTGCCGGGTAAGCTTCAGGTCCCCCGCCGGGCCGCGGCGCTGTTCGAAAAGCTCAGTGCCGTGAAGGCCCCCGGCCCGCCCGACCCGCAGTCCGCGGCGGACTCGCAGTCCGCGGCGGACCCGCTGGCGGCGTTGGACTGGCTGAACCTGTGGGCGCTGGCGGTCAACGAGCAGAACGCGGCCGGCGGCCGGGTCGTCACCGCCCCGACCAACGGCGCCGCGGGCATCGTGCCGGCGGTCATCAACTATTTCCGGCACTTCGCCCCCGCCGCCCAGCGCTCGCCGGAGGAGCGAACCGCGGGAACCCGCCGGTTCCTGCTGACCGCAGCGGCGATCGGCAGTCTGTACAAGAAGCACGCCTCCATCAGCGGGGCCGAGGTCGGCTGTCAGGGAGAGGTCGGCGTGGCCTGCAGCATGGCGGCGGGGGCGTTGGCGGAGGCCCTCGGCGGTTTCCCCCGACAGGTCGAACAGGCGGCCGAGATCGGCATGGAACACAATCTCGGCCTGACCTGCGATCCGGTGGGCGGCCTGGTGCAGGTCCCCTGCATCGAGCGCAATGCGATGGGGGCGGTGAAGGCCGTCAACGCGGCCCGGTTGGCCCTGTGCGGCGACGGCTCCCACCGGGTGAGCCTGGACCGGGTGATCCGGGTGATGCGCCGCACCGGCGCTGACATGAGCAGCAAATATAAGGAGACCAGCCGAGGCGGCCTCGCGGTGAACGTCACCGAGTGCTGACCCGGCCGCCGGACCGGCCTTGAATCTGGTCTCGCAGCGGGTTTGCGGCGGAGCGCAGGGCGCGGCCATACTCAGCGGCCCTCCCTGATGCGTTCGGCCCCGACGCGATCCCCCGCGCGGGGCTCCGCCCTGCCCGGACCTCCCGCTCGTGAACCTCGTCGAACTGGCTCAGCGGATTCGCAGTCGCCGGCTGGATCGTCGGCTCACGCTTGAGGAAGTCGCCTCCCGCACCGGTCAGACGCGCAGCTGGCTCTCCAAGGTCGAAAACTTCCGGATCACGCCCTCTCTGCCGGCGCTGGCGGAGATCGCCGCGGCGCTGGACGTGCCCCTCTCCGAACTGTTCGACGGCCTGGAGGAGCGGCCCGCGTTGGTCGTGGTGCGGCAGGACGAACGCAAACGGATCGACCGGGACCAGGCTGAGGGGAACGCCTCCGTTTACGAGTCGCTGGCTCACAAACGGGCGGCCCGTTCGATGGACCCGTTCCTCGTGACGCTCCCGCCGGGCACGGCTCAGGAGGAGGCGCTCCCGCACCCCGGCGAGGAGTTCCTGTTCGTGCAGACCGGCACGGTCCGCTTCGAATACGACGGCGAGACGTTCCAGCTTTCCGCCGGCGACAGCCTCTATTTCGACGCGAATCACCCCCACCGGATCGTCAACCCGAGCAAGGATCAGGCCGTGGTTCTCTGCGTCTTCAACACGAAAACCTGACGGCCGCTGCGGTTTGCTCAGCTGAACTACCCCCGGTGCGATTCGAACGCACGACCTTCGGATTAGGAATCCGATGCTCTATCCTGCTGAGCTACGAGGGCGGGAGACCGTGCGGGCACGGTCGTCGACGATGGTAGCGGGCGGGCGGGGGGCGGTCACTCGCCGCCTCCGTCGCTGCGTCACTCGCCGCGGCGTTCGCCTTGGAGGGTGAGCACCAGCGTGCGGGAGGAGGCCCGGTCGCGGTGCTCGCAGAGGTAGAGGCCCTGCCACGTGCCGAGGTTCGGCCGGCCGTCGGCAATCGGAATCGTCACCGACGCCCCCATCATCGAGGCCTTCACGTGGGCCGGCATGTCGTCCGGGCCCTCCACGGTGTGCTCGTAGGGCAGGTCCTCCGGCACCGCGTGGTTCATCGCGGTTTCGAAGTCGACCCGCACGTCGGGGTCCGCGTTTTCGTTCAGCGTGAGGGAGGCCGAGGTGTGCTGGATGAAGACGTGCAGCAAGCCGACCCGCAGTTCAGCGATCTGCGGGACCGCGTCCAGCACGCGGCGGGTGACGAGGTGGAACCCCCGCGGGTACGGCGGCAGGGCGAGCGTCGTCTGACTCCACATGCGGATTGCGGACCGGGCGGGGGCGGGGCGAATCAGGGGGCCAGCCTACGGCGCCGGCGCCGCACCGCCACGCCACCGAGCAGGGCGAGGCCCGTCAGCAGCCAGGCGCCCGGCTCCGGCACGGCCGCGGGGCCGGCGGCAGCGTCGGCTGCAAAGCCGATCAGCAGTTCGTAGTCGCCGACGCCGCCGTCGAACCCTTCGACCCGGGCGAAGTACCGGCCGGGTCCGTCGATCCGCAGGCCGTACAGCCGCGCATCCCGCGAGAGGTTGGACGTGCCGTCGCCGAACAGGTCGCCGGCGAACGTCGTGTCGTCGACCCGGCCGAGCACGGTTCCGGCCTCGTTCAGCACGGTGAGGACGGTGTCCGCGGCGTCGGCGAGGCCCGTGGTGATCGTCGCCGCCGACAGTTCGCCGGACGTGAACAGCTCGAAGACGAACAGGTCCTCCTGCAGCGCGGCCCCGATCGTGCCGATCACGTTCGCGGCGTCGAGACCGGAGATCGACTGGGCGACCAGCGCCACCTGTCGGGCGGAGCTCAGCGGGTCGGTCGGCAGCAGATCCTCGAACAGGCTTGGCGTCGGCCCGGTCGCAGTCAGGCCCTCGGCGAACTCCAGTTTCAGTTGGGAGAAGCGGGAGAAGGTGCGATCGACCTCCCGCTGCGCTTCGCTGAGGTTCGTCGGCCCGGTCGCCATCAGGCGGCCGTTCTGGGCGCCGCCGGAGTCGACCGGGCCCTCGAGGCCGGTGTAGGTGAAGCCGGGACTGCCGTAGCTATCCTCGTGGGTCAGGCCGAGGTTGTGCCCCAACTCGTGGGCCGCCGTGCCGGTGAGGGCGGCGGAGAGTTCGGCGATCTGTTGCGACCGCGGCTCGAAGTGCTCGATGAACCCGCCGAAGTTCCCCGTGTAGACCTCGGCGAGATCGCCGTCGAACTGGTTGCGGTAGTCCAGCCGTGTCGCCTCGCCGTACACGACGTCGCCGCCGACGTACGGCCCGCCCAGCCAGACGCGTTCCGTGGCGCCGGGGGCGTTCGTCTGGAACGTGACGTCGAAGTCGGCGTAGGCCCGGCGGAGACCGCCCAGCACGTTCGCCTCGATTTGGGCCCGTTCCGCGGCGGTGAACTCGGCGACGCCCGCGGCGTCGGTCGCCTGCCGCAGCCGGATCGCGAAGTCGCTGTAGTCGACGTGCGTTACCAGTCCCGCCGGCGCGGACGACGCGACGCACCATGCCGCGGCGGTCAGCAGCGCAAGCGTGCAGCGGCGCGGGGACATGGGACAGTCCGGAGGAGCGGGCGGACGATGCTCCGCGAACGCGGTCCATTTCCGCAAGCGATCGGCGGTGCCGGCCGGGCGTTCAGCCGGCCGCGGCGCCGCACTGGCCCCGCCAGCGGAGGTAGTGGTCGGCGAGGGTCAGGGCGACCATCGCCTCGGCCATCGGGATGAACCGCGGCAGCAGGCAGGGGTCGTGGCGCCCCTTCGTGGAGATCGTCGCCGCCTCGCCGGCCCGGTTCACGGTGGCCTGCTCCCGGGGGAGGGAACTGGTCGGCTTGATCGCGCAGCGGAGTACGATCGGCTGACCGCTGGTGATGCCTCCGAGCATCCCGCCGTGCCGGTTGCTGGCGGCGCCGATCTTTGGCGGACCGTCCGGGTGCGGCTGGAACAGGTCGTTGTGTTCGGATCCCCGCATGCGGGCGGCGGAGAAGCCGCTGCCGTATTCCACGCCGGTGACGGCCGGCAGGCTGAACAGGGCCTTGGCGAGGTCCGCCTTGATCTTGTCGAACACCGGCTCGCCCAGCCCCGCGGGCACGTTCGTAGCGACGATCTCGGCGGTCCCGCCGACGCTGTCCTGGTCCTTTCGCATCGAGTCGATCAACTCCACCATCGCCGCGGCCGCCTCGGGGTCCGGGCAGCGGACGACGTTCGGCTCGCCGTCCGGCAGGGTTTCGACCTGCGCCAACGTGACCGCGGCGGGGTCCGGCACGTGGGCTTCGATCTCGCCGACGCTTTTGACGTAGGCGACGACCCGGGCGCCGAAGGCTTCGGCGAGGATCTTCTTCGCCACGACCCCGGCGGCGACGCGGACGTTCGTCTCCCGGGCGCTGCTGCGGCCGCCGCCGCGGTAGTCGCGGCCGCCGTATTTCGCGTCAAAAGAGTGATCCGCGTGGCCGGGGCGGTAGAGATCCTTGATCTCGGAATAATCCTTGCTCCGCTGGTCGGCGTTGCGGATCAGGATTGCCAGCGACGTGCCGGTCGTCTTGCCCTCGAACACGCCGGAGAGGATCTCCGGTTCGTCCGGCTCCTTCCGCTGCGTGACGATTTTGGACTGCCCCGGCCGCCGGCGGGCGAGGTCTTCGAAAAAGTCCTCCACCGTCAGCGGGATGCCGGGCGGCACGCCGTCGAGGATGCAAACGTTCCCCGGCCCGTGGCTCTCGCCGGCGGTGGTCAGACGGAGGGCGTGGCCGAAGGTGTTGCCGGGCATGCGGGGAGGATAGGGGGAACGCGAGATTTCGGAAGTCGGGGATCGCTCAATCGGCCTGGTCCTGCTCGGCGGCGGACCGAGCCGACGCGGGATCCGGGGCGTCCTGCAGCGGCGTGGAGAGCTTCAGCATCACGATCCCCGCGACGATCAGCGCCACGGCGGCCGCCCGCATCGGCCCGACCGTCTCGCCAAAGGCGAGCGTTCCGACAAGAAACGCTCCGACCGCACCGATGCCGGTCCAAACCGTGTAGGCCGTTCCCAGCGGGAGCGTCTTCATCGCGACGGAGAGCAGCGAGACACTCGCGGCCATCGTCAGGACCGTCGCCGTCGTGACGTACGGTCTGGTGAAGCCGTCCGACTGCTTCATCAACGACGCCCAGACGACCTCCAGGACGCCCGCGAGGGTCAGCAAAATCCAGGCCATTACGGCCCTCCGTTCAAGAGAGCCGGGCCGTCCCGGAAAGCGATCCCGTTCCTGGGCGAGGTCGTTGCCTCGAGGAAAGTCTAGGACCGTCGCGGAAACCGGGCAAACCCGCCCCGCCGACGCGGGGGACGACCCGGCGGCACGTCGTGCCGAGTCGGGAAGTGAACCCGCCGGCTACCGATTCGGTCCGCAAACCGGCAAACTTGCCCCCGGAAGCCGACCTTCCGCCTTCCGTCCTCCCCAACTCGCCCTCAGGTCATGCCGCAGTTCGTCCAGTCCGAGGCCCTCGCCCGGATCGCCCCCTCCGCCACGATGGCCGCCGCCGCCAAGGCGAAGGCCCTGAAGGCCAGCGGGGCGGACGTGCTGAACTTCACGCTCGGCGAACCGGACTTCGACACGCCGCAGCACATCCGCACCGCCGCGAAGGCCGCGATGGACAGCGGCAAGACCCACTACACCCCCGCCGGCGGCCTGCCGGAGGTGAAGGAGGCGATCGTCGCCGCCCACGCCCGGGACACCGGCGTGCAGTACGCCGCCGCCGAGTGCGTCATCTCCAACGGCGCCAAGCACACGATCCACAATGTCCTCGCGGCGCTGCTGAACCCCGGCGACGAGGTCGTCATTCCCACCCCCTACTGGGTCAGCTACGCGGACCTCGTCGCCCTGACCGGCGCCACGCCGGTGCTGCTGCCGACGACCCGGGAGGACGGCTGGGCCTGCTCCGCGGAGCAGTTGGACGGGGCGATCACCGACGCCACCAAGCTGGTGATGCTCAACTCGCCCTCGAACCCCACCGGGGCGGTTTATTCCCGGGAGCAGCTGGCGGCACTGGGCGAGGTGATCGTGAACCGGGACGTCTGGTGCCTGTCGGACGAGATCTATTCGAAGCTGCTGTACGACGGGGCGGAATTCACCTCCTTCGCGGCCCTGTCCGACGAGGTGAAGGCCCGGACGATTACGGTGAACGGCGTCTCCAAGGCCTATGCGATGACCGGCTGGCGGATCGGCTGGATGCTGGGGCCGGAGCCGATCGCCAAGGCCTGCACGAAGCTGCAAAGCCAGGAGACCAGCAACCCGTGCAGCGTGAGCCAGTACGCCGCGAAGGCCGCGGTGGAGAACTCGCAGGAGTGCGTTGAGGAGATGCGTAAGACCTTCGCCGAACGCCGCACGATGGCCCTGGAAGGGGTCAACGCTCTGCCGGGCGTGCCCCGCTGCGACCCGGGCGGGGCGTTCTACGCCTTCTTCGACGTCGGCTCCCACTTCGGCAAGCCGCTCGGCACGAGCGGCCGCACCTGCGAGACCAGCGACGAGTTCTGCGAGATCCTGCTGGAGGACGCCCACGTGGCGCTGGTCTCCGGCGACGCCTTCGGCGCCCCCGGCTTCGTCCGCATGAGCTACGCCACGGAAACCGCGACCATCGAGCGCGGCCTCGAACGGCTGCGGAGTTTCCTCGGCGGCTGATCCGGTTCCGTGCCCAAGCCGGCCGCGTGGGTCTGGCTTGGGCGACGATCTATCTGGGAAGCTGTGCGGGTTCTCCCCATGCGCTTGAACGAGCGGGCGGGGGCGGGTCGATGCTGCCCTCGTGCCTGAGCCCCGCCCCGCCGCAGTGAACTTCGTGGGCGTGCGGACGTCCTGCTGCGGCCAGTACGCCCGCGCCTATCCGACCGGCGACGGTCGGGCGGCGGGGGCCTGTCCGCGGTGCGGGCGGCGGTTCTCGGTCCGGGCACCGGTCAAACTTGGCGCGCCCGGTTCCGGGGTGTCCGCGTCCGCCGCGAACCGCTAAACGACGGGGGTCCGCACCGTGGAGTATCACGTCCGTCCCATGGCGAAAGTCTGTGCCGCCACCGGCGAACCGTTCCCCCCCGGGGCCCGGGTGCGCAGCGCGTTGGTGGACCGGGACGGCGGACACGTGCGGCTGGATTTCCTCCAGGCCGTCTGGGACGGCCCGCCGCCGGGCACGATCGGGCATTGGGCCGTGCGAGCGCCGGACGCGGTGGAAACGCCGGACGCCGCCCCGCTGGACGCCGAGGAACTGCTCGCCCTGCTGGACTCCCTGGGCGACGCCGCGGACGCGAACAACGATCGGCAGGCCCGGGTGCGGTACACCCTCGCCCTGCTGCTGCTCTCCGAGGGCCGTGTGGAACTGACCGAGGCCCGCGATACGCCGGACGGCCGCCTGCTGATCCTCACCGGCAGCGGCGGGGAGGGGCCGTTCGAGGTGCCCGACCTCGCCCTGCCGGAGGAGGAAATCGGCGGGCTCGAAGCGGGCCTGCCCGCCCTGCTGAAGGAGCGGGCCGACTAGTCGCCGCCCGCCCCGCTCGCTCGCCGCTCCTCCTGCCGGTCACGGATGACCCGCCGCCGCCTCCCGCCGCCGTCCCGTCGCCTCGCCCTGTTGGCGTGCGCGGCGCTGCTGTGCGCGGGGCCGGGATGCGCGTGGACCACGAAGAATCAGGGCCCGTGGCACGGCCGGCCGACGCTCCGGCCGGAAACGACCCGGGACGAACTCGTCCGCCACATCAACGAGCAGGCCGCCCGCACCGCCGGCTGGCAGTGCCGCACACTGACGGTGCAGATGCCCGGCGCCCCCGCGGACGCCTCCGGCCTGATCGCCGTCGAGTACCCCCGCCGCCTGCGGCTGAAGGCGAAGGCGATGATGATCCCCGTCGCGGACGTCGGCTCCAACGCCGATCGCGTCTGGTGCTGGGTCAACCCGAAGGTCGGCGGCCCCGGGCCGGAGACGCTGACCTGCAAGCACGCCAGCTTCGACGCCGTGCGGTGCGCCGCGGAGAACTCCGGCGGGATGCAAATTCCCTTCGACCCGGACTGGCTGATGGAGGTGCTGGGCGTCGTCCCCCTGGACCCGCGGGCGGTGTCGCTCCAGAAGTCGCCGAACGACGGGCCGATCTGGCATCTCGTGTCGCACCGGACCGACGCCTCCGGCCGCCGCGTGCTGCGGGTGATCGACGTCGACCGGGAGCACGGGCAGATTCTCGCCCACGAACTCCGCGACGCCGCCACCGGCGCCCCGCTGGCCCGGGCGGAGTTGCAGGATCACCGCCGCTGTTTGGGCGCCGAAGTGGTCCTGCCGCACACGATCATCCTCTCCTGGCCGTCCGTGGGCCTGGCCGGCATGACGCTGCGGCTGAAGGACATCGAGGTCAACCCCCGGAATCTGCCGGACGACCTCTGGTCGCTCCCCGGCGGCCAGCAGGTCCGGCACCTGGACGACGGCGGCCGCATCACCACCGCCGCGGCCGTGCGGTCGCAGGACCGCTAACCGGCATTTATCGCGTCCTCTTCCGCTGCGGTTTGCCCTGCCAGCCGCCCAGCGGGAGGACGTCGTTCCCCGCGGCCCACTCGTCCCAGAGGGCGGACAGTTCCGCGACCTTCTCCGGCCTCTGCTTCGACAGGTCGTTCGCTTCGATCCGGTCGACGCTCAGGTCGTACAGCTCCCACGGCTTGCCGGCCCCGGCGACGAGTTTCCAGTCGCCCTCGCCGTCGGGTTGGCTGACGGCCCGGTTCCCTTCGTGTTCCCAGAACAGCGGGCGGGCGTCGAGAAGGGCGATCTGCATCTCGCCGCGGAGGTCCGGCCCCAGCGACCGGCCCGGCAGCGGCTTCGTCTCGCCCCCGCCGAACGCCGCGGGGTACTCGGCGCCGGCCAGTTCCAAGACCGTCGGGGCGAGGTCCACGACGTGCGCGCGGTCCCGCACGAACCCGCCCCGCAGTTCCTCCCGCATGCCGGCCGGCCAGCGGACGATCAGCGGCGTGCTGATGCCGCCCTCGTGCACGTGGGATTTGTAGAGCCGGAACGGCGTATTTGAGACGTTCGCCCAACTCTCCCCGTAGGCGACGAACGTATCCGGCGGGCCGGGCATCACGTTCACCCCCCGCCGCAGCGGAAAGCCGTCGCGGGTCAGCTGGGTGCGTTTGGAACGCGGCGCCTCGGGCGGGGTCGGTTGGCCGGTCGGTTCGTCCTGTCGGGGGGTGAACGGACCGAAGCGGCCCTGATCCTCGGCGCTGCCGCCGTTGTCGCTGAGAAACATCACGACGGTGTTCTCGGCGGCGCCCGTGCGGTCCAGTTCCGCCAGCAGCCGGCCGATCCCGGCGTCCATCTGGGTGACCATCGCGGCATGAGTGGCCATGCAGGCGGCCTCCCATTCTCGCTGATCCTGCGGGACCTGCGACCACGGTTTGGGGACCGGCGCCAGCCCGATGTCCTCCGGCAGCAGTCCACTCTCCCGCTGACGGTTCCGGCGGGGCTTGCGGACCGCGTTGAACCCGCCGTCGTACAGGCCGTTGTACCGCTCGATCAGGTCCTGCGGAGCGTGCAGCGGCCAGTGGGGGGCGGTGAAGGCGACGTACAGCAGGAAGGGGGCGTCGGCGTGCTGTTGGGCGTGCTCGCCGACGAACCGCACGGCCTCGTCGGCGGTGGCGTCGGTGTAGTGGTAGCCGGAGCCGTCGGGCTTCCACTCCGCCGGCCGCAGCGGATCGTCGAAGGCGCTGATCGCCTCGTCGCCGCGGACCAGCGTGACCGGGTCCCAGTAATCGCCGGAGCCGGTCGTGGAGCCGTAGAAGCGGTCGAACCCGCGGGCCAGCGGCCAGTTGTCCTTCGGCCCCTGCGCCCCGGTGTGCGGGCTGACGTGCCATTTGCCGGTCATGTAGGCCCGGTAGCCGGCCGGTTTGACCAGTTCAGCAAGCGTCGGCCGGTCCTTCCGCAGACTGCCGGCGTAGCCGGGGGCGCCGCGGTCGGAGATCATCCAGCCCATCCCGGCGGCGTGCGGGTAGTGGCCGGAGAGCAGCGAGGCCCGCGTCGGGCAGCAGCGCCCGGTGTTGTAGAACCTGCTGAACCGCAGTCCCTCGGCGGCGAGGGCGTCCAGGTGGGGCGTCTCGATCTCCCCGCCGTAACAGCCGGCGTCCGAGAACCCCATATCGTCCGCCATGATCACGACGACGTTCGGCCGCTCCGGGCCGCCGCCCGCCAGCGGCCCGGCGGCGAGTGCGAACAGCGTGCAGTACAGGCCGGCGTTCACGGTCCGTCCTTCCGAAACCAGTAGTACTCGTAGGCCCGGCTCTTCAGGCTCGATCGCTCCTCCGGCGGGACCGACTCGTTGCTGACGTTGAAGATCAGGTGCAGCCGCGGCTCCTCGTCGCCGCCCCGCCACTTGCCGCGTCCCGTGCGGACGAACAGGTAGCCGCCGCGGGGCGGGGCGCCGTACTGCTCCATCCCCTCGCCGTCGGCGGAGATGATCGATTTTCGGCCCATCAGATAATGCTGGACGATCTCGCCCTCCGGATCGGTGGACTGCGGATCGCCGGCCTTGCGGCCGGCGCGGCTGTTGCCGTCTTGAATCGCTCCGCTGCTGAACTCGTGCACGCCGCTGGGGTCCTCGGCGTGGTACTGCCAGTGACGGTCGCCGCAGACGATCAGGAACTCGCCGCTGTCGATCATCCCCTCGGCCTCCAGGAAGCCGAAGAACCGATCGCGTTCGTGGCGGAAGCCCCCCACGTTGGTGTGATTGTCGCGCTTCCGTTGATCGTCCGGGCCGACCATCGGGGTGGGGGAGACGAGGACCTTGAAGGTCGCGTCGCTCTCCTTGAGCGTGCGGGTGAGCCACTGGTATTGCTCCTCGCCCCAGATCGTTTTGTCCGGGCCGTCCTCCATCCTGTTCGGGCTGCGGTAGTCGCGGCCCTCGACGAACCAGAGTTGCAGGTCCTTGTTACAGCGGACGGTGCGATAGGTGGGCGACTTGTCGTCGCCCGGCGGCACGACGGGGACCTGCTCCCGGAAGACGTCGATGCCCAGTTCCGGCGAGGGGGCGTAGTTGCCCGTGCGGTCGGCGTCGTCCTTGCGAAAATCGTGGTCGTCCTTCATGTGAAAAACCGGGACGTGCGCCAGAAACTCCCGGAACCGCGGCTGAACGAAGTTTTCGTGCCACTTCGCCCGCATCTCCTCCCGCGTTTCGGCCCGCCCCTCGACGGGAGTGTCGTAATAGACGGTGTCGCCGGTGAAGACGGCGAAGCTGGGGTTGAGTTGTTGGATCGCCTCCAGCATCGGGTAGCCGAGCTTCTTCTCCGCCTCGGTCGCGTCGCTGTCCCGCCAACGGGCGTAGTTCAACCCGGTGACAACGGCGAAAGACACCGGCTTCGTGGAGTCCGGCCCGGGCAGGGTGCGGAACGTGCCGATCCGGCCGGGCTCCGCCGTCTCGGGCCCCGGTCGACCAGAGTGCGGCTCCCAGCGAAACGACCACGACGAGCCGGGCGGCAGGCCCCCGAATGCTAAGCGGGCGATCCCGTCTGGTCCCGCGGTGGCAGGCTGCCCCCACGAGAGCATGTGTCCGGGACCCGGGTGACCCTCGGCCGGCATTGGCTCAGGCTCGTCCACTCGGGTGAGGACGAACGAACCATGATCGCCAGGCTTCACCCGTGTTTGCACGAGGGCCGACGTCGCTGTGACCTCGCCGCTCATCGGCAGGTCGAGGGCCAAGGCCGGCGGCGCCAGCAGCGAACAGGTCAGCAGGGCGGCGAGCATGCCGCGAGCCTACGAATCGCCCGCGACCGATGCGAGCGGTTCCGAACCGGCGGCGGTAGAGTCGGACGGTCATGACCGAACCGCTCGTTCTCGCCCTTGATCAGGGCACCACGTCCAGCCGCGCCCTGCTGTTCGCCGCCGACGGCCGGGTCGTCGCCGGGGCCCAGCGGGAGTTCCCCCAACTCTTCCCCCAACCGGGCGCCGTGGAGCACGACCCGGAGGCGATCTGGGACTCCCAATTGGCGACGGCGAAAGAAGCGTTAGCCGCCGGCTTCAAGCCGGCCGCCCTCGGCCTGACGAACCAGCGCGAAACCGTCGTGCTCTGGGACCGGACCACCGGCCGGCCGGTGACGAACGCGATCGTCTGGCAGAGCCGCGTCTCCGCGCCCGTGTGCGAGCGGTTGAAGGGCGAGGGGTTAGAACCGCTGTTTCGCGACCGCACCGGTCTGCTGCTCGACCCCTACTTCACCGGGACGAAGCTCACCCACCTGTTCGAGACCCACGCCGGCCTGCGGGCCCGTTGCGAACGCGGCGACGTGCTGGCCGGGACGGTCGACAGCTTCCTGCTCTGGCGGCTGACCGGCGGGCGCCGACACGTCACGGACGCCAGCAACGCCTCCCGCACGCTGCTGTTCAACCTCTCAACCGGCGACTGGGACGAGGAACTGTGCGGCCTCCTGAACGTCCCGCGGGCCTGCCTGCCGGAGATCGTGGACTCCGCCGGCCGGCTGACCGAGACCGACCCGGCCGTGCTGGGGGAACGGCTGCCGGTCTGCGGGTTGGCGGGCGATCAGCAGGCGGCGACCTTCGGGCAGGGCTGTCTGACGCCCGGCTCCGCCAAGAACACCTACGGCACCGGCTGTTTCCTGTTGATGAACACCGGCGGCACGCCTGTCCCGTCGGCGAACCGCCTGCTGACGACCGTCGGCTGGCGGATCGGCGGGCGGACGACCTTCTGCCTGGAAGGGGCCGTGCTGGTCGCCGGGGCGGCGGTTCAATGGCTGCGGGACGGCCTGGGTCTTTTCGAGAACGCCGCGGAGGTCGAAGCGCTGGCCGAGACCGTGCCGGACGCCGGCGGGGTGACGTTCGTGCCGGCGTTCGTGGGCCTCGGCGCCCCCTACTGGCGACCGGACGCCCGAGGGACGATCGCCGGCATCACCCGCGGCACGACCCGCGGCCACATCGCCCGGGCGGCGCTGGAGGCAATCGCCCACCGCACCCGTGACGTGGTCGAGGCCATGAACGCAGACCTCTCCGAAATGGGGAAGGACGGCGCCGGGCTCCCCCCCCTGACTCGGCTGAACGCCGACGGCGGGGCGAGCCGCAACGACCTGCTGATGCAAACCCAGGCCGACCTGCTGGGCGTGCCGGTGCGGCGGACGGCCGTGGCAGAAATCACTGCCTTCGGAGCGGCCCGACTGGCCGGGCTCGGCACCGGCGTCTGGCCGGAGGAGCCGCCGACGGCGCTGTGCGATCGGGACTTCCTCCCCCGCATCGACCCCGCCGAGGCCGACCGCCGCCACGCCGCCTGGGGCCGGGCGGTGCGGGGGTGTTTGCCGACGGCCGAGTGACGCCGAGGGCGATCGCCGGGGCGACGGCCGTTCGTCGGCGCGACCCGCCGGTCGTGGACGACTTGAGCCGTGGGCGACGATTGTCGAATTGCCATTTCCGGCGGCGGGGCATTCGGCTAACCCCGCCTTCATGAACGCTTCATCCGAGGAGGCAAGCCGCTGGCAGATCGTCCGGTTCTTTGCGTACGTCCTCGCGGCGGGTCTCGCCGTTCAGGCGCTCTATCAACTGGTCGTCGCCCGCGGCCCGTCGATCGCGGAGGAGAACGGCCTGCTCGAACTGTCGCAGGTCGGCGTCGCGGTGATCGGCGGGGCGACGCTCGCGGCGGCGGCGGCGTTCGCCCGTCGGGGACGGACCGCGCTCGCCCTGTGCAGCGGGGCGCTGCTGTACGCGGCGGCCCGGGAATCGGACCTCTGGATCGAACGGGTCGCCTTTGAAGACGCTTATAAATACTTGGCCGGCGGGCCGATCGCCGCTGCGGTGGCGTTGGTCGCGTGGCGGGATCGGCGGTGGTGGGCGGAATCGTTCCAGTGGGCGAATCACCCGGCTGCGGGGCTGCTTTTGTGCGGCGGCCTGCAAATCCTCGTGGTCGCGGCCCTGTTCGATCGCTCGGATCTGTGGGATTCCGTCACCAACGTCCATCAGGCGGACCCGATGAAGCGATTGGTGGAAGAATCGATCGAACTGTCCGGCTACCTCGCCCTGGCGATCGGCGCCCTGGAACTGTTCGTCACCTGTCGACGCGAGTACGCCGCCGCGTTCGAGACGGAACTCGCCGTGGAACGTGTTCCGGCGCGGCCTCTCGTGCTGCATGCCCCCTCCGGCGAACGGCGGCGCCTCGCGGCCTGACGCGCCGGTCCCCCGGAGGGCGACGCCGTTACGGCAGCTTACGAATCTTCACCTCGCGGAACTCGATCGGGGAACCTTCCGCCTCGAAGCAGAGATAGCCCTCGGCCGGTTGGCAGTTCGTGCCGCCGGAGACCTCCTTGCCGTTCACCCACAGCCGGACTTCGCCGTTGATCGCGCGGACGTAGTAGTGGTTCCACTCGCCCACGCCTTTGCTGCGGCGTTCGGAGGGGAAGCTGCGGGAGCCGTTGGGGGAGAGCGGCGGGAAGGGGGTCATCTTGGAGGAGCCGACGGGGAACACGTCGCCGTCGGTGCTGAACCAGTCGCCGGGTTTGCCGGTGCCGGACTCGTACTTCTCGGTGTAGCCGTGGTCGAGAATCTGCACTTCGATGCCGCCGCCGGGCAGTCGGCCGGGGGGGAGGTCCGTCAGCTTCTCCTCCGGCACCCAGACGAAGGTGCCGGAGTTCCCGGCCGCTTTGAGGTGCCGCCATTGCAGGGACATCTCGAAGTTTTTCAGCGGCTCCCTGGTGCGGATCACGCCGACCGGCTTACCGGTGGAGTGCAGTTCGCCGTCCTGCCAGGTCCAGGTGTCCGGCTCGCCGTTGACGTCGACGAGGTCCGCCTCCGTCAGCGCCTCCCAGCCGGGGCCGGTTCCGTCGAGGAACGCGGCGGGGGCGGAGTCCTCGGCGGCGGCCGGCGGGGCCACGGGGGCGTCCTGCGGGGCCGCGGGGAGCAGGAGAGCGAGCAGGGCGAGCGGGGGCATGGCGGACGTCCGTCGGTCGGGAAATCGTGACGTCGCCCAGCATCCGCGGTCGGGGCGTGCATTCCCACCTCCCCCGGACCGACCCGGCTCCCGCGGCCCAGGTCGCGCGGACCGACCGTCGGGCGATACGATCGGCTCCCAGAAACATTGCCGCTCCGCCCGACCCCGCTCGTTCCCATGGCCCGCGACTACTCCCACGAAAGCCTCTCCCACGATCCGATCCACGGCTACATCCCCTTTACCAGCGGCGCCGGGCTGCCGGCGGGGGAGGTGGGCGAGGCCCAGATCATCGACCACCCCTGGGTCCAGCGGCTGCGGGCGATCCACCAACTGCAAACCGCTTGGTACGTCTTCCCCAGCGCGGAGCACATGCGGTTCCAGCACGTCCTCGGGGCGATGCACCTCGCCGGGCGGGTCAGCGACGAGTGGTACGACTCTCTCGCCGCCAGTTGCCCGAACACGCCGTCGAAGCCGCTGGTCGTCACCCTCTGCCGGTTGGCCGCCCTATTGCACGACGTGGGGCACGGGCCGTTCGGGCACTTCTTCGACGACCACTACCTCGACCAGTTCGGCCTGACCCACGAACGCCTCGGCGCTCAGATTATCGAGCACGAACTCGGCGACCTGATCCGCGGCGTGCGTCGCAACCCCGGCGGGGTGATCGGCCCGCTGGAGGAGGTCGAACCGCGGCAGGTCGCCTATCTGATCCAGCGTCCCCGGTTGGGCGAGCCTGACGACCAGCCGGACTGGCTCCGTAAGCTGCGGAGCCTGTTCAGCGGGATCTACACGGTCGACAACATGGATTTCGTCCTGCGGGACGCCTACATGAGCGGCTACAACACCCGGGCCTTCGACCTCTCCCGGCTGACGCATTACAGCTTCTTCACCCCCGCCGGACTGACGATCCACGCCCGCGGCCTGCCGGCACTGATCAACTTCATCGAGACCCGGGCGAACCTGTTTCGCACCGTCTACTTCCACCGCACCGTGCGGGCCTTCGATCTGGCGCTGGAGGAACTGTTCGCGGAGACGATGTCCCGCCTGTTCCCCGGCAACCCGCTGGAGCACCTGGACGCCTACCGCCGGCTGACGGAGCAGAGTTTTCTGGTCGACGTCTCCCGGCTGTCGCTGTCGGACGACCCGGCGGACAAGGCGCTGGGCGAGAAATGGGACGCGATCCTCGCCCGCCGGTTCGGCTGGAAGATGGCGGCGGAGCGCACGATCTCCTTCCACAGCGGGGCCGCGGAGCGGACCACGATCTACTCCGAGCCGGAGCTGATCGAGGCCCGCGTGCGGCGGTATCTGCCGAAGGAGATTCGCGAGATCGAACTCGCCGTCGACAGCGCCCGCCACTACCACCGCCCCAGCGCCGACCTGCCGGTCGCCGGCCTGAACTGGCTCCTCGACCCCGCCGCCGGCGGCCCGACGGAACTGCACGACGACGAGCTGTTCCGCAGTCTGCCGCTGGCCTTCGCGATCTTCCGCATCTACGCCCGCAACCACCAACACGACCGCGAGATCAACACGGCGCTGGCCAAGGCGGTGGGCGGGGCGGGGGATACGAAGACGAATATGTGAGGGTCAAATCACCAAGGGACAAGACACAAGATACAAAGACGATGGACCGCGGTTCGATCTGGAGGAACGCACCGAACGGTTTGCCCGTGAGGTACGGGCACTGGTTCGTCGCCTGCCGCGAACGGTCGCCAATCAGGTAGACGGGCGGCAGCTGCTCCGCTCGTCAGGGTCGGTCGCTGCGAACTACTTCGAGGCGAACGACGCACTTGGCCCGAAAGACTTTCGGTTCCGCATCAAGATCAGCCGGAAGGAGGCGAAGGAAAGCGGCCTCTGGCTCCGGCTACTCGACGCTCGCGGAGAGGCGGCGATTTCGGACGAGCGGGATCGTCTCAACGACGAGGCCCTCCAACTGGTCCGGATCTTCACCGCGATCCTCCGCAAGCACAGCGGCTAGAGCCCGTCTTTGTGTCTTGTGTCTTGTGCCTTGGTCATTCCTTTACACCCACTCCGGGCTCGGCTGAATCTCGTCCGCCACCGGGCTGCCGGCGTCTTTGCGGCCGCTGCCTTCGAAGCGGCTGATCACCTCGACGGTCATGTCGTGGTCGCACAGCAGTTGGCAGGAGAGGCGGATCTGCGGGTCTTCTAGGCCCTTCGCCTCGCGCACAGCCTTTTCGGCGGCGGTCATCTTGCTGGGCAGGCCGTCGGTGATCTTCACCCGGCAGGTGGTGCACTTCGCCACGCCGCCGCAGGCGTGCAGCTGGTCCTGGCCGGCGTCCTCGGTGAGGGCTTTGACGAGGCGCTTGTCGGCGGGGACGTCGAAGGAGCCGGCGTTCTTGACGGTGAGGGTGGGCATCGGGCGGCGGGGGAAAAGATTGGGGCGGGAAAGATGTCGGACCATCTTGGGCTTCCCGGTATCGGTCGTCACCGGGGCGGCCCCGGTGTCGAAACGGTCCGATCGCCGTACGATCCCGCTTCGCCGCGTCTTTCTCCCCGTCCGTCCATGCCGTTGCCGTCCGATCCCGTCGCCGCCGTTCGCAACGTCGTCGATCCCGCCTTCGGGAAATCGCTGGGGGAACTGAACGCCGTCGGCTCCGTCGAGGCCGCCGGCGACCGGGCGAACGTCATCCTGCATCCGCCTTGCGTGCTGCACCCGCTCCGGGAGCAGATTGAGGCGAAGGTCGCCGCGGCGCTGGGCGGCGGGGCGGTGACGATCGACTGGCAGCCGCGGGTGATCGGCCGGAACGCCGGCGGGCGGCTGGGGCTGACGGCCAAGAACATCATCGCGGTCGGCAGCGGTAAGGGCGGGGTCGGCAAGTCGACCGTCGCCGCCGGGCTGGCGATCGCCTTCGCCGAGGCCGGGGCGAAGGTGGGTGTGGTGGACGCCGACATCCACGGGCCCTCGCTGCCGCACCTGTTCGGCGTCTCCAAGCACGGCCCGCCGGAGATGACCGAGCGCACCGGCCCGGACGGCCGGAAGGTGCCCCGACTGTTGCCGGTGCCGGTCTCGCTGCCGGGCGGGAAGTCGCTGGGGCTGCTCAGCGCCGCGTTCGTCATGCCGGAGCGGTCCGCCGCGGTGCTGCGGGGGCCGATGACGCAGAAATACGTGCTCTCCTTCCTCCAACAGGCGGAGTGGGGCGAACTGGACTACCTCGTGATCGACCTACCGCCCGGCACCGGCGACGTGGCCCTCACCCTCGCCCAGAACGCGGCGCTGGGCGGGGCGGTGGTGGTCTGCACCCCGCAGAAGGTCGCCCTGCTGGACGCGGTGAAGGCGGTCTCGATGTACCGCCAACTGGAGATCCCCGTGCTGGGCATGGTTGAGAACATGGCCGGCGACCTGTTCGGCCGCGGCGGGGCGAAGGCTGAGGCCGAAGCGCTCGGCGTGCCGACGCTCGGCGAGATCCCCGCCGACGGCAGAGTGCGGGAACTGGGCGACGCCGGGACGTTCGCCAACGTGCTCTCTGAGGGCGGGGCGGTCGCGGACGAACTCCGCCGGGCCGCCGGCAAGGCGGCGCTGGAACTGGCCCGCGGGGCGCTGGAGAAGGCCCGCACGCCGACATTGGAAGTGCTGTGAGCCCGCTTCGCCCCGATCGCGTCGTGAACCCGGGAAACCGCGGTTCCCGCGCCCGGGGCGAATCCCTAGGGTCCGGCGACTCCTCGCAGCCGAAGGACCGGCCGGTGCCCCACGTCGCTCACTGCTTCACCGCCGCCCTGCTGCTGACCCTCTGCGGCGCCGACTCCGCCGCCGGTCAGGAGCGGGCCGTGCTCCGCCCCCGGCTGGAGGCGAACCGCCTGCCCCCGGCCCTGCCGGCGCACGCGGAAGCCTTCGAGTTCACCCTCCCCCGGCCCCCGGCCGACCGCACGACGGTGCCGGCGCTGGCGGCGGGGCTGGACGATCCGAGTGTGCGGAACGCCTGCCTCGCCGGGTTAGTGCGGTTGGACCTCGCCACGCTGCGGCGGCACGCCGCCGACCTGCCCGCGGCCCGGCTGCGGCAACTGCTCGCCGACCCGGCGACCGACGCGGACGCCGCAGACGCCTGCGGGTTCCTGTTCGGCGTGGCCGACCCGAACGCGGGCAACGCCGTTCTCTCCCAAGCGATCCTCGAACGGGCCAAGCGGGGCGACGCCGCCGCCGGCTGCGTGACGGGTCTGCTGCTCTGCGGCGGTGAGCCGGCGGTGAGCTGGCTGGAGAACCTCTGCGAGCGGCCCCGCTGTCCGCTGGGGTTCACGCTGTCCGCGTTGAACGCCGCGGACGTCGCCCGGCGGGACCGCGGCTTTGGCTTGGAGGCCGACCGCCTCGACCGCTTCGCCGCCGCCCTGCTGACCAGCGACGCCGCCGCGGAGGCGGCCGTCGATCAACTCGCCGCGTGGCGGGCCTGGGCGCACGCCCCGGCCGTGCTGGCCGCCGCGGCGAACTCGCGGGACGCGGACGAGCTGCGGCGGCGCTCGTTGCAGGTGGGCGCCGCCCGGTTCGCTCTGAACTGCGCCGCCGATCCGGCCGGCGGGCCGCACGGTCGACTGTGCCGGGAATGGCTGTCCGAAACGGCCGTGACGGACGCCGATCTGGTCCGCCGGGCGAAGCGGATCGCCGGCCGGTAGACTGCGGCGGTTCGCTCCACCGCTTTGTCGCTGTTCGCCCGATGCTTGATCCCGCCGCCGTTCGTGAGGAACTGACCGCCGCGGGGCTGGACGGCTGGCTGCTGTACGACTTCCGAGGCTCCAACCCGCTGGCCCATCGCCTGCTGGGGCTGGACGAACGGCCGTCGCAGAGCCGCCGGCTGTTCTACTTCATTCCCGCCGTGGGCGAACCGCGGGCGCTGGTGCACCGCATCGAACGCGGCAGTCTGGACCACCTGCCCGGCGCGAAGCACGTCTACCTTTCCCGGCAGGAACTGCGGGCGGGGTTGGTAGCTGTGCTCGGCGAGGCCGGCCGGGTGGCGATGGAGTACGTCCCGAACGCCGGCAACCCATACGTCTCCACGGTCGACGCCGGCACGGTGGATCTGGTGCGGGCCTGCGGGACGGAGGTCGTCAGCAGCGGGGACCTGATCGGCCGGTTCCTCTCCACCCTGACCGAGGCCCAGCGGACCGATCACCTGCGGGCGGCGGCGGTGGTGGAGGACGCCTTCGCGTTCGCCACGTCGCTGATCCACGAGACGACCGTCGGCGGGGGGACGATCGAGGAGGGAGAGATCCGCGACCGGCTGCTCGCCTTCTTCAGTCGGAAGGGGTGCATGTCGTATTCCCCGCCGATTGTCGCGCGGGGCGTCCACGGGGCCGACTGCCACTACGAAACTGGAACCGGCCAGGACACCGCCCTCCGCCGCGGCGACTTTCTGCTGCTGGATATGTGGTGCAAGGTCGACCGCCCGTCGGCCCCCTATGCGGACATCACCCGCTGTTTCACCTTCGGTCGAGACCCGTCGCCGCGGGAGGCGGAGGCCTTCGCCGCCGTCGTGCGGGGGCGGGACGCGGCGTTGAACCTCATCCGCGACCGCTTCGCCGCGGACGAACCCGTCCGGGGGTGGGAAGCGGATCGCGTGGCCCGGGACCTTATTGACGCCGCCGGGTACGGCGAGGCGTTCGTGCACCGCACCGGGCACAGCATGGGCGTGAACACGACCCACGGCGAGGGCACGCACCTGGACGATCTGGAGACGCGGGACGAACGGCTGTTCCTGCCGAACACCTGTTTCACGATCGAACCGGGGGTGTACGTGGACGGGGAAGTGGGCGTCCGCAGCGAGATCGACGTGCTGATCGAGCCGGACGGAACGGTGCGGGTGACCGGCGGCGACCCGCAGATGCGGATCGAGCGGGTGGGCTGAGCGGCGGCGCCGCGGAGCGGCAATCGCGGATGGGGTGACGAAACGACTGCGGGGCGATACGATCCGCGGTCTGCCCTCGTTCACCGTCCGTCTCCCCCCGTCGTCGCGTCGCCGTACGACGCCCCCCGGTCCCTGTATCTATGGCCCGCAGCAACCGACTGAACCTTCGCAAGCTCCGTAAGAAGCGGGCTCGCGTCAAAAAGCCGATGAAGTGCCGCTTCACCGGCGGCGGCGAAGTGCCGCGCCCGGTGTACGTGGACTACAAGGACGTCAAGCTGCTGAAGACCCTCGTGGACCGCGAAGGCCGGATCATGCCGCGTCGCCGCACCGGAACCTGCGCCCTGTACCAGCGGGCCGTCCGCGAAGCCGTGCTGCGGGCCCGGTTCATCGGCCTGATGCCCTACGTCCCGGAAGAATAGAGCCGGGAGAGCGGGGGGCGTTGAGCCCCCTAAGCTTGACCGATCGATTTGCAGCGGGGGGCGAGAGCCCCCCGTCTTCGTAGGCAGTTCGCATTGGCGATGCCCTCGGGTGGGGGCGCCCCTCGGGCGAGGGCACGGGGGACTGACGCCCCCTCGCTCGCCTACTCGGCCTCGACGCCGCCCAGGCCGCCGATTTCGTCCCGCAGACTGGCGGCGCGTTCGTAGTCCTCGGCGGCGATGGCCTCGGCCAGTTCCTTCCGCAGACGGATGAGCTGGAACTGGCGGCTCTTTTCCCCGCCCGCGGCGCCGGCGGGCGTTTTGCCGACGTGCCGGGTCGCGTCGTGGATGTTCTCTACCAGCGGGACGAGTTGCTCGCGGAAGGCGTCGTAATCGCCGGGGCAGCCGAAGCGGCCCTTCTCGCGGAACTCGTGAAAGCTGATGCCGCAGTGCGGGCAGCGTTTGCCGGCCCCCTTCTTCACGGCGGCGGCCTCGGAGATCTCCTGCATCGCCTGAACGGCTTTGAGAGTGTCCGCGGCCAGATCCGGGGGCAGTTCCGCCGGGGAATCCTCCTCCGCCTTCATGTAGGCGTGGAAGTGCTCTTCGCAGAAATGCACCTCGGACGGCTCGTCGTCCTCGATTTCGGTGACGTGAAAGACCGCCGGTTTGGCGCAGCGTTGGCACTTCTTCATCGCGGGCGCCTCCTCATCAATGTGGCCGGCAGGTTGCAGGATCGTCGCGGCGGGGTGGGAACGAACGTCGCGCCCGAAGGACCCGAGCCCGATCGAATGATTATACCGAACGAATCCGTTCGAACCGGCAGGTGCGTCAGGATGCTCCCGAACCAGGGGCAAGAGGCGGCGGGGCGCTGGCCGATGAGACGGCTCGGGGACGGCTTCCCGACGTCGGCCCATGGACGGGACCGTATCGCACCACCGCACGGACTCAGCGTGATTCCTTCCCGCCCCCATCCCGACCGGCCGAACGCACGCAAAGCGGCCGCGAGCCGCGGACCCCTGGGGCGGGGCGTCGCCCTGGCGGCGTGGCTGACGGCGACCGGGCTCGGCGGCGTCGCGGCTTCGGCAAACGACGCTCCCCGCACCCCGCTGGTCGCCCCCAGACCGGCCGTCCGGGTGACGATCAGCAGTCCGACGGCGGACCCGCAGGTCGTGCGGCAGCGGCTCGAAGGGTTCTTCACCCCCCCGCGCGATCCGTTCGCCAAGCCGGGCGTCGAGAACGGCGCCGCCTACCTCCGCAGCCCCGCCGGCCGCACCGGCCCGGCGCTGAATCAACCCGCCGTCACGGCCCCGTCGTTCGACACGACCTCGTCGCCCGTTGCGCAGTCGTCGCCCGTCGCGGAGCCCGCCCGGCTGGCGGACTCCGAGGGCATGCCCGTGCGCCGGATCGAGCCGGTTCCCGCGACGATTCGGATCGGCATTCCGCTGGACACGCGGGACGTCGAGGGGCGGGTGATGGTCGTCGCCGAGCCCAGCGGCCCCGTGGCCCGGGTTCGCGGGGTGGAGGGGGAAGCCCGGGCGACGGACGACGGGTTCGACGGGACGACCGTGACCGTCGTCGACGCGCTGGACGGCCCGGCGGTGCCGGCCGATCCGCAGGCGCTGGACCTGCCGCAGGAACTGCCGACGGCGAAGCCGCTGGATTCGCTGGCCGTCGCCTGCGATCAGGCGATCGAGATCACCTCCGCCCGGCTGCTGACCGGCGAGAGCCGCACGACCGCCAGCAACTCCCCCTGGCAGATCGGCCACGGGCTGATGGCCCTGCGGGAGGACTACACGCTGATCGTCGACGGCCGCCGCGTCTCCGCCCTGGACTGGATCGCCAGCGGGCCGAGCTTCAAGGGCGAGCCCTGGTTCGTGCGGGGCCAGTACGGGCCGAAGGCCCACGAGTACAGCGGGGTGATGTACGACTTTGAAGGCCACCCCAACCAGATCCTCGCCTTCCTGGCGATGAGCGATCTGCCCAAGACGTTCGTCCTGAAGGACGGCGCCGGCCGGCCCTTCACGATCGCCGACTGGATTGAGACCGCCAAGCGGGAGGTGCGGTTGAACCGCACCGAGGAGATCACCTGGACCCTGTGGGCGTTCAGCGTCTACCTCGACAGCGAATCGCAGTGGGTCAACGCCCGCCGCGAGCCCTGGAGCATGGAGCGGCTCGTTCAGGAAGAGATCAAGAGCGACCCCACCAAGCACGCCTGCGGCGGCACGCACGGTCTGTACGCCCTCGCCAGCGCCCGCAACGCCCGGTTGCAGGAGGGGAAGCCGCTGCGGGGGCACTGGCTGCTCGCCCATGAGAAGGTCGGCCGGTACACGAACCTGGCCCGCAGCCTGCAGAACCCGGACGGGTCCTTCAGCGACAAGTACTTCATGGGGCGGTCGCACCAGCGGGACCTCGTGACCCGCATCGGCTCCAGCGGGCACACGCTGGAGTTCCTGATGATGGCCCTCCCGCAGAGCGAACTGGACAGCCCCTGGGTGCGGGCCGGCGTCGGCCGCGTCGCCGCCGACCTGCTGGCCGGCCGGCACGCCGAAGTCGGCGGGAAAGCGGTCGGCGGGATGTATCACGCGGTCCACGCCCTCAAGCTGTACCGCGAACGCACCGCGGAGGACTTCACCCCGGTCCGCCTGCAAACCGCCGAGGGCGGCCGGCATCGCGTGATTCGCTGAGGGACCGCGGACGGGGGAAGCGTTCGTTCCGAACGAGCGGGTCCGACGACCGCAAACCGTCCGCCGTTCCGCCGAGACGGCGCTGAAGCGGTATGAGAGGGACGGCCGCGGGGATAGGATCGCGTTCCCGTTCCGCAGATTTGTCCCGCCGATGCTGTCCCCCGCCGTCGTTCCGCCGCCCGCCGGTCGTGCGGACGCCCACCCGACCGCGGCGCCCCCGCTCCCCGCGGCGACGGTCTCTCCCGCGGCGGCGGACACCGTCCGTCCGGCCGACGGGCCGTTGCCGGACGTGGCGGTCTCCACGGCCCCCGGCGTCCGCGGACGGTTGGACCGGGTCGGGATGAGCGGCGTGCAGGCCGTCGCCGCGGTGACGGTCGACGGCCGGCCCGCCCTGCTGCCGGCGCTGTGCGATCTCGCGGTGAGCCTCGACGACCCGCACAGCCGCGGCATCCACATGTCCCGGCTCTACCTCCGAGCCCAGGACGCGTTGGAGCAGGGCCTCGCCCCGGCCCGGCTGGCTCGGCTGGTCGAGGAGATGGTGCAGTCCCACGCCGGTGTCAGCGAGGGGGCCTTCTGCGACGTCTCGCTCACGCTCCCGGTGCGGCAACCGTCGCTGGTCTCCGGCGAGTCCGGCTGGCGGCACTACCCGGTCCGCTGCGGCGCCGCCCTGACCCGGGCAGGTCTGACGCTCACCGCGTCGGTGCGGGTCGAATATTCCAGTACCTGCCCGTGCAGCGCCGCCCTCTCCCGCGATCTCACGGACGAAGCCTTCCGCGAAGCCTTCGGCACGACCGGCGAAGTTTCCGCGGAGGCCGTGCGGGCCTGGCTGGCGAAGCCCGGTTCGATCGCCGGGCACCCGCACAGTCAGCGGAGCCTCGCCGACGTGACCGTCACCCTCGACGCCGCCGCGGCGAGCTTCGGCTGGCAGGATCTGATCGAAGCCTCCGAGGCCGCCCTCGGCACGGCGACGCAGGGGGCTGTGAAACGGGCCGACGAACGGGAGTTCGCCCGCCTGAACGCCGCCAATCCGATGTTCTGCGAAGACGCCGCCCGCCGGCTCGCCCCGGCGGTCGTCGGGCTGGCCGACGTGCGGAGCTACGAGATCAGCGTCCGGCACCTCGAAAGCCTGCACCCGCACGACGCCGTCGCTTCCGTCCGCGGCGAGGCGAACCGAGACGCGGCCGCCTGAGCGGCCGATTCGTTACGGTTCGAGCTGACTGCGGTTCCGCAGGTCGTCGGCCCGGATGAGGACGTCCTCCGTCGGGGCCAACACCTTCGGGGCCAGATTGCGGAAGATCACCCGCCGATCTTCCACCTGATGCGGCAGGAAGTTGTCGGTGACGAAGTCCGCCGGCGGGATCTGCCACCAGGGGGCTTCGATCGGCTGGAGGAAGCTTTGGGTTTCGTACCCGTCCTTCACCAGCGTGATGCGGCGGGTGGCGTAGTAGTCGTAGCTGATGGAGGCGGGCGTGTAGCCGATCCGTTCGCCGTCGACCATCACCAGGGCGCCGCGGGGCTGACTGTCGATCGTCAGCCGGCGGTGCACGGAGTTGCAGCCGGACCCCAGCAGCGTCGCCGCCGCGGCGAGCGCCCACAGGCGCGCGATCGCGGCCCGGCGGCGAACGGCCGGACGGCCGCCCGCGGGGCGGGAGGTGCGGCGGGGGTGCGGGGCGGGATTCATCGCCGCGGGTTCTAGCGCGAGGTCGCCAAGCGACGGAAGACCGGTTCCGGTGCCGACGCCTTCGATCCCGCGGAGACGGCCCCGGGATCGCCGTGATGGCGGCGGTCGGGGGGAAGCCTTAGAGTTTCCTTCCCCATCGTTTCGCGTCGTTTCCGTTGCCGTCGGGTTCCTCTTGCTGTTCGAGCAACCGCTTCGCTACGCCGTTCGGACGGACGTGGGGCTTCGGCGCCAGAACAACGAGGACGCTTCCGCGGTGCGGCTGGCCGGTTCGCGGGAGTCGTTCGCCGATCACGGCCACCTGTTATTGGTGGCGGACGGCATGGGCGGGCATGCGGTCGGCGAGTTGGCCAGCGGCATCGCCGCGGAGGTCGTGCCGCAGGACTATCTGAGAGACACCACCGGCGGCGACCCCGCCGACCGCCTCGCCGCCGCGGTCGTCCGGGCCAACGCGGCGATCTACGCCAAGGGCGAGAGCACGCCGGACTTCTCCCGGATGGGCACGACCTGCACGGCCCTGGCCCTCACGCCGCAGGGCGCCGCGATCGCCCACGTCGGCGACAGCCGGTGTTACCGCATCCGCGGGCAGCGCTGCGATCAGCTGACGTTCGATCACAGTTTGCAGTGGGAACTGATCCGGCAGGGGATGGACCCGCAGTCGGTCATGCTGAACGAGCCGCGGAACGTCATCACCCGCTCGCTCGGGCCGGCCCCGGACGTGGCGGTGGACGTCGAGGGGCCGTTCGCCATCCTGCCGGGCGACGTCTACGTGCTGTGCAGCGACGGCCTGACGGGGCACGTGCAGGATCACGAGATCGGCGCCATCGCCGGATCCCTGCCGCCGGAGGAGGCGGCGAAAACCTTGGTGAACCTCGCGAACCTGCGGGGCGGCTCCGACAACACCACCGTCGTGGTGGCCCAGGTGGGCGAGATCCCCGAGGGCGTCGCCCATAACCCGACCCGCGATCCGACCCGCCCGATGAACCCCTGGCTGCTGGCGGCCGCGTGGGCGCTGGCGGCGGTGCTGGTCACCGGGTTGGCGTTGCTGCTGTTCGGGCACTACGTCGCCGGAACGCTGGTGACGGGGGCGGGCGGGGCGCTGCTGGCGGCGGCGGGCTTTCGCATCTGGCAGAAGTGGTACCGCGGCCCGCGGGAGCGCCCGCTGCACACCGCCGGCAGCGAGACCGCCGTCTGGCGGGCCTACCGCAGCGCCCCGGCGGTGGTGGATCGGGCGATCGTCGCCGAGGCGGGACAACTCGCCTCGCAACTTCAACGCACCGCCGCGGAGGAGCGCTGGCCGATCGACCCGAAGCGGGTGGAGAAACACCGCGCTCGGGCAGCCGCCAGCGCCTCCGAGGCCGACCTGCAGGGGGCGTTTCAGCACCTCTGCCGGATGATCGACGTGCAGATGAAGGGACTCGTGCAGACCCGCCGCGCGGGCGCCGACCGGCTGGCCCCGCCCCGGCCCAAGCCGCCCCCGCCGCCGCCCGATCTGTCGCCCAGCCCCGCGGCCAGACCGGAGTAAGGGCACCGGGCGTCTCGTCCCCGGTCCGTCGTGTGCGAAACTTCCGGTAGGTCGCCGGGGCGGGGAGTGGTACTGTTTGCCGCGACCCCCCGCGGTCGGCCGTCGGGGGTCGATCGGCGGGGGTGATTCCCCCCTCACCGGCCAGGAGGCGCCGCCCGTGTTTTTCGCTCGAAGCCTGCGGCTGCGACTGTACGGCGGCGTGGCCCTCGCGGCGGCGATGCTGGTGCTGCTCAGCGGGGCGGCGCTGGTCACGCTGAACCAGAGCCATCAGGCCACCCGGGAGATCTACGCCCGGCTGACCAATCTGCCGAACCGGGCCGCCCTCGACCGGGCGGTCGACAATCTGCAGGCGCACACCCTGCCGCAGAACGCGCCGCCGACTCGGGAGGTCGCCGAGGGACTTCAGCGGGAGGTCCGCGGGCTGCTCGCCGCCGCGGAGCAGGCTCGGGTCATGATGATTCGCGATTACGACGCCGCCCCCCTGGGCAGCCCGCAGCGTGGGCAGTGGGTCGTCGCGGGGCCGGTGCTCGGCACGATTGGCAATCGGTTCAACTCAATGGCCGCCGTCGCCAACGTGCTCGTGCCTCCGTCCGGGCAGGAATTCGATCGAAAGAAGACCGACGCCGCCCGGGCCGAACTCTTCCGGCTCGCCGTGCTGAGCAAAAGCGAACTGCACGCGATCCCGGACCCGCACGTGAACCTGCACCGCAGTCTCTCCCAGCACCATCGCCACCACCGCCGATTGCTGCTCTGGGTGATCGGGCTGACGGCCCTCGTGGTGCTTGGCTGCGGGTGGCTGGTGTATTACGGCTATCGCCGCCTAGGCGTTCCGTTGCGGGACCTGCACCGCAGCGCCCGGCAGATCGCCGGCGGAGACGTCGGGCACCGCGTCAAGCAGTGGTACAACGACGAGGTCGGCGAACTGGTCGGGGCCGTTAATCACATGGCTGACCGCTTCAGCGAGATGAACGAGGAGCTGGACCGCCGCGTCTACGAGCAGTCCCGCCAACTGGTCCGCAGCGAACGCCTCGCCGGCGTGGGCACCCTCTCCGCCGGGCTGGCCCACGAGATCAACAACCCGCTGTCCGCGATCGGCATGGCGGCCCAGAGCCTCACGCAGCGGTCCGCTTCCCTGCTGTCCGGCTGCTCCGCTCAGGAGCGGGCTCTCGCCGAGCGCTACCTGGAGATGATCGCCCGGGAGACGGATCGGTGCAGCGGCATCACCCGCAAGCTGCTGACCTTCGCCAAGGGTAACGGCGGCGTGCGCGAGCCCACGGACGTGCGGACCCTCGCCGAGGAGGTGCTGGAAATGGTCCGCCCGATGAGCAAATACGCCGATCGCCGCGTCGAGTTTGATCCCGGCCCGGCCGGCTGCGTCGGCGTGGCCGCGACCGGGGCCGGCGGACCGGAGGATCGGGCCGGCGGCTCCATCGCTCATGTCAACGGGCCGGAGATCAAACAGGTGTTGCTCAACCTGACCCTCAACGCCCTGGAAGCGACGCCGGACGGCGGCGCCGTCACCCTGCGGGTCCGCCCGGGGGCCGACGCCGTCGAGGTCTCGGTCGAAGACACCGGCTGCGGCATGACGGACGAGGTCCGCGAGCACCTGTTCGAACCCTTCTTCACCCGCCGCGGCGACGGCACCGGCACCGGGCTGGGGCTCTCGATGACGCACCGTATCGTCACCGACCACGGCGGCACGATCGAGGCGGACAGTGACGGCGAGGGCCGCGGCAGCGTGTTCCGCGTCCGCCTGCCCCGTCAGGTCGCCGAACCCGCCCGCCGGCCACTGCGCAAAGCGGCCTGATCGCAGGTCTTTCAGTGCCTGGGTACCGGTCGTAAACTGCGGGCGTCGTTCTCCATCTGGCTGGCTGATGTTCCCCGCCGCTCCGGCCGCCCCGCCTGCCCCTCCGCAGCAAACCGCGCGGCGCCTCGTCCCGCCGTTGGTGCTGCGGGGGGTCTCGTGGCGGAGTTACCGCGAACTGCGAGACGATCCCGGGAACGAGCGAGTGCGGCTGACCTACGACGCAGCCTCCCGCCGACTGGAGATCTCCGTGCCGGGCAAGCGTCACGAAAACGTCGCCGAACTGTTGGGGTACTTCGTCGCGGCGTTCGGCCGGATCAGACGTTTGAACATCATCCCTGTCGGCAGCACGACTTGGCGGAAGGCGGACGTGGGAGGCGCGGAGGGGGATAAAGCCTTTTACGTGGGCCGTTCCGCTGCCGATCTAGCCCTTAACGGCAACTTCCCTGACCTCGACGGCGGCGACGTGCCACCCGACCTCGTGCTGGAGGTTGACGTGACGAGCCCCGGCGTCGAAAAGCTGCCGATCTACGCCGGTCTCGGCGTGCCGGAGGTTTGGACCTGGGAAAATGACGTGGTCGTCGCCCGCCGCCTCGGGGACGGCGGATATCGGGTCGTCGCGGATAGCGTCGAACTGCCCGGCTTCCCGCTGGCGTTCGCGGCGGAGTTGGTCGCCACGCGGGCCGACGCCGCAACGTTCGAGTTGGAAGAGGCCTTCGCGGCACATTTGCGAGCCGACGGCTGACGTCCGCGCGGGACGCCGGTTTCGCTCACCCCCGCTTCCCGAAATCGGTCGACTTCTCCTACACTTCGGCCGCGCCGTGACGAACGGGCCCCCGTCCGGCACGGCGCCGCTGTCGCTCCTTCCAGATCGGTTCCCATGCGTCGTCGCGTCGTCATCACAGGTCTCGGGGCGGTCACGCCGGTCGGCAACGACGTGCAGTCGGTGTGGGACGCCGTCCGGGAAGGGAGGAGCGGCATCGGGCCGATCACCCGGTTCGACGCCTCCAAGTTCCCCACCACCTTCGCCGCGGAGGTGAAGGGCTTCGACTTCGAGTCGCTGGTGGACGACCCCGCCGCCTTCGAGTCGGCCGGGCCGAACATCCGCTTCGCCGTCGCCGCCGCCCAGCAGGCGATCCGCGAGAGCGGCCTGCTGGACGACCCCGCCCACGCCCCCGACCCGACCCGCTTCGGCGTGTACCTCGGCGCCGGCGAGGGGCAGCAGAACTTCCCGACCTTCATGCAGATGGTCGCCGAAGCCCAGGCCAGCGGCGATCTGGACCTGGCGAAGTTCAGCGAACTCGGCCTGGAACGGCTCGACGCCAAGTTCGAGTTGGAGCAGGAACCGAACATGCCGGCGGCCCACCTGTCGGCGCTGTTCGACGCCCAGGGGCCGAACCTGAACTGCCTGACCGCCTGCGCCGCCAGCAGTCAGGCGATCGGCGAGGCGACCGAGATCATCCGCCGCGGCGACGCCGACGTGATGCTCTCCGGCGGCGCCCACAGCATGATTCATCCCTTCGGACTGACGGGCTTCAATCTGCTGACCAGCCTGTCCACCCGCAACAACGACCCGCAGGCCGCCAGCCGGCCGTTCGACGCCGACCGCGACGGCTTCGTGCTCGGCGAGGGCGCCGGGATGGTGGTGCTCGAGGAACTCTCCCGGGCGAAGGCCCGCGGGGCGGAGATCCTCGGCGAGGTGCTCGGCTACGGCTCCTCCGCGGACGCCTACCGCATCACCGACATTCACCCCGAGGGCCGCGGCGCCGTCGCCTGCATCACCGGCGCCCTGCAGGACGCGGAAATGAATCGGGATCAGGTGGACTACGTGAACGCCCACGGCACCAGCACGCAGGTCAACGACCGCACCGAAACCGCCGCCATCAAGCAGGCACTGGGCGACTCTGCCGCGAAGACGCCCGTGAGCTCCACGAAGAGCATGATGGGCCACCTGATCGCCGCCGCCGGCAGCGTGGAGGCGATCCTGTGCCTATTGGCGATCCGCGACGGCGTACTGCCGCCGACGATCAATTACAGCACGCCGGACCCGCAGTGCGATCTGGACTACGTCCCGAACGCCGCTCGGGACGGCCGCGTGCAGCGGACGCTCTCCAACAGCTTCGGCTTCGGCGGGCAGAACGTCTCGCTGATCCTGGGCCGCTTCACCGGCTGAATCCCGACCCGCTGCGTCGGCCGAACCCGCCTCGGTCGTCGTGAGGGGCGGGCGGGGAGGGCCGGCGGCGGGAAATGGCCGTTTCGGGTTCGCCCACGGCTGCCGAGTTCGGATCGGAAACGTAGGATGCCGCGACCCGCAACGGCGGGCGCTTCTCCTGCGGAACCCGGAACGGCCTGTGATTCTCGTCCCGCTGGCGCTCGCCGAACCGGCTGCCGGTCTGGCGTCTGAGCCGCCCGGACCGGGGGCCGTCGGCCTGTGGGACGGTTGGGTCCTGTGGGCGATCGTCGGGATCGTTCTCCTGCTGATTGTGCTGGCGTTCGAGGTGGTGAGCCGCCGGGCGGTGGTGCGGTTCGCCCTCCCGTTCTTCGAACGGGAGCCGCCGTTCAATCTCGTCCCGGAGCCGGCCACCACGGGGGCGCTCGTCACGGAGGTGGCGCTGGACGAGGCGACGAACGCGCGGGGCGAACCGCTGAAGCTGTCGGTCGCGGTCATTCCCGCGGAGGGTCCGCCCCGCGGAGTGGTCATGTTCTGCCCGGAAACCGGCGGCTCGAAGTGGTATTGGCGTCGGTACGCCGAGGCGTTGCCGTCGGCGGGATTCGCGGTGGTGTCGTTCGAGCATCGCGGGATGTTCGAGAGTGACGAGGACCCGCGACATGTGCCGGGCCATTGGCCGGCCGAGCCGGAGGTGGAAGACGCCCTCGCCGTCGTGCGGGCCGTGCTGGACGACCCGGGGCGTTTCGGGCTGCCCCCCGGCCTGCCGCTGGGGGCGTTCGGCGTCAGCCGCGGCGCCTGCGTTTCGTTGGCGGCGGCGGCCCGCGAGCCGCGGATCGCCGCGGTCGCCGCGGACGGCGGCTTCGTCACCGACAGCGTCGTCACGGAGTTCGCCCGCAAATGGGCGATGCTGGCGGTCCCGAAGTGGTTCGTCCCGCTGATCCCCACGTGGCACCTGCGCCAGTCCATGTGGATGATGCGGAAATCGGCCGACCGCAAGAAGGGGATCCGGCACCTCGCCCTCCAGCGCGACCTCCGCGCTCTGCGGGACCGGCCGGTGTGGCTGGTGAGCGGCGCCCGCGACAGCTACGTCACCCCGGAGCAGGCCCGCCGACTGGCCCGTGCCGTCGACGGCACGGTCTGGCTGGTGCCCAAGGCGAAACACAACCAGAGCCGCGATATCGCCGGGGCGGAGTACGACAGGCGTCTGACCGCATTCTTCAACTCCGCCTTCGATCGCACCGCCTAATCGTGCGGCGCGGTCTGCCGAACCGGCGGACGACCGTACAGCGACGTCTGTGGGGCGGATTTCGTAACCTGTTGGTCTCGATGAGGTTATGGTCTGATTTCGGGGTGTGCGGCCAACGGCGGCACGGCAGATGCACGTAGGAAAGGGTCCGTCCCCTGACCTGAGGCGTCTGCGATGTCCCCTCCAACCCCGCCGCCCCGGCAGGCCGGAGTGGTGCGCCTCGACGAGCTCCCCGTGCCCGGCCGCGTCCGGCTGGACGACCTTGAGCCCGCGGCCGCGGCGCACGCCCTGCCGAGGGGGCAGGAAGCGTTGATCGAACCCCCGTTCCGCGTGCTGGTGGCCGAGGACAACGACGCCCTGCGGGAAGTCGTGCTTGCCGTGCTGGAGCGGTTCGCGGGGGTGCTTGAACTGCTGGAGGCCTGCCACGGCGGCGAGGCGGTCCGCATCATCCGCGCCGAGCGGGTGGACGTGGCCGTGCTGGACTTCCGCATGCCGCAGAACACAGGCCTGGAAGCCTATGCCGAGTTGCGGGCGATCAACCCGGCCGCCCCGGGCATCCTCATCTCCGCGGAAACGGACGAGGCGATGCGGCGGGACGCGGCGGCCCTGACGGTGCACCGTGTGCTCGCCAAGCCGGTCGCCCGCCGCGATTTGCTCGCCGCGTTGGACTCGGCGTTGCGAACCGCCTACCAGGCGGCCCTCCCCGCCGCCGCCTGACAGTTCGCCACGGGGTGCCGTGCCGTCTGGGAACGAGAACAGCCCGCGTCCCTCCCGGGACGCGGGCTGTTTCTCTGCGACGGGTCGTTCCCTGCGACGGGCCGGCGGCGGTCAGAACTGGCGGGCCGGAGCGGCCTGCTCGGTCCAGCCGCGGGCGGCGGTGCGGGAGGGGACGGGCGACAGCATCGAGGTGCGGTCGGTTTCCCCGGACTGCGGGGCGGCGCCGCCGGAGCCTTCCTTGAAGTCGTCGTTCGGGATCGGCCGCAGCGGGACCGGGGACGGGGCGGCGTGCGAGGGCATGTATTCTTCCACCCCGGGGACGCCCGTGCCGTACGCGTCCGGCATGCTGCCGTAGTTCCCGCCGTGGTAGCTGCCGGCGTCGTACGCCTCGGCGCCGTAGTAGGAGCCCGCGGGCGGGGCGCCGGGGGGCGTGCCGGCCGGGCCGTAGCTGGGGTAGGACGGCATCAGGTCCGGGGCGCCGCAGTCCGGTTCGGGCAGGCAGGCGGAGACGGGCCGCGGCACGTAGGTGGTCGCACAGTAGGGCACGATCTTCTCGCACCGCTCCGCGACCTGCTTGGTGTAGGTGTAGGGCACCCGGCGGACGCGGCAGCGGCGGACGTAATCGGTCGTCGTGTACTGCTCCGTCACCAGGTTCGGCACCCAGATCTGCTTCCAGCACCCCTTGTCGACGACGCGGCACTCCGTCTTGCAGACCGGTTCGACGTACTCCTCCTTGCAGTTGCGGTAGGCGACGCACTCCACCTCTTTCCACGTCACGCACTCCCGCCGGGCGTATTTCGTGGTCGTCTGGGGCACCAGTTCCACGTCGCACACCGGCGGGGCGGCACAGACCGGCGGGGCGACGCAACTCGGGGGGGCGACGCAGCTCGGCGGGGCGGCGCACATCGGCGGCGGAGCGGCACAGATCGGCGCCGGGGCGGCGCAGATCGGCGGCGGGCACAGCGGGGCGACGCAGGAAGGCGCCGCACAGACGGGCGGGCCGGCGTTGACCGATTGGAAGCGGAGCTGCGGGACCACGCAGGTGGGCGGGGGGCAGTAGCCCGCGCCGCCTCCGCACAGCGGGGCGCCGACCGGGCCGAGCAGCAGGTCGTCCGCCACCGCCCCCACGGTCGCCCCCACCGCCCCGACGCCCGCCCCGATCGCGGAGCCGACCTCGGACAGCATCGGCAGACCGAACGGCCGGTAGGCCGGCAGGCCGCTGATGCGGCGGGAGCCGTCGTACGGGCGGCCGTTCACCAACCCGCAGCCCGGCGGCGGGCCGCAGGCCGGGCCGCCGTACGACGGACCCATCATCGTCGGGGCGGCGAAGGCGTGACTTTGCAGCACCGGGGAGGCCTGCACGTAACCGGCCGGCTGCAGAGAGGCGTCGGCGAAGCTCACGCTCTGCGGCAACGCCGGCATGAGATACTCCGCGTACTCCGCTCCCCCGGCGGCGGGAACGAAGGCGGAAAGAGTTCCCAACACGCCGGCGAACGCGGAGGCCGCACGGCGCCGGGCGGAGACGGGGGAGCGAAGCATCGAGATCCCTTTGCGGGTCGGTCAGCGGTCGTTTCACGCGTCCTGACCGGCGACGGCCGGGGGCGGGAAACGAGGGCGGGCGAACGGTTGGGGCGCGACAGGCGCCCCGCACCGAACGAATCGACCCTTCGGACTCGAACCTTGAGGACGATTCTGCGGAATCGGAGGAAATTTCCGTCCGCCGCGGCCCGGGTCGAATCCGGGGGGGCGGTCGCTCATGCTGCTCGGCCCCCGTTTCTCCCTCGAACCGAGCCTCACCGATGTCCGACTCCGCCGCCGCCGTTGCCTCTCCCGCCGCCCGCCGCGGGCGGTCCCGCCGGTTCGCCGTCGTCGCCGGGCTGTCCTGCGCCGCCGCGGCGTTGCTGGCGACGGCTCCGGCCGCTTTGCTGGGCGAAGATCCCGCCCCCGCCCAATCCGCCTCGCCGATGATCAACCACAGCGTCTACTTCACTCTGAACGAGTCCACCCCCGAGGGGCGGGCCGAACTGGTCGCCGCCTGCCAGAAGTACCTCACCGACCACGAGGGCACGGTCTACTTCGCCGCCGGCCCGCGGGCCGAGGAGTTCTCCCGGGAAGTGAACGACCAGACCTTCGACGTCTCGCTGCTGGTCGTGTTCGAGTCCAAGGAGGCCCACGACAAGTACGCCGTCGCCCCGCGGCACTTGGAGTTCATCAAGGAGCAGAAGGCGAACTGGAAGACGGTGCGCGTGTTCGACTCCGAAGTCGCCCCGAGCAAGTAACGGTTCGCCCGTCACGGCTCGGCCGCCGCTCACGCGGCGGAGGCGGGCGAACGCGGCAGACGCAGTTCGCCCGGCTCCTCCGCGGGGCCGGGCGGCTCAGGGTCCGGGCAGCGGACCGGCAGCCGCACGGTGAACAGGCTGCCGCGGCCGTACTCGCTGGTGCAGGTCACCTCACCCCCGAGCAGGCGGCAGAGTTCCTTGACGATGGAAAGCCCCAGCCCGGTGCCGCCGTGCTCGCGGGTCATGGCGTCGGCGGCGCGACCGTCGGCGGAGGGGCCGCGGGCCTGCCGGAACTTCTCGAAGATCGCCGCCTGATCTTCCAGCGGGATGCCGATGCCGGTGTCCGAGACGGCGAGTTCGAACCAGCGTTCGGCGTGCCGGCCGCTGCCGATCGGGCCGATCAGCGCCCCGCCGCGGCGGTCCCGCGGGCCGAGGTCCCGGCCGCGGACCCGCACCTGACCGCCGGAGGGGGTGAACTTCAGGGCGTTCGACAGCAGGTTGTTGAGAATCTGCTGCAACTTGCCGGCGTCCTGATGCAGTTCCGGCAGGGAGCGATCGATCTCCACGGCCATCTCGATGCCCTTCCGCTCCGCGATCGGCCGCAGGGCGTCCGCCTGCCGGTGGCAGAGGCGTTCCAGATCGACCGGCGCGGGGTTCACGTCCAGTTTGCCGCTTTCGATCTTGGCTAAATCGAGGATGTCGTCGATCAGCACCTTCAGGTCGCGGCCGCCGTTGCGGATGTTACCGACCCACTTCTTCTGCTTGACGTCCAGGGCCGGCGAGTTCTCCAGGACTTCGCTGAAGCCCAGGATGCTGTTGAGCGGGGTGCGCAGCTCGTGGCTCATTGTGGCCAGGAACTCGTCCTTCAGCCGGTTCGTCTCGTACAGCTCCATATTCGCTTGGGCGAGGCGGTCGGCCCGGGTGTCCAGCTCCACGTTCTTGTCCCGCAGTTCGTCCTGCAGGGTAATGAGGTGGCGGAGCATCCGGTTGAACGCCTGGGACAGCTCCTCGAACTCGTCCCCGGTGCGGATGTCGCTGCGGCGGTCGAGGGTGCCGCGGGCGATCTCGTCGGCGACCTCCTTGAGGTGCAGCACCGGCTTGACGATCACGTACCGCACGATCGCCCAGGCGGCGAGCATCGCCAGCACGGCGGTGACCACGCCGGTCGTCAGCAGGAACACGTCGTTGCGGGCGAGGCTGGCCCGGGTGCGGCCCAGCGGCAGCGTGACGTGCACCGCCCCCAGCAGGGCGCCCGGCGCCGCCCCCGTGTGGCAGGCCGCGCAGCGGGCCGGATCGTTGCGGGCGGCGGCGTAGAAGTGGAACCGCGGGCCGTCGTCGGTCTCTTCGATCCGGGTCACCTCTTCTTCGCCGGCGCGCAGGTCAGCGAGGGCGTCCAGGCCCTCCTTATCTGGCGGGGTCAGCAGGGCGTCGGCCCGGCTGGGGTCCGGGGCGTAGACGCGGTACAGGTAGCCCCGCAGGTCGTCCGGCAGCGTGGCGGGGGCGAAGTCCGCCAGATCGCCCTGCGACGCCGCCTCGTCGGCGTCGCCGCCGGACTGCTTCAGCCGTTCGTGGAACTCCCGCAACACCGACCCGACGTGCAGCCGGGCGACGTCCCGGTTCTGATCCCAAACCACCCGCCGGTTCAGCCCGCGGTACAGCAGGAAGGAGCCGATGATGAGCGCCAGCAACCCGCTGCCGAACAGCAGCCGGCACTTCCGCTCCAGGCTCGTCTCGCCGAGCAGCCGCTTGAGGGTGCGGTAGGACATGAACTAGGGCGGAAGGGGGAGGGCGGAATGCGGAGGGAAGCGGCGGATCGGAGTCGTGCCTTCCGCCTTCCGCCTTCGCCCCTCCGCCGTCGGATCAGTCCTCCATCACCTCTTCTTCCTTGGTCTTCGCCGCGTCGGCCACCTTGCCCTCGAACTTCTTGGTGAGTTCCTGCACCTCGTCCTTGACCCGCTTCACCTCGTCCTCGCCGATCTCCTTCTCCAGACCGTCGGCGCTCTTGTTGGCGTCGCGGCGGACGTTACGGATGGAGACCTTCGCCTCCTCCGCCAGCGAGTTCACTCGGGAGACCAGTTGCTTGCGACGCTCCGTGGAGAGCGGCGGCACGTTCAACCGCACCATCCGGCCGTCGCTGTTGGGGGCCAGGCCGAGGTCGCTGGCCTGAATCGCCTTGACCACCGCGTTGATCTGGCTGGCGTCGTAGGGACGAATGGCGATCTGCTGCGGCTCCGGCGTGCTGATCGTGGCGCACTGCTTCAGCGGCGTGGGGCTGCCGTACAGGTCGACCCGCACGCTCTCCACCAGCCCGGCGCTCGCCCGGCCGGTGCGGATGCCGGTGAGTTGGTGCTGATACACGTCCGCCGCCTTGCCCATGCGTTCTTCGGCGTCGAGAAGAATTTCGTCGGGATCCATCGGAGGAGCGGCCTGTCAGCGGGGCGAGCGGGAAAGGAACGCAAACGGTAACGCCCGGCGGCGCGGGGGGAAAGAACCCCCGGCGGCGTTCGGCGTCGCAGTTGCTCACGGGCCCGACCCTCACGGTGCCGACGCTCAGGGCCAGTGCCAGCCGGTGTTGCCGACCCACAGCGGCAGCACGACGAAATGGTGCAGCAGATCGCTGGCGACCAGCCCGAACGCGACCCCCGCCAGCGCCCGCCCAAGCCGCGGGAACCGGCGCCACGCCGCCCCGGCGACCGCCGCGACCGGGATCGCCCAGAACATGTGGTGAATCTGGAGCCACAGCGGCGGCTCCGTGCGTTCAATCCACTCCGCCGCCGACCCGCCGGAGAGCAGCCGTCCCGCAATCGTGATCCCCTCAAAGATCGCCGTGCTGACGAGGGTGGAGAGGACGAGCGCGCGTCGGGACGGAAGCATGGCGGCCGGTTCGAGGCATACGATCGCACTCCGGAGCCCGTTCGTCCGTCCGTTGACCGGCCCGCTGCGTTGTCCCGTCGCGGCTGGGCGGATACGGTGTTCCGCTTCCCGCCGCCGTCCCGTTCTGCGCCCGCCACCCGCGGGGGCCCGTCGAGAGTTCCCCCCTCCGCCGCCTTGTTCGAGAGTTTTTCCGAGCGCCTGCAGAAGGCGATGTCCTTCATCGACCGCGGTCGCCTCACGGAGGCGACCGTCCGGGAGGGCATGAAGCAGGTCCGGCAGGCGCTGCTGGAGGCGGACGTCGCCTACGACGTCGCCCGGGACTTCACCAAGCGGGTCTCCGAGCAGGCGGTCGGCGACCGTGTGCTCAAATCGCTGAAGCCCAGCGAGCAGATCGTCGGGATCGTCTACCGGGAGCTCGTCGCCCTGATGGGCGGCGACCCGGACAGCGAGTTTCAGCCGTCCTCCGTCGCCGCCCAGATCGGCGTGAAGCGGGACGGCGTGACCGTGCTGATGATGTGCGGTCTGCAGGGCGCCGGCAAAACGACCACCTGCGGCAAGCTGGCCCGGGCCCTGAAGAAGGACGGCTTCGCCCCGCTGCTGGTCGCCGCCGACCTCCAGCGCCCGGCCGCCATCGAGCAGTTGAAGACGCTCGGCGAGCAGGTCGGCGTGCCGGTCTACACCGAGGACCCGGCGAACAGCACGCCGGTCAAGGTGTGCCAGAACGGCGTGAAGGAGGCCCAGCGTCGCGGGGACGTGCGGGTCGTGATTCTCGACACCGCCGGCCGGCTGGGCGTCGACGAAGACCTGATGCGGGAGCTGTCCGCGATTGACCGGAAGGTCGGCCCGGACGCGGCGTTCCTCGTCGCCGACGCAATGACCGGCCAGGACGCCGTCAACAGCGCCAAGGCCTTCAACGAGGCGTTGGAGCTGGACGGCGTCGTTCTCACCAAGATGGACGGCGACACTCGCGGCGGTGCCGCGCTGTCGATCAAGGCGGTCACGGGCGTCCCGCTGAAGTTCGTGGGCACCGGCGAGACGCTGGACGGGCTGGAGGCCTTCCACCCGGATCGCATGGCCGGCCGCATCCTCGGCGGCGGCGACATGGCGACCCTGCTGGAAAAGGCCCAGCGGGAGTTCGACGCCGACGAGATGGCCGAGCAGCAGGCTCGGATGGCCGAGGGGAAGTTCACCCTGTTGGACTTCCAGAAGGCCATGCGGCAGATCGGCAAGCTGGGGTCGATGCGCTCCGTGATGAAGATGATCCCCGGGATGGGGCAGCTCGCGGAGTTGGATCCGGAGGCCGACATGGACCGCGAGGTCGGCCGGGTCAACGCGATGATCGGGTCGATGACGCAGGAGGAGCGGCTCAACCCGGACCGCATCGACCGCTCCCGCCGCAACCGCATTGCCTCCGGCGCCGGCGTCCAGCCGCACGAAGTCCACAAGCTGCTGAAGGACTTCAAAGGGATGTCCGGCATGATGCAGAACATGGCTGGCTTGGGCATGCGCGACCGGATGGCCGCCGTGAAGGGTCTTGCCGGGCAGATGTCCGCCAACCCCGGCGGGCAGCTTCAGTCCCGCAAGCAGTCCACGAAGACCGACGTGGATCTCGCCCGGCTCCGCGAAGAGCGCAAGCGCAAAAAAAAGCTCGCCAAGAAGAGCCGCAAGAAGAACCGCTGATTCGTTCGCGGGTCGCGCTCCCGAGCCCGGCCCGCCCCCCGTTCACCACCCGTTTTCGACTTTCCGCCTCCCACCTCCTCCCGCTCCGTCGTATGGCTGTTCGTATCCGCATGAAGCGCCTCGGGCGCACGCACCGTCCCTTCTATCGCATCTGCGTGATGGACTCCCGCGTTCAGCGGGACGGGAAGGCCATCGAGGAGGTCGGCCACTACGACCCGATGGTCCCCGACAAGTCCAAGCGGGTGAAGCTGGACCTGGAGCGGATCGACTATTGGGTCGGCGTCGGCGCCCAGCCCAGCCACAAGGTCGGCGTGCTGATCAAGAAGGTTCGCAAGAACGACTTCGGCACCGCCAAGGCCCCGCCGCCGCTGACCGCTCCGAAGGAAGAGGCGAAGCCCGTCGAGGAGGCTCCCGCCGAGGAGACGGCCGAGGCTCCCGCCGAAGAGACCGCTGCGGAATGACGAATGACGAATGGGCAATGACGAACGGTTTGCCCTTCGTCGTTCCCCGTTCCTCGTTCGGATTTCCGGGCTTCGCCCGGCAATGCGCTTCGACGTCTGCACGCTGTTTCCGGGGCTGTTCGACGGCTTTCTCTCCGAAAGTCTCGTCGCCAAGGCGATCGAACGCGGGCTGATCGACGTCCGGTTGTGGAACTACCGCGACCGGACGTTGAACAAGCACCACCGCGTCGACGACAGCCCCTACGGCGGCGGCCCCGGCATGCTGCTGGCCTGCCAGCCCGTCTTCCACACCGTGGAAGCCGTGCGGGAAAGTCGGCCGGAAGTGCCCGGCGAGTTGCTGATGCTGACCCCCACCGGCGAGCGGCTCACCCAGCCGCTCGTGGAGGAGCTGGCGACCAGAAAGCGGCTGATCCTGCTCTGCGGCCGTTACGAGGGGTTCGACCACCGCGTCAAGGAGGGGTTGCAACCGCGGGAGATCAGCGTGGGGGACTTCGTCCTCAACGGCGGGGAGGTTCCGGCGATGCTGTTGATCGAAGCCTGCATGCGACTGATCCCCGGCGTCCTTGGCGATGCCGACAGCGCCCGTTACGATTCCCACAGTGCGCCGGGTCGGCTGGAGTTCCCCCAATACACCCGCCCGCGCGACTTCCGGGGCCTGACCGTCCCGGACGTGCTGCTCTCCGGCGATCACGCCAAAATCGCCGCCTGGCGCGAGCAGCAAAGCGACGCCCGTTCCGCCGGGCACGAGTTGTAGTCTAAGAGTAGTCCAGAGTCCGCCCGTTCCCGATCGTTCGACGGCCCGTTCGTCCCGAACCGCCGTCCGCCTGCCCGCCCCGTTTCCGATGCGCCATCCCCTCCTCGACGCCGCCGAAGCCTCCAGCCTGCGGGAGAAGCCGCTCCGGTTCTCGGTCGGCGACACCGTCGACGTGCACACCCGCATCCTCGAAGGCGAGAAGGAGCGGATTCAGATCTTCTCCGGCATCGTGATCGCCACCCGCGGCAGCGGCACCCGGGAGATGTTCACCGTCCGCCGAATCGTCGCCGGCCAGGGCGTCGAGCGGCAGTTCCCGACCAACAGCCCCAAGATCGCCAAGGTCGAAGTGAAGCGGCACGGCCGCGTCCGCCGGGCGAAGTTGTTCTACCTCCGCGACCGCGTCGGCAAGGCGACCCGCCTCCGCGAGCGCGCCCCCCGCAAGGGCGAGGTGGAGGCTAAGGAAGCGGTTTGATGGATGCCGGACTGTTCACCGACACCGTCAATCGGCTGGTGCGGCGTCAGCCGTTCCAGCCGTTTACGATCCGGCTGAATGACGGCAGTCACTTCGAGGTCGACCGTCCGCACTCCCTCACCTCGCTCGATGGATTGGCCGTCGGCTTCGGTCCTGGAAACGTGCCGGTCTGGTTCGATCACGACGCGGTGGCGAAGATCGTGGAGGATCTCGCCTCGAACTCTGCCGCGGCCGGCATGGAAGAGGAGTGAGGCGGTGCTCCAGGGCCTCCGCAACCGCTGGCTCGGCGACCGCGGGGAGCGGATTGCGGAGCGGGCACTGCGGGAGGCCGGGGTCAAGATTCTCCACCGGCAACGCCGGACTCGCTGCGGGGAGCTCGATCTGATCGGCCGCGACGGCGACGGTCGGTTCGTCTTCTGCGAGGTGAAGACCCGCACCGCCGGCCCCGGCGAGACGCCCCGTTTCGGCCGCCCCGCGGAGGCGGTCACCCTCGCCAAGCAGCGGCAGATCACCCGCTCCGCGTTGGCGTTTCTCAAAGCCGAGGGCCTGTTGGGCGAGGCCGCCTGCCGGTTCGACGTGGTCGAGGTCGTCACGCCGGAGGACGGCGGCGAGCCCGTCGTGACGCACCTGCCGCACGCCTTCGAGGCGACGGGCGTCGACTCAATGTTCTCCTGAGGACTGTGTGCTCACTCCGCGGGCAGCACGTCCGTCAGGAAGGCTCGCTCCGCGGCGGCGTAGGCTGCTCCCCCCTCGATCCGCACCGCGTTATGCCCGGTCGCCGGCAGGGCCAGCCAGCACTTGGAGACGCCGTGGGCGCTCTCGGACGGAAAGGCCGCGAACAGCCGTTCGCCCAGTTCCAGCGGCACGATTCCGTCCGCCTCCCCGTGGGCCTGGAACACCGGGCAGGCGACCCGTCCCGCCGCGGCGGCCGAGTCGAAGCGGTCGCGGAGCAGCAGGCCCACCGGCAGCCACGGGAAGCGGCCCGAGGCGGCGCTGACGAGCGAGTTGAACGTGCTCCGCAGCAGGAGCCCGGCCGGCGGTGTGCCGGCCTCGCAGAGCCGCGCCGCCAGCGGGGTCGCCACGCCGCCGCCCAGACTGGTCCCGGCGATCACGATTCGCTCCGGCGGATAGCCGAGGGTCCGCGTCGCCTCCCAAAAGGCCCGGCCGTCCCTGTGCAGGCCGGGTTCGCTGGGGGAGCCTGGGTTCTCGCCGTAGCCGCGGTAGTCGAACAGCAGCACGTCCCAGCCGAGGGCGTTGTAGGCGTCGGTTTCCCCAAGACGGATGCGGCGATCGCCCCCGTTGCCGTGCAGGTACAGAATCGCCCGGCGGTCCGCGGCCTTTGCCGGCCCGCCGGGCGCCCGGGTCAGCCAGCCGTGCAGCGCGAGGCCGTCGGCGGTCGTCGCGGTCACGTCCCGCAGATCGCGGCCGCCCGCAAAGTCCGCCGCCTCCAGTCGGACGTCGCTGCGGCCGGCGGGGTAGATCATCCGCCGTTGCAGGACGAATAGAGCCGCCGCGACGAACAGGTACGTCACGGCTAGGATGACGAGCAGTCGCACGCTCGACTTCGCCCACCACGGCCAGTCTGCATAACGGGCGGCGAGGGTCGCGGCAGCGGGCATGACAATGGGTTCCGAGGCGAGCGGCGCCCCGTTGTACCCGGTTCGCCACCCATCGGTTGCCCACTTTTCCCGCCCGTCCGAATGGAACGCTTCGCCGCTCCTCCCGTCGCGGCGGCGGCGATGAGGATTCTGCCCGTCATCGACGTGCGGCACGGCCTTGCAGTGCGGGCCGTCGGCGGGCGCCGCGCGCACTACCGCCCGTTCCGCTCCCCGCTCTCCCCGGACGCGGACCCGCTCACGCTCGCCCGCCGCATCCGGGAGCGGTGGGGGACGAA
Source organism: Alienimonas californiensis (assembly GCF_007743815.1). Lineage (GTDB taxonomy): Bacteria > Planctomycetota > Planctomycetia > Planctomycetales > Planctomycetaceae > Alienimonas > Alienimonas californiensis. The sequence goes on from NZ_CP036265.1 coordinate 3,955,865, forward strand.
CGCCCTGTACCTCGCAGACCTCGACGCCGTCGAGCAAGGCGGCCCCGCCTACTCGCAGGCCAACGCGGCGCTCTGGCACGCGTTGATCGACGACGGGTTCCGCCTCCTCCTCGACCCGGGGGTGCGGGGGGCGGGCGACTTGGACGCCGGGTTGACTCCCGGGGACTCCCGGGTCGTGATTGCTTCGGAGACAATTGAGAGTCTCCCCGCGTTGCGCTCCTGTCTGCGGGACGAGCGGAGCGTGCTGGGCTGCGATCTGCGGGCCGGCGAGGCGGTCGGGCCGGAGGGCCTCCTGGACGCCGTTCGCGTCAGCGACGCGCCCGTATTGCTGCTGGACGTGGCCGCGGTCGGCGTGGGGCAGGGGGTGCCGACGCTGCCGCTGTGCCGCGAACTGCGGGCGGCGCAACCGTCGCGGGCCGTGCTGACCGGGGGCGGGGTGCGCTCGATTGCGGACGTGCGGGCCGCGGAGGCGGCGGGGGTTTCGGAACTGCTCGTCGCCTCCGCCCTGTACGACGGGCGGCTTTCCGCGCAGGATCTCCGCCCGTATCTCCCGCCGACCGTATGACCGACGCTCCCGCCCCCCATCACGTCCCCCGCCTGCACGGCGACCTGCCCGGCGTGGGCGGGGCGCTCAAGGCGGAGCCGGCCGACTTCCGCGTCTCCGAGGTGCCCGCCTACGAACCCTGCGGCGAGGGGCCCCACCTCTACCTGCGGGTCCGCAAGACGGACGTCAGCGCGGAGGCCCTCACGGCCCACCTCGCCCGCACGCTGGAGGTCGGCAAGCGGGACGTCGGCGTGGCCGGGCTGAAGGATCGGCGGGCGATCACGGAACAGTGGGTCAGCGTGCCCGCGACCGCGGAGCCGCGACTGGCCGAGGCGAACGCCGCCGGCGTCGAGGTGCTGGAGGCCCGCCGGCACACGAACAAGCTGAAAACCGGCCACCTCCGCGGCAATCGCTTCGACGTCCGGCTCCGCGGCGTCTTGCCGGACGCCGTCGACCGGGCGGCGCCGATCGTGGAGCGGCTGCGAACCGTCGGCTTCGCCAACGCCTTCGGGGACCAGCGGTTCGGCAAGGGCAACTCCACGCTCGCCCTCGGCCTCGGCCTATTGCGGGGGGAGAAGACGGACCGGGACGTGCCGGCGAAGCGGCGGAAGTTCCTCGTGCGGCTGGCCCTGTCCGCCGCTCAATCCGACCTGTTCAACGCCTGCCTCGCCGATCGGCTCTCCGACGGGACCGCAGGAACCGTCCTGCCCGGCGACGTGATGCAGGTCCGCGGCAGCGGCGGGCTGTTCCTCGTCCCCGAACTGCCCATGAAGCAGGACCTCGCCGAGGAGCAGAGCCGGGCCGACCTGGACGAAACCGCCGTCACCGGTCCGCTGTTCGGCCCCCGCATGAAGGGGCCGACGGGTGATCCCGCCCGCCGGGAAGCCGCCATCCTGGCGGCCGCCGGCCTGCCGGACAACGCCTTCCGCCGCTTCGCCAAGCTCACCCCCGGCGCCCGGCGGCCCTACCTCGTGCGGCCCGCGGACCTCGCCGTGACGGCAGTCTCGGACGAGGACGGCGTCCCGGGCCTGCGCATCCGCTTCTATCTCCCCTCCGGCAGCTACGCGACCGTGCTGCTGCGGGAGCTCATCGGCGACGAATCGCCCTCCGAGACTTCTTAGAACGCCCCGACGGCATGACGAACGACCCCACGATCGGCTTTCTCGGCTGCGGCAAGATGGCCACGGCGCTCGCCGGCGGGCTGGTGAAAACCGGCTTCGCCGGCCCGGAGCGGGTGCTCGGCTCCGCCCGCTCCGCCGCCAGCCGGGACGCCTTCGCGGCCGGGACCGGCGAGGCGAAAACCTTCGACGCCACCGACGGCGGCAACGCCCAGCTCGCGGCGGCGTCGGACGTGCTCGTGCTCTCTGTCAAACCCTATCAGTTGCGGGAGATGCTGCGGGCGACGGCGAACGACCGGAAGCCGGAGGCGCTGATCGTCAGCGTCGCCGCCGGGGTGACGCTGGAAACGCTGGAGGCCGCCGCCGGGAAGGGAGCCCGGGTGGTGCGGGTGATGCCGAACACGCCTTCGCTGGTCGGTGCCGGGGCGGCGGGGTTCACCCGCGGCACGCACGCCACGGCCGAAGACGCCGCCTTCGTGCGGTCGATGCTGGAATGCGTGGGCGTGGCGGAGGAGGTCTCCGAACCGCTGCTGAACGCGGTCACGGCGGTTTCCGGCAGCGGGCCGGCGTACGGATTTCTGTTCCTCGAAGCCCTCGCCGACGCCGGCGTGAAGGCCGGCTTGCCGCGGGACACGGCCCAGCGCCTGGCCGCCGCGACGCTGCGGGGGGCCGCGGCGATGGTCGAGGAAACCGGCGAGCACCCCGCGGTGCTGAAGGACCGTGTGTGCAGCCCCGGCGGCACGACAATCGCCGCCGTCGCCGCCCTGGAGGAGCACGGCCTGCGACGGGCCGTCCACGCCGCCGTCGCCGCCGCCGCCGCCCGCAGCAAAGAGATGGCGAACGAGTGAGGCCGCCGGTCTCTCACGGTCAGGCGTCGGCGTTTCTGCCCCGCCGGGCCGGGTGCCGACGCCGCACGACCCAGATCAGCAGGGCGGTGAGGACCAACCCCACGGGCGGACCGAGCGCCCAGTACGGCCCGTCCCGGCTGCCGGTCGTCAGGATCAGCCAGGACCATAGCCTGGTCGCCCCCGCGATTCGGCCGGGGCCGGGCCGACCGTTGTTCACGTAGACGCCCTCCGGCGGGTCGATCCACAACTCGGCCGTCGGGTCGAGCGGCTCCAGCGCCTGCACCCGCCATTCGCTCAACCGACTCACCCAGACCGCCGGGTGATCCGGGGCGCCGCCTTCTTCCGTCACGCCCCTGGCGAGCAGCGCGCCGTTCGGTTGGCGGTAGGCGGTCGTCGTGCCGGCGAAGGGCATGCGGCCGCCGTCGGGGAGCGGCCGGTATTCCCTCAACTGACTGATCGTCACATCGCCCATCCGGCGGCCGGCGGCTTCATCGCCGGCGACGTCGCCCCGAAGGTGGAGGGCGTGTTCGACCCGGAATAGGTCGTGGTGAGCGTCGTCCGTAAACCAAGCCAGGAAACCCTCGGACGGAGCCCGGCGCTCCGCCGGCCGCCCTTGGACGGCGGGGGGCTCGTTCAGCGGAAGCCACACCCGAACTGCGGCGCGTCCGTCCTTCACCTCCCGCCGTTCGACAATCCACTTCGCCGGGTCGGAGGAGACGAACTTGACGTAAGGGACCTGCGACAGATTGGCCTGCCGCCAGTCGTTCGCCCATCCGCGGCCTGCGAACAGCGGCGGAGCCCAGGGGGTCGCCTGCGGGAGTTCCGACGGCTCCTCCCGCACCGAGACGCGCATGTCGAAGGGTGAGTCGGCCCTCATGCCGCTCGGCCGGCGATAGGAGACGAGCAGAGTTTCCGCGGGGCCTGCACTCTGCGGTTGCAGGCAGAACACCTGCCCGACGACGTTCCGAATCGTTCGATGATCTAACGGACGACCGACCGGCTTGCCGGCGGGCCAATTTTGCTTCGCGGGGAGCGGGCCGAAGCCCTGGGGAGTCACGAATTGCGCCCGCTCCCCGCTGAGGAACATCTCGGACCACATGGCGAACGAGCGGGCCGCGTCGTCCGCCGCGTCCCGCCGAATCTGCCGCTCGGCGACCTCCGCCCGCACGCTGTGCAGGCCGTCCGTCATCGCCCGCAGCCCGGCCGCTAACTCCGCCGCAGGCGGCAGCGGGGCGGCGGGGTCGGCCGCGGCGAGGGCGAGCAGCAGGGCAGCGGCGATGACGGACCTTTCGTGCCGAGGACCACGCGGCCGACGGCCGGGGGGTTACTTCAGCGCGAACGGTTTCTCGCTCGCCTTGTCGCCGCCGATGCTGGCGCGGAAGGCGTCGACCTGGGCGTCCACGGTCTTCGACGGGCCGGCCATTTTCAGGAAGTAGTTGCCCTGACCCGGCACGGCGACGATCGCGGCGAGCATGCGGGAATCCGGCTGCCGCTTGGTTTTGCCCATCATCGGGGGGCCGTCCGGGGCGTTCCAGACGCCGCTGGCGTCCAGCAGCTTGTAGGCGCCCTCACGGCCCTTGCCCTGCACCACGGTCACTTTGCGGCCCTCTTCGACGAACTGGTCGGCCCAACGCTGGAGGTTGTCCGCGTCCGAGCCGCCGAAGCCGCCGAAGACCGTCAGTTCCGTCTCGTCCTTCACCCCCTCGGGGGCCGGGATCGTGAACTGGGCCAGTCGCAGGCGGTTGGCGGCGGGCTCCTTCTTCCACGTTTCCGGCACCGTCAGCGTGAGATCGCCGGCGGCGACCTCGACCGTCTTCGGCTCGCCCTCCTCCGGCTCTTGGGCGGGCGCCGCGGTCTCCGGCAGGCAGACGGCGGCGGCCAGTCCGAGCAGCGCCCACTTCGAGGCGCGCCGAGCGGCGGAGGAGGTCAGGCGAGGGCGGAACATGCGGAGGTCTCCGGGGAAACGGGGCGAGTTCGGCCCAGTATCCGCCGGGGTCCCGCCGGCCGCCACCCGCCGCGTCCCGGCCGGGCCGCGGGCCGTTTCCCGACGCGCCAGTTCGGGGCGCCCAACGTCGCGCCCAACGCCCGTAGCTTCTCCGCCGGGCGTTCGTAGCCCCGCAGCAGCACCGAGGCCCGGCCGATGCGGCTGGAACCTTCCGCGGCGAGGGCGGCGATCAGCAGGGCGGCGGCGGCCCGCAGGTCCGGGGCGTGCACTTCGCCGCCGTGCAGGTCGCCGCCGGTGATCACCGCGGTCGCGCCGGCCCGCTCGACCGAGGCGTGAAAGCGGGGCAGGCGGCTGAGGTGGGCGTTGCGATCGGGGAATACGTCGTCCGTCAGCAGACTGGTGCCGTCGGCGACGGCGGCCAACGCGGCCAGTTGGGGCAACACGTCCGTCGGCAGGCCGGGGAAAGCGGCGGAGCGCACCTCGAACGCGGTCGGGCGCCCGCAGGAGTCCACACGGATCGACCGATGGCCCGCGGAACCACAGATCGAGACCCGGGCGCCGCTGGCCCGCAGGGCGGCGGCCACCGCGGCGACTTCGGAGGGCTCCACGCCGTCGACAACGATTCGGCCGCCGGTGGCGGCGGCGGCGATCATCCAGGTGGCGGCCTCAATGCGGTCGCCCGGCACCACGGCGGCGGGGCAGCGGCCGCTCACGCCCCGCAGGCGCCGCACGCCGGTGACGGTGAGGACGTCCGTGCCGAGGCCCTCGATCCGGGCGCCGGCGGCGTTCAGCAACTCGCCCACCGCGACGACTTCCGGCTCCCGGGCGGCGCCGTGTAACACGGACACGCCGTCGGCAATCGCCGCGGCGCACAGGGCGTTCGCGGTGCCGGTGACCGTCGGCGCCGGCGGCAGGCCGGGGGCCGGGGGAGCGGAAAGATAAATCTCCGCGCCCCTCAGCCGATCCACGGAGACCGTCACGCCGCCGTGGTCCCGGGCGACGGTCGCCCCTAGCGCCTCGAAGGCGGCGAGGTGCCGGTCGATCGGGCGGGGGCCGAGGTCGCAGCCGCCGACGGTCGCCAACCGCACCGAGCCGCCGCCGGACATCGCGCAGCGGGCGAGCAGCGGGCCGAGCAGACAGACGGCCCCCCGCATCGCGGCGACGCGTCCGGGGCTGGGCTCGAACGGCCGGTCGCCGGGACGGACGTGGGCGGCGTCGATCCGCACCGTGCCGCGGTCGTCCTCGACGCTCGCCCCCAGCCCGCGGAGCAGTTCCAGCATCAGGCCGGTGTCGGTCAGGTCCGGCACCCGTCGCAGCGTGGTGGGGCCGTCCGTCAGCAGGGCGGCGGCGAGCATCGGGAGGGCGGCGTTCTTCGAACCGCCAACCCGGACCCGACCCCGCAACGGGGTCCCGCCGGTTACGGCCAGCGTGCCAGTTCGACCAATATCGCTGGACCGCTTCATGCTGCGCAGCGTTGCCGTCGGGAATGCGTCCATCCTTGGACTCCTCTGAGGGTGTGTTCCGTCCGCCAAGATACTACGCGCGCCAGGAGATTCCCCACAAGGGGTTACCGATTTCACCCGGGAGTTTCCTCAGGAGAGCAACGCCGTCACCGCCTCCGCGGCGGCGTCGATCTCCGCGGGGGTGGTGAACGGGCCGACGGAAAAGCGAACGGCCCCGCCTTCCGCCCGCGTGCCGTATCGGGCGTGGGCGCCGGGGGCGCAGTGCAGGCCGGCCCGGCACTCGACGCCGAAGCTGGCGTCCAGCACGGCGGCGGCCTCCATCGATTCCCACCCCGGCAGCGTCACAGAGACCAGCCCGCACCGCTGGGCGGCGTCCGGCGGGCCGAGAATCCGCACGCCGGGCAGGGCGGCGAGGCGGTCGATCAGCCGGCCGAGGCACTCGACCGAGCGGGCGTGCAACGCCCCGACGCCTTCCCCCTCGATCCACTCGACCGCCGCCAGCAGCCCGGCGATGCCCGGCAGGTTGGGCGTACCGGGTTCCAACCGGTGCGGCAGTTCGGCGGGCATGTCGTCCCCGCCGCCGCCGCCCGTGCCGCCCAGCCGGGTGGGGGTGAGGCGCCGTTCGGCTCGTTCGCCGACGATCAGCACGCCCACGCCCGGCGGGCCGAGCAGCCCCTTGTGGGCGCCGGTCGCCAGTAGGTCCACGCCCCAGCCGTCGACGTCGATCGGCACGTGCCCCGCGGTCTGGCAGGCATCGAGCAGCAGCAAGGCGCCCCGCTCCCGGCAGACGGCAGCCAATTCGGCGACCGGCTGAACCGTGCCGACGACGTTCGAACCGTGCGACAGCGCCACCAACGGAGCGGCCGGCGGCGCGGACAGCAGCGCGTCGAGTTCGTCCGGCCGGTACAGCCCGTCTTCGTCACTCGAGAGCGTCGACAGGACGCCGCCGCCCCCCCGCAGCGCCGCCAGCGGCCGCGTGACGGAGGTGTGCTCCAGGTCGCCGACGACCGCGTGCTCGCCCGGCTTCAGCAGACCGAACAGAGCGAGGTTGAGGGCGTCGGTCCCGCCGGCGGTGAAGACGATCCGGTCCGGCGAACCGACGCCCAGCAGCCGGGCGACGGCGCTGCGGCAGCGGGTCAACAGAGCGGCGGCCTCCGCCCCGCGGCGGGTGTTGCCGCGGCCGGGGGAGGGCAATTCCAGCGCCGCCCGCACGGCGTCGGCGACGCCGGGGGCTTTTGGCAAGCTGGTCGCCGCGTGGTCGAGGTAGACGGTCTGCACGGCGGCCGCCCTCAGTTCCACTGCGGGTCGGCCATGCCCGTGCGGCCCGTCTTGAACCCGGCCTTCACGAGGTGCCGCCGCAGGTGACGGAGCACCACGTCGGTGCGGACGTCCGGGTCGGTCTGGTCCAGCAGTTCCTGGGATTCGTCCGGCGAGAGCTGCAACACGCTCGCCACCACGTCGCAGACCATCCCCGGCGTCACGCAGCGGCCGAAAGCCCGCGCGAGGACGTCCGGCAGGTCGACGTCCGGGAACAGGCCGACGAACCGATCGGTGATCTGTTTGGTGCGGGCGGGGCGGTCGAGGTCCGGGCGGGGGCCGCAGCAGTCCGGCAGCGGGGCCACGGCGGCGAGGCGGTAGCCGGCTTCGGTCACCCGTTCGCTCTTCACGGCGGCCCGGACGACGCCCCGCAGCACGATGTGGAAGCGGCCGTCGGGTAGTTCCTGCTCCGCGACGATCTTACCGATGCAGACCGTGTCGTGGATCGGCGAGCGGTCGCTCTCGGTGACGGAGTCCTCGCCATGCGTCAGTTCGGTGTCGAACCCCTCCCGCAGCCGGGCCATCGCGATCAGCCGCTCGCCGCGACGGCCCGCCCGGACCGGCCCGCCCGGTTCGTCCCACGCTTCTAGGCCGAGGGCGTCGCGGGTCATGGCCCGGTACCGCGGCTCGAACACGTGCAGCGGGAGCAGGGTGTGAGGGAAGAACACGCACCCCGGCAGCGGGAACAGCGGCACCTTGCCGCTGAAGTCGCGGGGCAGACGCTCCGGCCCCTTGGTGGCGTGGGGCGCGATGGGTTCAGGCACGCCGCAGTCGTCGTCGTCCTCGCCGGAGCCGCGGCCAGCCCCGTCGTCGCCGCTCCGGCCCGACAGACCGCCCCCGGGGCGGTCGTCGTCGTCGGGGGGGAAGTCGGGGGGCGTCATTCGTGCGGCGTCGGCGTGGCGGGCGTTGAAGCGTAGACGCCCGCCGGATTCTGACACCGGCCTCGGAACGATCGGACGACGGTTGCTAGGTTGCGGCGATGCCTTCTGCCCCTCCACCCGACGCCCCTGCCGAGCGCCGCGTGCGCACCGTACTCAGCCGCCTGAAGGCTGCGTATCCGGTCGCGGAGTGCGCGCTGCATCACGAGTCGCCCTTCCAACTGCTGGCCGCGACGATTCTCTCCGCCCAGTGCACCGACGCCCGGGTGAACCAGACGACGCCCGCCCTGTTCGCCCGCTTCCCGGACGCCCCCGCCCTGGCCACGGCGGACGTGAAGGAGGTTGAAACCTTGGTGCAGAGCTGCGGGTTCTTCCGCTCCAAGGCGAAGAACCTCGTGGGGATGGCGACCGCCCTGGTGGAGCGGCACGGCGGGGAGGTGCCCCGGCGGCTGGAGGACCTCGTGACGTTGCCCGGCGTGGGGCGGAAGACAGCGAACGTGGTGCTGGGCGTCTGCTTCGGGATCGCGGAGGGGGTGGTGGTGGACACGCACGTCGGCCGGATCAGCCGCCGGCTGGCCTTCACCACGGAGTCGGACGCCGTGAAGGCGGAGCGGGATCTCTGCGAACTGCTGCCGAGATCGCGGTGGGTGAGTTTCTCGCACCGCCTGATCCTGCACGGCCGCAGCGTGTGCGACGCGCGTAAGCCGCGGTGCGGGGAGTGCGTGTTGCGGTCCGTCTGCCCGCGAGTGGGGGTGGGAGGGACAGGGGAGGAGTGAGGAGTGAGGGGGGAGGAGTGGACGAATCGGCCGCGTCACGCCGACAGGGACGAACCCCTCTCCCTCCTCACCCCTCCCTCCTCCCCGCCTTGATCCTCACCGGCCCCGCGATCGAAGCCCGGCGGCAGCGCGGAGACATCATCATCGACCCCTATCTCCCCGAGCGGCTCAACCCGAACAGCTACAACCTGAGCCTGCACGACGAGTTGTTGGTCTACGACGACCTGGAACTCGATATGGCGAAGCCGGCCCGCTACACGCGGCACCGGATTCCGAAGGAGGGGCTGATGCTGGCCCCGCACCGGCTCTATCTGGCCCGCACCGTGGAGCGGACGGAGACCCGGAATCTCGTGCCGATGCTCGAGGGCCGCAGCAGCGTGGGGCGGCTGGGCCTGTTCATTCACGTCACCGCGGGCTTCGGCGACGTGGGCTTCTGCGGGTTCTGGACGCTGGAGATGTTCTGCGTCCAGCCGGTGCGAATCTACGCCGGCGTGGAGATCGGCCAGATCTTCTATCACACCCTCGAAGGCGAGCCGCTGAACTACGCCGAGGCCCCCGGCGCCGGCGGCAAGTACCAGCACAACCGCGACATCCAGCCAAGCCTGCTGTACCGCGAGTTCCAGCAGGACCCGCAGGGCGAATTATTCGAGCACGCGGGCGGCTGACAGGCGGCGCTAGCCGTCCGCGGCGGGGGACTCTGCGACTCCGGCGGGCAGGCCGATCAGGTCCGCGAATTGGTCCTCGGTCAGCACCGGCACGCCGGCCTTCTCCGCCTTTTCCAGCTTGGAACCGGCCCGGGTGCCGGCGACGAGGTAGTCGGTCCGTTTGCTGACGGACGAACTCGCCTTGCCGCCGTGCTGCCGGATGAGCTCTTCGATCTCGTCCCGTTTGAAGCGGTTCAGCGTGCCGGTGACGACGACGCTTTTGCCGCCCAGCGCCCCCGCGGCCTCCGCTTTGGGTTTCTTCTCGGCCTCGCTGCCGAGGTTCAGGCCGAGGGCGCGGAATTCCTCGACCGTCGCCCGGTTGGCCGGGTCGGCGAACCAGGCGGACAGGCTGGCGGCAATCACCCCGCCGATCTCCTCCGTGGCGGCGAGGCTGTCCGCGTCGTGCCGCATGATCTCGTCCAGCGTGCCGAACTCGTTCGCCAGCGCCCGCGAAACCGTGTTGCCGACGTGCCGGATATTCAGGCTCGTCAGCAAGCGCCAGAGCGGCCGCGATTTGCTCGCTTCCAACCCCACCAGCAGGTTGTCCACGCTCGTCTCGCCCATCCGTTCCAGGGCGAGCAACTCCTCGCGGCGGTCTTTCAGGCGGTAGAGGTCCGGCAGGCTCGTCACGAGGCCGCTGGTCAGCAGGGCGTCGATCAGCTTCTCGCCCAGGCCGTCCACGTCCATCGCCTTCCGGCTGGCGAAGTATTTGATGCTGCCCCGCAGGCGGCCCGGACAGGCTTCGTTGGGGCAGCGGAAATCGACGCCGCCCTCCTCCCGCAGCAGCATCGAACCGCAGACCGGGCAGTCGACCGGAAAGCGGATCGGCGTTTCGGCTCCGGTGCGGGCCTCCAGTTCGACCCGCACGACGTGGGGAATGATTTTGCCCGCCTTCTCCATCACGACGCGGTCGCCGATGCGCAAGTCGAGGCGCTCGATCTCGTCGCGGTTGTGCAGGCTGGCGCGGGAGACGGTGGTGCCGGCGATCTCCACCGGCTCCAGCGCCGCGACGGGCGTGACGCGGCCGGTTTTGCCCACCTGGAAGGTGACGTCCGTCAGCGTGGTCTCGGCCTCCCACTTCTCCCACTTGAAGGCCACCGCCCAGCGGGGCGACTTCGACCGCAGGCCCAGCGTCTCCCGTTGCGCGTGCGAATCGACCTTCACGACGATGCCGTCGACCTCGAAGTCCAACTCGGGGACGGCCTCCACCATCTCCCCGATCGCCGCGACGAGGCCGGCCATGTCTACGGCGGTCCGCACCTGCGGGGTGGGGGCGATGCCCCACTCCCGGAGCCGGTCGAGGAACGCCCCGTGCGTGCCGAAGGCGGCGGCGTCTCCGCCGGTGACGTATCCGGTCCCGTGGCCGAGGAACCGCAGCTTCCGCTCAGCACAGAGCGTCGGGTCAAGCAGCTTCAGCGAACCCGCCGTGAGGTTCCGCGGGTTGGCGTAGACCTCGTCCCCGGCGGCCTGACGGGCGGCCCGCAGTTTGGCGAAGTCGCTGTTGCGGATGTAGGCCTCGCCGCGGACCTCGCACTCCTCCGGCACGTCCTCCCGGGAAGCGTCCAGCCGCAGCGGCACGCCGCCCAGCGTGCGGGCGTTGTGGGTCACGTCGTCCCCCCGCGAACCGTCGCCCCGCGTGACGGCCCGGGCCAGCAGGCCGCGTTCGTAGATCAGGGCGAGGGCCACGCCGTCGATCTTGTATTCCAGCAGATAGGTCACCGCCGGCTCCGGGAGCGCCTCGCCCTCGGCCGGTTCGACCCCGGCGGCTTTCGCCTCCGCGGCGGCCTGTTCCCGCAGGCGTTTGCGGACGCGGGCGTCCCACTCGGCCAGCCCGGTTTCGTCGTAGACGTTCTCCACCGAGAGCATCGGCGTGCGGTGCTCGACGGTGACGAATCCCTCGATCGGCTCCCCGCCCACCCGCCGACTCGGGCTGTCCGCGGCGACCAGCTCCGGGAAGGACTCCTCCAGTTCGATCAGCCGCCGCATCAGGCGGTCGTACTCCCGGTCCGGGATCTCCGGCTTCGCTTCGACGTAGTACAGCCGGTTGTGGCGTCGCAGTTCCCTTCGCAGCGCCTCGACCTCCGCGGCAGGGTCGTCGGCGGCCGGATCATCGGCCGTGGGGTCGCTGGGAGACGGGGGCGGGTCGTCGGCGAAGGGGAGGCCGGCGGACGGGACGTTCGATGCCAACGCGGCCTCCGGTCGGAAGTGGTGGACGGGAGAATACCGTTTTGGCCTGCTTCGGGAACAGCGATCCTGCGGCCGGCGCATGAAAAAACGGACCCGCCCCGGGGGGCGAGTCCGTGAAGATTCGCCCCGCCGATCGATCGCTCCGCGAGCGAGAATCGGCGGGGTCGCGGGATTCAGGCGTCGTCGCCGCCGATGTCGCCCGGGGTCTCCGGAGCTTCAGTGGCGGGGCCGGCGTCCGGGGAGGTGTTCGGCAGGGTGCCGTTGGAGGAGCCGCCCGCGTTGACGTTCGGGGCGTTCTGCACCGGAGCGGCGTTCTGCACCGGGGCGTTGGGCTGGGTGGTGCTTTCCAGCGGCTGCGGCTGGATCACACCGCCCTGCTGCAACGGCTGGGCGAAGTTGGTGGTGCCGTCGACGACGGTGCCGGTGGTGCAGTTCGGGCAGTTGGACATGGCCGGGGAGCCGTAGACCGGCTGGCCGTAGGACTGACCGTAGCTGGCGCCGTAGGACTGACCGCAGGGGGAGGCGTAGGAGGAGGAGGTCACGCCGGAGCAGCTGCCGCAGGAGCCGGAGGTCTGCACGACGCCGCAGCTCGGCTGAGCGTAGGCGACGGACGCGGAGCCGCAGGTGCTCGTCGCGCAGGGGGAGCAGCTCGACGCGGCGTAGCTGTTGCCGCAGGACGAGCTGGGGTAGCTATTGCCGCAGGGCGAGCTGCCGTAGCTGTTGCCGCAGGACGAGCTGGGGTAGCTGTTGCCGCAGGACGAGCTGGGGTAGGTCGTGCCGCAGGAGGAAGGGGCGGCGTAGCTGGTCTGGGTGGCGTAGCCGGTGGAGCCGCAGCGGCTGGCCGGGGCGCTGTGGCCGTAGCTCGGGGCGCTGTGGCCGTAGCTCGGGGCGCTGTGGCTGTAGGACGGGGCGCTGTGGCTGTAGGACGGGGCGGCGTTGCCGCAGCAGTTGCCGTAGCTACCGGCAAGAGCGGGGGCCGCGGTCAGGGCGGCGGCGCCGGCGAAAAGTGCGAAGCGGATCATGGGAGCGGATCTGGGTTTTCAGGGAGGGGTGCGAACGGCGGGCGCGACCGCCGTGGGGATCGTCCCGTCCTGACCCGGCGAACCCGGTCGGGGAGACGGCACCTGTGTCGGATGTGACTCGCGCTTCGAAACCACCGACTGGCGCTGCGGCAAGCAGACGTCGCCCGTCGTTCCGAACGTCCTAACCTTGACAGTCCCCCCAAACCTTCGCAACGAACACGGCGCCTGCCGTCGTCGGACCGGCAGGGACATCCGGCAATCTCGGAGTTTCCCCTACCACCTGCACCCGGGCCGGGCCGACAGTCGGTATGAAGAGGCTCCGCCCCCGCCTTTGCGTCACGTTCTCTCCCGCGGCCGTCAGCCATGTCCTCGCCCCTGCCTCCGTCCGCGGTCCGGTGGTCGTTTCGTGACGCCTCCGGTGCCGCGGCGACCTTCGGCCCCGCTCCCGTGCCGCGGCTGATGGGGATCGTCAACGTCACGCCGGACAGCTTCTCCGACGGCGGCCGCTGGGCCACGGTCGACGCCGCCGTCGAGCACGCTCTCGCGCTGGCCGACGCCGGGGCGGCGATGCTGGACGTCGGTGGGGAGTCCACCCGGCCCGGCGCCGAGCCGGTGGGAGAAGAGGAGGAACGCCGCCGCGTCGTCCCGGTGATCACGGCTCTGGCGGAGCGGACGGCCGTGCCGATCTCCATCGACACCACCAAGGCCGCCGTCGCCGCCGCCGCTCTCGACGCGGGCGCGGGAGTGGTGAACGACGTGTCCGGCCTCACCCACGATCCAGCGATGACGCCGCTGTGCGCCCAACGCGGGTGCGGGGTCGTGGCGATGCACATGATCGGCACGCCGCGGACGATGCAGCTCAATCCCCGCTACGACGACGTACTGGCGGAGGTCTCAGCCCACCTGGCGATGCGGCTGGACGAACTGGAGGAGGCCGGGGTGAAACGGGAGGCCGTGCTGACGGACCCGGGCATCGGCTTCGGCAAAACCGCCGCCCACAACCTCGCCCTGCTGCGGGGCGTGCCGACCCTGAAGCGGCTCGGCCGGCCGGTGCTGATCGGCCACAGCCGCAAGGGGTTCCTCAAGGCCCTGCTGGGCCGGGAGGTGGAGGAGCGCACCGCGGGCACGATCGGCGTCTCCGTGGCGCTGGCGGGGCTGGGGACCGACTGGCTGCGGGTGCACGACGTCGCCGCCGTGCGGGACGCCCTCGCCGCGTGGAACGCGATCGCCGGCGCTCCTCGCAAACTGTAACGCAGAGGCCCGGCTGGGCCTCTGCGTTAGCAAACGCTTAAAACACCGGCGCGAACATCCGACAAAAATTCTCCGCCAGCACCCGCCAGTGGGCGCGGGCGGCGCGGGCCTCCGGGGTGATCTGCGTCGCCTTCTTCAGGTCGGCGTCGAACCGTTCCACGAGCCGTTCGGCGGTCTGATCGTCGAAGAGGGCGAGGTTCACCTCGAAGTTCAGGAAGAAGCTGCGGGAGTCGAGGTTGGCGCTGCCGACCAAACTCCAGGTGCCGTCCACGGTCAGCGTTTTGGCGTGCAGGGTGCCGGCGGCGTATTCGTGGATCTCCACGCCGGCCCGCAGGAGGATGTCGTAGTCGCTGCGGCCGGCGAAAATTGTCCAAGGTTTGCCGCCCACCCCGGGCACCAGCAATCGCACCCGCACGCCGCGCCACGCCGCCGCTTCGAGCGCCTGCACGATCGGCAGCGGCGGGACGAAGTAGCCGGTCGTCAGGTCGATCGTTTTCTTCGCCCCGGTGATCGCCGTGAAGAACAGGTTCGGCAGCCCCCGCGGCACGGCCCGCTCCCCGACCGGCGTCCGGCCGCCCGGCCCGCCGGGCACGCACTGCACGACCGCATTCCCCACGCTGCCGGAATCCGGATAGAGGTTCTGCCGGCCTTTCGCCCCGTCGGAGGCCTGTTCCCCAAGCACCTTGCCGGTGGCGAAGTACCAGTCCTCCGCGAATACCTGTTGGAGTTGCAGGACCCCCGGCCCCTCGATCCGCAGGTGGGTGTCCCGCCACCAGCGGCGGCGCTCGTTGGCGGCCCCGCCGAACCACTGCCGCCAGCCGCCGATGCGGGCCAGCCCGAGGTACTCGTCGCCGACGTTCATCCCCCCGGTGAAGGCGACCCGGCCGTCGACCACCACAATCTTGCGGTGATTGCGGAGGTTCAGGCTCCACCGCTCTCGGAAGCTGGCGCCAGGTAGGAACGAGGCCACCTTCGCCCCGGCGTCCCGCAGCGGGCGGAGCCAGCGGCGGGTCAGCCAGACGGAGCCGATGCCGTCGTACAGGAACCGCACCTGCACGCCCTCGGCCGCCTTTCTCACCAGCAGGTCCCGCAACGCCGTGCCGGTGCGGTCCGGCTTCCAGATGTAGTATTCGAGGTGAATGGAAGAGGTCGCCGCTTCGATCTCCCGCCGAATCAGCCCAAGCGTGCGATTCGTGTCGTCCAGCACCTCGACGCGATTGCCCCGGACGGCGGGGAAGCGGCCGACCGCCGTTTGCAGCCGCATCAGGGTGCGGTCCGGCTCCTGGTGGGACTCCGACGGGAAGACGCGGTACTCGTTCAGCGAGGGGGTGACGGCGTCGATGCGCGCGTCGCCGATCGCCTTCAGTTCCGCCCGGCGGTTCACCCGGTTCACCCCGAACAGGAGGAACAGCAGCCCGCCGAAGTACGGCACCAGCATGATCGCCATGATCCAGGCGACGGTGCTGGCCGGGCTGTCCTTCTTGAGCAGCAACACCCACCGCACGAGGACCAGCGTGAGCAAATACCCCCCCACGGTCACGACCGCGGCCAGCCAGCCGGACACCGGGAGCCAGTCGAACATCGGCGGTTAGCCGTCCTCTTCAAGAGGGCGGCCGACCGTCTGCACGTCCTCCGCCATCGTCGGTTCGCCCGGCTCCTCGCCCCGTGCCCGGCCCAGCCAGTCGAGCAGCAGCACGGCGGCGAAGCCCGCCCCGGCGACCGACAGCGCCAGCCACGTTTCGGGATCGGCGGGGGAGGGGAGGAACGGCTCCGGCCGCCACTCTTTGAACGTCACGCCCTCCGGCCGCGGTTCGACGAACGGCCACAGGCGCCGCAGCGAGCCGAGCATCGCCCCCGTCAGCGCCGCGAGCGTCGCCGGCCCGTGCGTCGCCAGCAGCCAGCGGAGCAGCTTCGAGAACAGGGCCAGCCCCAGAACCATCCCCGCCCCGAAGCAGATCCCCTCGATCAGCATCGTCGCGTCGACGTCGCCGCTTGTCAGCCGCTTCGCCCAGCCGCTGACGTGGTGGTAGCCGCCGAGGACCAACAGCAGGAACGCCCCGCTGATCCCGGGCAGGATCATCGCGCAAATCGCGATCGCCCCGCAGATGAAGAGGTACGCCGGCCCGATCGGCGGGTTCTCTAAGGCCTCCAAACCGACGACCCAATACGCGCCCGCCGTCGCGGCGAGGAGCAGGCCGATTCGCAACGGGGTCCAGCCGGTCAGCGTTCGGCCCGTTTCGCCCACCAGCCGGGCGACCAGCAGCACGCTGCCGGCGATCAGACCCGTGAACAGGGCGAAGGTGAGGGTGAACTGCGTCTCCATCGCCGTGCGAGTGACGCTCGCCAGCGTGAGCGCCCCGGCGCCGATCCCCGCCAGCAGCCAGAACAGGAAGCGGCAGTCCAGATAGACCCACACCTCCCGGAGCCGCCCCCGCCGCAGCAGGGATAAGAGGTGCAGGTCGACCCGGCTGACGGCCGTCACCAGCCGCGTGTAGATGCCCAGCACCAGCGCGACCGTCCCGCCGGAGACGCCGGGCACGGTGTCGGCGGCGCCCATCAGCAGCCCCCGGGCGAACTGGGCGAGGTCGGTTTTCGGTTCGAAGGGGCGTCCCGGCCCCGGTGAAAGCGACGGCGGGGAAGTCGTCACGCCGACTTCACCAGGTCGCGGAGGACTGCGAACGCCGGGTGCTTCGCGGAGCAACACCATTCGAACAGCACGGCCTCGGCGCTGGTGACGGTGGCGCCCTCGGCGGTCAGCCGGGCGAGGGCGATCTCGTGATCCTGCGTCCGCCGGCTGCCGCAGGCGTCCGCGGCGACGTGCACCGCGTAGCCGGCGCTCATCAACTCCAACGCCGTCTGGGCGACGCAGACGTGCGTCTCGACCCCGCAGAGCACCGCCTGATGCCGCCGATCGCTGATCGCCTCCGTCAGCCCGACCGCCGCGGCCGCCCCGAACGTCGTCTTGGCCGCGGGAGCGGCGCCCGCCTCGGCCAGCGCCGCGGCGATGGGCTCCACGGTGGTGCCCAGTTTGTCGGGGGCCTGCTCGGCGGCCCGCACCTCCACCCCCAGAGCGTGGGCGCCCCGAATCAACAGCGCCGCCCGGGCCGCGACGGCGTCGCCGCCGTCCACGTGCGGCAGGAGTTTCGCCTGCAAATCGACGACGATCAGTCGCCCCGCCGACGGCGCCAGCAGGGCGGGGTGCTCCGGCGGGAGTTCCGGCCGGTCGGCGGGATCGCGTTCAGCAGGCACGGCGGGGCGTTTCGCGGCGAGCCGGCGCCGATCGGGGGGCGAACCGGCGACAGGGAATGGGAACGAAAAAGGGGACGGATCGGTGACGGCGAGGAAAGCGGTACGGCCCTGAGCGTCGCGCATTTTTTCGCGGACGCAACCCCACGGGGCTGGTCAGTGGAGATTGCCGGCCGCAGGCCGTATCGTCGCGCGCATCACGGAGTGCGTGCCGCCGTGGGGCGCTCCCGTTTCATGCGTACACAGTAGGGCTTCGCCGCCCGGCCTCCCACCAGGGACGCCGCCTGGGCCGGCGAAGTCGGCGACGACGAGAACAGGACCGGCCGGCGATGACCCCCGACCCTTCGACCAACCCGCTCGATTTCTCCACGGCCGCCTCCGGGCCCACGCCGCCGGAGAAGTTCGAACCCACGCCCCCGCCCGGGCCAACCGCCTCCGGGCCCTCGGCGCCCGGCGGTTCCGGCCCCGGCGGCTCCGGCGCTCCCCCGTCGGGGTCGACGGCCACGCCGCAGCAGGCCGCCGCGGCGGGGACGATCGCCCACACCGGCGTCGCCGCTCCCAAGCACGCCCCGCCGCCCCCGACGGCGCTGCCGACCCCGCCGGTCTCCGCGGCGCCACAGTCTTCGGCGCCGGCGGGCGTCGCGCCGGCCCCCGGGCAGGTGGAAGCCGCCGCGGAAACCGTGACCCACACCGGTCAGTCGGAAGAGCACGGCCTCAGCACGGCGGCGAAGGTCGGCATCGCCGCCGCCGCCACCGCGGCGACGGCCGCCGCCGGAGCCGCGGTCGCCGCCATGGCCTCCGCTTTCTCCAGCGACGACACGGACAAGGCCACCAAAGAGAGCGGAGACGAGGAGAAGGCGACCTCCGCCGACGGGGAACCGCCGAAGGTCGAGGAGGAATCGCCCGCTCCGACCCCCGCCGCCGCCGCCGCTCCGGCCGCCACCACCGCCCCGCTGGCCGCCCGCATGAAGGGCGTCGCCGACTCCGGCGAGACGAAGCCGGCCGCCCCCCAGCCGAACGTCCCGCACGTTCCCAAAGAGGGCGAACTGGGCGGCGAGGACCTCGTGAAGGCGGAGACGGTGCCGGAACCCGCCGCCAAGGCCGCCCCGGCCCCGCCGTCGCGGTCGCAGGGCATCGCGATCCCGAAGTCTGCGGAGCTCGACAAGAGCTTCGAGGAGGAACTCGCCGCCGGGATGAGCGACGACGCCCTCTCCCTGCAGATGAACTCCGGCGCCAAGAAGGCCGGCGCCGGCGGCCCGAACATTTCCGGGACCGATCCCGCCACCGGCAAGGGCCCCGGCCAGCCGATCGGCGGCGACGAGGCCGCCACCCCGGCTCCGATGATCGGCGACGAGGAGAACATCGAGCCCGGCACCAAGCTGATGGGCAAGGTCGACTCCAAGACCGACAGCGACATCTTCGTCAATCTGGAGACCAGCCGCCTGCAGGGCATCATCCCCCGCACCGACTACCCGGACGGCAACGGCCCGCCGGAGGGCTTCAGCGGCGCCTTCTACGTCGATCGCGTCGACGTCGAGAACGGCCTGATCCACCTCAGCAGCCCCCGCGGTCGCCGCAAGGTGACCGGCGACTGGGACAGCGTGAACGTCGGCCAGACGGTCGAGTGCAGCGTGACCGGAACCAACAAGGGCGGCCTGCAGGTGCAGGTCGGCCAGTTGCGCGGCTTCATGCCCGCCAGCCAGATCGACATCGGCTTCGTCTCCGACATGAGCCAGTTCGTCGGCCAGCGGATCCAGGCCCGCGTGATCGAGGTCAAGCCGGAGAAGAAGAACCTCGTGCTCTCCCGGGCCGCCGTCATCAAGGAGGAGCGGAAGGGGCTCGAACAGGAGCTGTGGGAAACGCTCAAGGTCGGCGAAACCCGCGACGGCATCGTCCGGGCGATGAAGCCCTACGGCGCCTTCGTGGACATCGGCGGGGTGGACGGGTTCCTTCACATCGGCGAGATCTCCCACAACCGCATCGGGCACCCGTCCGACGTGTTGAGCGACGGCCAGAAGATCCAGGTCAAGATCCTGAAGATCGATCCCGAGAGCCGCAAAGTCGGCCTCGGCATGAAGCAGTTGGAGAAGGACCCCTGGCGTCAGCTCGAAGAGAGCTACCCGGTCGGCAGCACGCTGAAGGGGAAGGTCACCCGCTGCACGGAGTTCGGGGCCTTCATCGAGATCGAAGAAGGCGTCGAGGGCCTGATCCACATCTCGGAACTGGACCACGCGCGGGTCAGCCGGGTCTCCGACGTGGTGCGGGTCAACGAGGAGATCGAGGTGAAAGTCCTCACCGTCGAGCCGAACCGCAAACGGGTCTCCCTATCCCTGAAGGCCCTGAAGGACAAGCCGGCATCCGCCGCCCCTCGCGGCGGCAAGGGCAAGAAGAAGGACGAGGAGCCCGAACTGCCGGCCTACGAGCGCCAGCGGAAGGGCCCCCTGAAGGGCGGCACCGGCGGCAAGAACGCCGGCGGCCTGTTCGGCGACCCGACCGAGTTCGGCGCCTAATCTCGTCGTTGATCGTGAGAAACGCCGTGATCGCCCCCGTGGGCGGTCGCGGCGTTCTCTTGCGCAGGGAAGAATTTCTTCCCGCGGCAGCACGGCCGGGGACTAATTCCGAATCGCCGCGGCGATCTCGCTTTTCGAGATCGGCTGAGCGAGGCGGGCGCCCATCTGGCCGACCACCTTCGCCGCGGCCAGCGAACCCAGCCGGCCGGCCTGCTCCCATTCCAGGCCGTTCGTGATGCCGTAGAGCATCCCGGCGGCGTACATGTCGCCGGCCCCGGTGGTGTCGATCGCCTTTACCGGCACGCCCGGCACGTGATCGAGCCCCAGCGGATCGACCAGCACGGAGCCTTCCTTGCCCATCGTCAGGGCAATCCGCGGCCCGAAGGCGGCGAGGGCGTCGGCGCAGTCACGGGCGGATTCCTTGCCGGTCAGCCCGCGGGCCTCCTCCAGGTTACAGAACAGCAGGTCGACCGGGCCGCCGATTAGTTCCAGGAAGTCCGCCTTGAAGGCGTTGACGAGGAACGGGTCGGAGACCGTCAGGGCCACCTTCACCCCGGCCTGCTTCGCTTCGCGGATCGCCGCCCGGGCCGCGGCCTGATTGTCCGGCGTGCCGAACAGGTAGCCCTCGACGTAGATCCATTCCGCGGCGTCCAGGTCGCGGTTCACCACGTCCGCCTCGCCCAATTCGGCGGAGACGCCCAGGTGGGTGAGCATTGTGCGTTCGGCGTCCTCGGTGATCAGTACCACGCAAGTGCCGGTGTGACCCTCCGCGGCGGGCGGGACCTCGATGAGGACCCCGGCCTCCCGCATGTCCTTCAGGAAGAACTCGCCCAGGTCGTCCGCCGCCGTTTTGCCGGCGTAGGCGGCTTTGCCGCCGAACTGTTGGACGCCGAGGATCGTGTTCGCGGCGCTGCCCCCGGCGCAGCGAAAGGTGTCGATCTCGCCCAGTTCCGACAGCACGCGGATCTGCACGCTGTCGTCCACCAGCGTCATCACCCCCTTCTCGTAGCCGATGCGGGTCAGCAGTTCGTCCGGCACCCGGGCCTGCACGTCGACCAGGGCGTTACCGATACCGTAGACGTTCAGCGGCATGGAAAAGAGGAGGGGGCGAAGCGGGGGGAGAGGGTCAGTCGCGTTCGACCAAGACCCCGACCGTGCCGCGGTTGTCGGCGCGGCGGTCCGGGCGGTCGTTGATCCGAAGGTACAGGGTTCCGTCCCGCGGGGCGACGAACGTGCCCTCGGCCCCCACCGGGATCGGCTCCGCCAGCCCGACCGGCGGGGCGGGGGCGTCCGCCAGCACCGCCGCCTGCACCTCGCCGATCCGGCGGCCGCGGTGGTAGTCGACGCTGATCCCGTCCGCCGTGCTTTCCCACGGCTTCGGCTCCTCCGCGAGGGTGAACCGGCCGAAGGCTTTGACCGTGACTTCCTGTCCCGCCCGCACCGAATCGAAGGCCTGCCAGCCACGCTCGGCAAACACGGGGGCGGGAACCTGCGCGAGGGTCGGCCTGAACTGCACCGCGTTCGCCGCCACGTCGTAGCTCGGCGTCAGCTCTGTCACGAACGTCCGCCACTCGGCTTCGATCTGCCGCCGCTGCTCCGGGGTGAACACGGAGAGGTCCCCCCGCCGGCCCGGTTCGGCGAGGGAGCGGAATGTCCCCCGGTAAGCCGGGTGGCCGTCGAGGAACGCGCACAGCGCCCACGCCCAGGCGTAGCCGCGGTCGTCGCCTAGGAAGTCCGCGTCGGTCAGTCGGGCGATCTGGTCGAGCGACAGGGCGGCATTCGCCGCCACGTCCGCCCGCACCCGTTCGATGCGGTCCCACCCTCCGGCGGCGGCCTCCTCGCCCGGCACGACCCGCACCGTCAGCGTGTCGTCCGGTTGGAACCGGTGGGCTCCGAACCGCTCCGCCATGCCCTCCAGATACCACAGCGGCCCGGCGTCGCGGCGGTCGACGTGCAGGCCCATGAACACGTGCGTCGCTTCGTGCAGCGTCAGCGCCCGGCGAAAATAGTCCTCCTCCACGTCGTACATCCAGAACCGACGCCCCCGCTGCCGCCCGGTGAGGAACGGCGGCAGATCGTCCGGCAGCAGTCCGGCGGAGCGAAAACGATCCGGCTCGTCCATCAGGAACGCGGTCATCAAGGGACCGTCGTCCGGGGCGTCGGCCCGGCGGGGGGGCGGTTCGCCGAAGTAGTCGACCCACGCCGGCCAGGCGGCGTCGATCAGCGCCGGCAGGGTCTCGGCGTGCTCCGGCCGATCGGTGACGACCGTCAGCCGGTCCCCGTCGATTCGGGTCAGGCCGAAGGCGGCGAGGCGGGCGGCCGACGGCAGCGGCGGCTCGCGGTCCCGCGGTTGGGCGACCGGGCGAAGCGGCTCCTCGGGCTCCTCATCCACCGCGGGGAACATGACGGGGGACGGTTTCGGCTCGTCGAGGTCCGCGGCCGGCGGCTTCCACGGGGCCGGGGCGTCCACGACGGGCGGCGGCGGCGCTTCGCCGGTGCAGCCCGGCAGCGCGAGGGCGCCAAGCAGTGCCGCGACGACCAGCGACGCCGCGGGATGCGGGGGGGGAGCGGATCGCGTCACGGCCGCAGGATAGCGAGAGGCTGCGGCCGACGGCGGTTTTCGGAGCGGTTCCCGGGGCCGGTCCGTCGAAACGAGTCACGAATCGGTTGACGACGCGTCGACCCCCGGTAAACTCACCGCCCCGCTGACGCGAACCCGGCACCGCCGGCGAGTGTCCGGCGGGGGACCGTCGGGTTCGCGTTGAACCCAGCCGGTTGCACGGGGCCGTAGCTCAATTGGTTAGAGTATCGGACTGTCGATCCGAGGGTTGCGGGTTCAAGTCCCGTCGGCCTCGCTTCCGTGCCCACAGCGCCGCCCCCGGACGGTCCGCCGTCCGGGGGCGGTTTGCGTATCCGCCCCGCGTTTTTCGTGCCTGCGCTCGCTTCGATGAAAACCTCCCGCCCCTTCCAGGACACCGGCAACCCGGTGCTCGACAGCACTGTCAATCTCGTCGCGGCGTACCTCAGCGGTCCGGCAGCGGAGATGGAGCCGAGTCGGCTGGCAGACTTCATCCGCGAGGTGCACGTCGCCGTCAGCCGCGTGGCCGGCGAGGAGCCGAACGGCCTGAAGCGCCGTCTGGACGAACCGAAACCGAAGGCGCCGTTCGCCGATCGTCCCCCCTTCAAGAAACCCGGCGGCTTCAAGCCGAGCGGCGGCGGGGGCGGCTACAAGGGCGGCGGCAGTAGCGGCGGCGGCGGCTACAAGGGCGGCGGAAGCAGCGGCGGAGGCGGGTACAAGGGCGGCGGTTCGGGCGGCGACTCCGGCGGCGGCGGCTATCAGGGCGGCGGGGGCGGCGGCGGTTACCAGGGCGGCGGCGGCGGCGGCGGCTATTCCGGCGGCGGTGGCGGGTACTCCTCCGGCGGCGGCGGCTACAAGAAGCGGGACGACGACTGACGCCCCCCGCCGTGAGCCGCCCTCTTGAAGAGGGCGGCTCACGGTGTGTTTCCTCCCTCAGAAGGCGCCCCGCAGCAGCAGGGCCGGGAGCAGGGAGACGGTCGTGTTCGCAATCTCTTCGCAGAGCGTGAACTGCACGATGATTACGTCCTCTGGCTGAATCAGGATGCGTTCCCGCGGGTCGGTCAGGGCCCGGTTGAGGTCGACGCGGATCACGATCTCGCCGCAGTCGTTGGGCAGCTGGCGAATGACGATCGCCTGGCTGGGCGGGAAGATCGGCTGCCGGTTGCCGCCGGTCAGGCTCAGCCCGCCCACGCCGGTGCCGCTGGAGCCGACGGCGCCCTTCGCGGTGGCGATCGCCTGGAGGATGTTCAGGTCGTAGTCGCGGGGCAGCAGGTATTCGCCCCCGCCCAGCACGCCGCCGGTGTAATACTTCTCGCGGTCGCGGGCCGGGATGTACACGATGTCCCCGGCTTCGAGGACGATGTCCTCCTCCGTGAAGGTCGGCGGGTTCTCCGGGAAGAACCGCAGCGGGATGCGGACGGCGCCGGGGCCGTAGGGGTCCGGCAGCGGCGGTTTGCACCCGCAGGGGTTCGGACGATTGCGGAGGGCGGCGACGCGGGCGTCGAAATCGGCGCCGCCGTCCTCGCCGCCCTTGAAGATGATCACCTCGTTCTGGGCGTCGGTGCCCGGCAGGCCGCCGGTGGCGCTCAGGGCGGTCAGCAGATCGTTCTCGCCGGCCTTCAGGTCGACGAGGAATCCGGCGCCGCGTTTGGCGGGGGCGTCCGAGCCGATGGCGGACTTCGCCACGCCGCCGGCCTCTTCCCGGATCACCAGCACCCGCACTTCGCGTTGCCGCTGGAGCGTGACGATGATGCCGGTGTTCGACAGCGCCTCCGGGCGGAGGATGTTGCCGTCGATGTAGGCCCGGCGAACCAGTTCCTCCGCCTGGGCGAGGGTGGAGCCGGTCACGGAGACCGGCGCGATCAGGGGCAGGGAGACGGTCCCATCCTCCCGCACCGGCACCGGGAAGCCGATCGACGGCGGGATCGAGGCGTCCTCGGGGAAGTTCACCGGCGGCACGCTGTCCTCGTCGCCGAGGATGCCCTCGATATACACGCCCAGCACGTCGCCGGCGGCGAGGGTGTAGACCTCCTGACGACGTTGCCGCAGGCGGGATTTGCTGGTTTCGAGCAGATCCTCCTTCGGCCGGGCCAGCACCCCGGGGGGCAGGCGACGGGCCGGGATCGCGTCGATGTTGCAGGCGGCGAACGGGCCGGAGGCGAGGCTCTGGCAGCCCGGCGCCAGCAGGACGGCCGCGAGCAGCAGGGCGACGCGGCCGCCCAACCGTCCGATCAGACGACCGGCGGGCGAAGCTGCGGGCGAATCGACGGGGCGAGCAGGCATGGCGGGCGTCCGGAGGTCCCCGACCGGGGCGGTCGGCGGGAGCGGCGGGGAGCGGAACGGAAGGGGGGAGGGCGACGCGGCGGCGGGAGCGATCATTCGGACGCTCCCCACAGGGCGGTCACGCGGGGGCCGTCGGCGCCCGGTCCGGAGACCGGGTCGGCGTGCAGCGTCGGGATCGCCCCGGCCGGGGTGAACCGGGTCACAGGGCCCTCGGCCTCCCGGAACGGATCGTCCAGAGGCGGAAAGTCCGGCTCGGCGTCGCCGGCCGGCGGTTCGACCGGGGCCGGATCGGCCGGGAACTCCGGCAGCGGTTCCGGGGCCGGCAGCGGGCGGTAGCCGTCGGCGTCGAGCAGGCGTTGCAGGGCGTCGTCGCCGGTCGCCCCGCCGACGCTCTCCTCGCCGTCGGCGGGGGGCAGCAGGGGAATCGGGGCGGGCGTGGGGCCGCCGTCCAGCGGTTCGTCCCACACGGGGGCCCGCAGGGGCGCCGCCGGGGCGGCCGGAACGGATCGCTGCGATCCCTCCAGCCCGGGGGGAGCGTAGGGCGGCGGTCCGCCGAACGTCGGCCGGCCCGGGGCGTGATCGAAGCCGGGGGGCATGTGCCCGAGATCGCCGCAGATGTTACGAACCGGGACGGTGTTCATCCCGACGACGCCGTCCTGGGCGGCGGCGATCGCGCCGTGGGCCCAGCCGTCGTAGTAGCAGTTCAGCAGTTCGGTGCGGCTGCAGGCGTCGCCCGTCCCACAGCCCCAGTAGCAGGAGGGCGGCGTGGGGGAGGCGCACACGTCGTCCCCGTTCAGGGCCACCTCGACGTAGCCGTCCTTGAACCCGTGCTTGAAGTCGAGCGGCGAGGAGCAGCAGTTATGGAACAGGTCCCCGCGATGCAGGAAGGCTTTCTCCGCCGCGTAGATCGCCCGCAGGTGCACCGTCGTCTCCCGAACGCCCTCCTGGACGCCGCCGGCGCAACCGACCAGCGTCGCCACCACGGCGGCGGGGATCAGCCACAGGGCCAGCGGAACCGGGCGCCGCGGCGAGTCCGGGGCGGCGGGAGGGGGGGAGAGGGGCATGACGAGCTTCAGGGGTGACGGGGGGGAGCCGCACTCGAGGGGGCGAACCGGGCGGGCGGGAGCCCGCGGGGCGTCACGGAGCGGGGGCGGTCGCGTCGAGACGCGGGATCGGCCGCATGCCGGCCTCCGGCGGGGCCGCGGCGCCGGCGAGGGGCACCCGTCGCACGGCGAACGCCTCCGGCTCGGGCCGGGCGATCGGCCGCCAGGCGGCGCCGCTGGACGTCGGCCCCCACTGGGGACCGTCTTGGGCGGCGTCCTCGAAGCCCGCCGCCGTCACAACGCCGGCCCGCGTCACGGGGGCGGCGGCCTCGACGTCTGCCGAGACCTGCTGCACCCGCCCGGGCGCCGGACGAGCGGCCGGACCCGTCGGGGCCGGGGCCGCGGGCGGCGCCTGGGCGAGTTGGGTGGCCGCCGGGGGAACGGGGGAGGGCGGCTCAGCCGGCGGCTCCATCGGACGCGGGGCGCCGGGGGGGGCCGGCCGGACGCCGGCGCGGCGGTCGGCGACGGCGAACAGGCGGTCGGCCCGTTCCTCCCGCCCCTGCGATTCAAAGGTCGCGGCGACCTGCCGGAGTTGTTCCGGGCTCAGCGTGCGGGCCGCCGCGTTCTTCCCGCCGCTCATGCTGGGCGTTTGCAGCGCCGAGCACCCGCCCACGCCGAGAACGGCCGCCGCCACGGCGGCGGCGGCGGGGCGATGGACGTTCCGCCATGCGGCGACGAGTCGCCAGGGGGATCGGGTCGGCACGGGGGCTCCTCCGGCCCGCGTCGGAACGCGGGGTGGGATCTGCGGGACGAACGGGCGAGCGCCGACCGAAGCCGGGCTCCGCGGTTCGTCATCGGTCCCCGCGTTCGCGCGCCATCACCCCGCGCGCCCCGAATCCCGGAAAAATCCTCAAAAACCTCCCGGCCGTCGCGGTTCCTCTCATCCGTTCGCGGACGAAGCCGACCCCTTCGCTCCCGAAGCGACTGGAACCGTAGGGGATACGCCGTTCGGGCCGCCGGCGCTCAGCCGTCGGACAGGGAGATGGACTGCACGCCCTCCGCCGCGAAGATCTCCTCGGCGGCCTTCAGCCGGGCGGCGGCGCCGGCGCCGTGGACCTCCACGCCAATCAGCATCTGCCCCTCGCGGACGGCCTGGTCGTAGAAGTCCGCCAGTTCGCCTTCGCCGCCGCGGGTGAGCATCGCCCCGATCAGGCTGCCGGAAATCCCGCCGGCGCCGGCCACGGCCGCGGCGCCGATCACCGCCAGCCCGCCGGTCGCCGCCCCGAAGGCCGCCACGGCGCCGGCCAGCAGCAGGCCGGCCACCCCGCCGGCGGTCGCCGCCTCCGCCGCGTGATCGCCGGCCGGGTCCTCGTGCTCGAAGCGGCGGAAGTGGGCCTCCTTCACCTCGTCGCTGCACAGCACGGTGATCTCCTTCACGCTGAAGCCGGCGTCCTGCAGGCGTTCGACCACGCGATTCGCCGCGGCCACCTCCGAGACGAGCGCCGCCCGAACCGGCAGGTCCTCCGGCGAGGCGGGGGCGGCGGACGAAGGTGACACGGGCGCGGACATCGGGGGGCGATCGAAACGGGGACGGGCGCGGGCGGCGGAGCGGGCGTTTCCGGGACGCGTCGGGACGGGACCGTCGACAGGGAAACGGGCGCATGTAGGTTAGGCTGCCTCGACCGATCCGACTGTCCCGCGAGCCCCCCGATGTCCGAATCCGTCGAACCCCGCCCGCCCAAGCCGGTCGTGCAGGTGATCGTCGACGCCCTCGCCTCCCGGGTGGTGCGGCCGGCGCTGGAGGACGGAAAGCTGCCTCACATCGCCAAGCTCGTGGAGCGGGAGGGCGTCCGCTGGGACTGCACCTCGATCTTCCCCTCCATCACGCCCGCCGCCACCTGCGCCCTCACGACCGGCCAGTACCCGGACCGCACCCACATCGCCGGCGCCTACTGGTACGACCCGGAGGAGAAGGACGTCGCCTACTTCGGCGACGACATCTGGACGATCCTGGCGGAAAATCCCGGGGAGTACGTCAACGACTTCCAGATCGGGCTGAACTTCCACCGCCTCAAGGCGGACACCGTCTTCGAAATGCTGGAGGAGGCCGGACACCCCACGGCGGCCTTGAACAGTATGTGGTTCCGCGGTCCGCACCGGCACGAAATCTCCCCGCCGGCGGAACTGGAGCTCGCCCCCGGGGTGGAGTTCGCCAAGGAACTGACAGGGCCGACCGTCCTGACGCTGGCGGACTTCTGCCGCTCCGGCGGCGTCGACGGCGGCCCGGCCCTGGAGGGTCCAGGCGGCCCGACCCGCCGCTACGGGTTCCACGATCAGACCACGTCCGCCTTCCTGCTCAACCTGTTCGGGCAGATGCATCTGCCGGCGTACACCCTCGCCTATTTTCCGAACAACGATTTCGTGAGTCATGAGGATGGCCCCCGCAACGCGGTGCACGTCCTCGAGAAATTGGATCGCACGTTGGGCGGATTGTTCGCCCTGTTCGGCGGCGTGGAGAAGTTCCTGGAGACGTTCGCCTTCCTGATGACGGGCGACCACAGCCAGACGGACTGTGCGGAGAACCCGAAGGCCCGGGAGATCGACCTGACGGACGTGCTGGCCGAATTCACCGTCGTCCACGGGGGCGAGTCCTGGAAGGGCGGCGAGGACATCCTGGCCTGCCCGAACATGCGGGCCGCCCAGCTCTACCTGTCTGAGGACGGCCCCTCGCTGGAGACGGTTCGCGACGCCCTGCTGCGGTGCGAACGGGTCGACCAAGTGATCTGGCGAACGCCGATCCACCGGGCCGGCGGACCGGGCCCGGGGGAGGAACGGACGACGTTCCACGTCGCCACCGCCGAGCGCGGCACGCTGCGATTCACCCCGGCCGACGGCCCTGAGGCGGCCGCCGCCCCGGGCTGGAAGCAGGCCGTCGACGACTACGGCAACCGCTGGCGGTACGAAGGCGACCTCGCCGCGTTGGACGGCGCCGTGACCGCGGGCGAGGACGGCGCCGACCTCATCCGGTTCAAGCACTACCCCAACGCCTTCGAGCGAATCGCGACCTCCTTCTTTCAGGAGAGCGGGGCCCTCTGGGCGACGGCGATTCCGGGGGCGGAGTTCCGCCTGCCCCGCACCACGACGCACGCCGGCGGGAGCCACGGGTCGCTGCACCTGTTCGACAGCGCCAGCCCGCTGATCTTCGGCGGGCTCCCGGACGACGTGATCGTGCCGGAGCATCCCCGCACCGTCGACGTCGTCCCGCTGGCGATGCGCTGCCTGCACGTCCAGCCGCCCTGGGAGCCGGGCCAGGGGCGCGTGTGCACCTGATCGGCGGCGACCCCGCCGAACCCCGCCCTCAGGCGGCCGGGACGGCGGCGACGTCCGTGCCGACGGCGTCGGTCTTCGCGGTATCGGCGGCGGCGGTCAATCGCTCGGAGTCCATCCGCGGACCGAGCAACATCGCCAGCGGCCGCAGGAACTCCACGTCCTCGCAGACGATCTTCGTCATCGACAGCAGCGGCACCGCCAGCACAGCGCCCGTCGGACCCCAGATCCAGCCCCAGAACGCCAGACTCAGCAGCACCATCAGCGGGTTCAGGGCGATCGTTTTTCCCAGCACCGCCGGGGTGACGAAGTTGCCCTCCAGCAGGTTGATCCCCATGTAGCACAGCGGCGCCAGCGCCGCCTCGCCGAGGGAGAACTCCGGCTCCAGATAGGCCACGAGGAACACCGCCGCCGCCCCGACGAACGCCCCGACGTAAGGGATGAAGTTCAGCAGGCCGGCCATCACGCCCCACAGCACCGGGTTCGGCAGGCCGACCAGCCACATGGCGATGCCGATGCACACCCCCAACGCCGCGTTGATGATCGACACGAGCATCAGGTAACGGCTGACGCCCTTCTCCGCGGCCCGCGTCAGGCCGACGGCTTCGCGTTTGTCAGCGATCGTCGGCAGCAGGCCGATCACGTTGTTAAGAATGGCGTCCCCCTCCGCCAGCAGGAAGTAGAGGAACACGAACGCCAGGGCGAACCCGCCGAGGGCCTCCGGGGCGTCGTTGAACACGCGGTTCAGCAGGCTGGGCGGACGTTCCTCGACCACGAGGGCGGGGGTCTCCTCATCGAGCTGCAATTCGACGCCGCCGGCTTCGCGGACCTCGGCCGCGGCGGCCGGGCCGACCGCCCCCAGGGCCGCGTAGGCAGGATCTTCGCCGCTGATCTCCCCGGGCTCGCCGCCCGGATTCGGCCGCTTCGCCGCGGAGATTTCCCCGGAACTGTTGAGCTTGCGTTGCAGGCTTTGAAAGCTGCGGAACAAACGTTCGTTCTGCAGCTTGATCGTGGCGGCGTCAACCTTGTCCGGAATGCCGCGGACGAAGTCCTCCGCCGGCACCGCCAGCAGAAACATGCCGAACGCCAGCAGCGCCAGCGTGCCCACCAGCACCCCCGCGGCGCCGGCGTATTCGTTGAGGTGCCACCGTTTGCGGAGGTAGCGCACGACCGGCCGGAACAGCAGGGCCAGCACGAAGGCCAGCGTGAACGGAAGCAGCACCGCCCGGGCGAAAAACAGCGTGTAGGCCACGGCCAGCGCCGCCAGCACCTCCAGCGCCCGCGTGCGGGCCGTCCAGCCGGGGTCGATCGGTCGCGGGGGCGGCAGCGTGCCGCCCGGCGGCCCCAGTTCCGGGGGGATGGAGGTCAGCGGCGGAATCGCGTTCAACTCCGCCGGCAGGTCGGGCGAACCGGCGGGGTCGGGGGCGGCCTGCGAGGCGGTCGTCATCGGGGCGAAGCCGGGCCGGCGGAGGCGGGGCGCCGAACCGCGGACGGTTCGCCGCTCAGCGAGGCCTTCACCCAGGCCAGATTCTGCGAGAAGGCGTCGCTGCTGCGGCGGAACGTGCCCGCGGCCCGCGACAGCCCTTTCCACCCGGACCACGCGATCAGTCCGCCGACCAACAACCCCGCCGCCGCCGCGATCAGGAACGCCGCCCACTCCGGCAACCCGGCGGCCGCCAAGCCGAAACCGAGGGCGACCAGCGTCACCGGGAACGCGGAGGCGGCCAGCAGGACGCCGACCGCCACCAGCGCCAACGAACCCGCGGAGCGATTCGCCGCGACCTTGGCGTCAGCGGCCAGCAGCTTCGCCTGGAGTTCCCCCAACTCCGTCAGGTCCGCCAGCAACGCCGATCCGGTGCGGCCCAACTCGACGGGGGGCAGCGGCGGTCGACCGTTGGTGAACATGAACGCTCGAACGAAGAAACGAGGGGGCGGGAACCGGGCCGGGCGCGACCGTGACGGGCTCAGCGGCGCTTCAGCAACCAGCCGAGCAACACGCCCGCGGCCGCAGCGGCGCCAAGCCCGGCGGCCGGATGATTCGCCACCCAGCCGGCGGCGACGTCCTTGATCGTCGGCTCCGGCAGGCGAATCCCCGCCGCGGGCGGCCGCAAACCTGACAGCGCCGGGCGAACCGGCGAGGCGCCGCCGCCTGCGGTACGGCCCGGTGCGGCCGAACGGGGGCGGGGGGAACCGGCCGCGGGGGAGGGCTGCGGCGGAGGGTTCACAGGCGGGGCGAGGACGGGAGGACGGGGGAAACGGTGCATCTCAGCGGGGGCCGCCGAAGGGTCGGTCGGCGTTGCGGGCGGCGCGATCGCGGGAGTCGGGATCGCCGGAGGGAGAACCGGCAGCGGTTTGCGGGGGGGCGTCGGCCTTCTGCTCCGCGTCGGCCATGGCGCCGCCGAACATCGTGCCGGCCTTCTGAGAGAAGTACGCCGTCCCCGCCCGCACCGCGACGTTGCCCAGCACCGCCGCCAGACCCATCCACGGCCCCTTGCCGGAGACGGGGCGTTCGACCGACTCGGCGGGACTGGCGCCGGAAGCGTCGGACGACCGGCCGGACCCCGCTTTGCGGGAGGACCTCCGCCCCTTCACCCGCACGACTTTCGGCGAGCGCGGCCTCGCCGGCACCACCAGGTAGCCCGCCGCCGCGGCCGCCGCGGCACAGGCCAGCGGGGCGGAGCGGACGTAACTGGTCCAGTCCTTCGACCGGCGGACCGCCTCGGACCACTCCGCCGCGTGGCCGTCCACCCGTTCCCGCACCGCCGCCATCGACGCCAGCAGGGCGGCGGCGTCGTCGGCGTCGGGGCCGGTCCCGGACGAACCGGGAGCGAGGGGGGAGCGGGGTGAATCCAAGGCGGAAACCGTGCGGCGGACGGGGGGGCGACCGGGTCCGGACGCGATCAGTCGAGGTAACGGGCCACGCTGTCCGGCACCACGTCGCGCAGCGAGGCGAGCATTTTCTCGCCCAGCAGCTCCGCCCGGTTGGGCAGGCTCTTCGGCTGCTCGCGGACGATCCGCCCCAGCGCGAAGCCCAGGGCGGCGCCGAAGCCCACGCCCAACCCGAAGGCGGTCAGCACCGTGCCGGCGGGGTAGTCCGCGGCGGTCTGCTCGAACTGCTGACGGTAATGGGCCAGCAGTTGCTCGTCGGACACGTCGGCGGAGTTCTGCTCCGCTTCGGAGTCCGGCGTGTACAGGCCGGAGCCGGTTTGATCGAAAGCGCCTTCAGGCATCGGAAACGTCCGGTGAGAGGGGGGCGGCGGGGGCGACGAAGCTCCGCGCTCGAACCCTATCACACCCATCAGGGGCACGGGGCACATGAGGGAAAGTCCCAGCCTTCGCCCCGGCCCTCCCCCGCCACGACGGCGGACGCCCGGCCGGGCGGTTTGCGGAGGACGTGACGACTCGTATGAAGACGCGACGACGGCCGCCCCGCGGGGAGCGGAACGACCGTCGGGTCTCGATCTGCGGAACGCCGGACCGCCTCAGGCCGCCTGATAGGCGTCGCGGAGGTCGCGGATCTGGTCGTGGTGGGCCTTCACCTCGGCCAGTTGGCGGTGCAGCACGTCGCTGACGGCGCTGCCCGGGTCGGCCTTCACGGCCTCCTCGTACTGGGCTTTGATGTGGTCCTCGCCGCGTTCGGCCTCGGCCAGTACGGCGGCCTTATCGTTGCCGGACAGCTTGCTGCGCAGGTCCAGCCAGGTGCGGTGGAAGGCGGCGGCGATGCTGCCGCGTTCCTGCGGCTCCTTGTTGTTCAGGGCGACCAGGCCCTGCAGCTCGTCCGCGTTCTTGCTGCGGATCTGGCCGATCTGCCGGAACAGGGCCGCGATCCGGTCGTCGCCGATCTGCTCGGCGGCCTCGGCGAAGCCGTCCTTGCTGTCGATGTTGATCTGAATCAAGTCCTGCAAGTGCGAGAGCGACTCGGCGGACAGGTTCGTTTTCGTTTCGAGCGCCATGGATTGATGGGGGTCAGGGGGGAAATCGGGAGGGGTTCGATCGCGGCAGCCGTTCGGGCCCCTGCCGCGGCGGGCCGACTGGGGAGGGACGCCGAATCAGGCGACGCCCTCGCTGTACTGTTCGCTGTCGGAGGCGCTCCAGGAGTTGCGGAGCGTTTGCCATTCCTGGGCCTCCAGCAGGTTCTGGAAGACCGCCTGCACCCGGGGCGGCACCTGGCTGCTCTCCGAGAGCGTGCGGTACATGTCCCGCAGGCGGTCGTCGAACTCCACGACCGTGGCGGTCGCTTCGTCCAGCGGCTGGTCCGGGTCGAGGTCGGCCTTCTGAAAGAAGGTGCGGACGTCGTCCTCGCTGGTATGCTGGATCCAGGTGTCGAGGACGCCGGCGCGTTCGGTTTT
The DNA here is from genome assembly GCF_007743815.1 of Alienimonas californiensis. Lineage (GTDB taxonomy): Bacteria > Planctomycetota > Planctomycetia > Planctomycetales > Planctomycetaceae > Alienimonas > Alienimonas californiensis. The sequence goes on from NZ_CP036265.1 coordinate 3,989,254, forward strand.
GGGGTATTCGTTCAGAATCCGCCCCAGCTCGCGCTCGTGGCCGGCGAAGTAATTCATCATCGCGGAGGTGCGATCGTTCGCGGAGCGGTCGGCGACGTCCTCGCAGAACTCCTCCACCCGCTTCTGCCAACGCCCGACGTGCTCGAACAGTTCTCGAACGGTCTTGTACGACACGGGTAGGGGGCCAGTGAGGGGGCGGCGGGCGAATATCGACTGGGATCATTATCCGTCGCGCCGCCAGTGCTCGCCCCGGGCCGAACCCGGGCGCGACGACGGGACGATCCCCCCGAGGCCGCGGCCGCTCCGCAATGCATCATGCGGGTCGGCCACGGTCCCCGTTCTTCCTTCCGCCGTCCCTCCTCCCCTGGCTCGGTCAATGCCCGCAGCGCCCCCGTCATCGCCCGACCTCGCCTCCGATCCGCTGCGCTACGATGTGGTGGTGATCGGCAGCGGCCCTGCGGCGGGGATGGTCGTCAGCGGGTTGAAGGGCAGCGGGAAACGCGTCGCCGCCGTCGATCGCCGCAGGTTCGGCGGAACTTGCGCCCTGCGGGGCTGCAGTCCGAAGAAGGTGTTGCTGAACGCTGCCAAGGCCGTCGACTTCGCCCGGCGGGCCGACGGCGTGCTGGTGAGCGGCGGGGCGCGCGTCGGCCTCGACTGGCCCCGGCTGCACGCCTTTCAGGAGAGCTTTACCGAACCGGTGCCGCCCAGCCGGCTCGAACAGTTCCGCGATGCCGGCGCCGATTGCTACGCCGGCGCCGCCCGCTTCACCGGGCCGGATTCGCTGGCGGTCGAGGGAGAGCAGGGGAACGGGGCGGTGACGCTGCGGTTCGATCAGGTGGCGATCGCCGTCGGTTCGGTTCCCGCCCCGCTGGACGTACCGGGGGAGGAGCTGCTGATCCACTCAGACGAGTTCCTCGCCGCCGCGGACATGCCGGCCCGGGTGGTGATCGTCGGCGGGGGGTACATCGGGCTGGAGTTCGCCCACGCCCTGCTGCGGGCCGATCGGCAGGTGACCATCGTGGAGACGGGCCGGCATCTGCTCTCCCCGTTCGACTCGCACCTCGCCGACCGACTGGCCGAGCGCACCCGGGGCCTCGGCGCTCGGTTTGAGTGTCGGGCGAAACTGACGGGAATCGAACGGGTCGCCGACGGCTCCCTTGCGGCCACGGCGGAGCGGGAGGACGGCGAATTGCTACGGTTCCTCTGCGACGCCGTGTTGCACGCGGCCGGCCGCGTCCCCGCGGTGAAGGCTCTCGACTGCGACGCCGCGGGCATTGACTGGGACGAGAAAGGGATCGCCGTCACGGAGCGGCTGGTAAGCGTCTCCCACCCGCGGGCGTTCGCCGCGGGGGACTGCGTCGGCCTGGGGCACCCGATGCTCACCCCCGTGGCGGAAGCTCACGGCAAGGCGGTGCTTCGCACGCTGCTCACCGGCGACCCCACCGCCCCGGACGTCTCCCCACTGCCCAGCGCCACCTTCACTGAACCGGAAATGGCCGCCGTCGGTCTGACGGTCGAGCAGGCGGACGAGCAGGGCGTCGCCTACCGGCTGATCGAGGCGGACCTCGGCACGAAGGGGACGTTCCGCAAACTGTGCGAGCCCTGCGTCGGCTACCGGATGCTGTTGGAGCCGAAGGGCGGCCGGTTACTGGGCGTGCACCTGCTCGGGCCGGGGATGGCGGAGTTGATCAACCTGTTCGCCGTCGCCCTGCGGCACGATCTGACGCTGTCCGACCTCGCCGCGATCCCCCTCGCCTTCCCCACAGTGGCCAAGGAGGTCGTCGAAGACGCCGCCGGGAAGGCGTGACGGAAGAGATTCCGTGTCGGCAAGGAACCACAAAGAAGAACCAGGGAGCGAAGGCGTCGGCCCCCGCACCCTGGTTCTTTCCTCTCGCATCGACGTGATGCCGCGAAGCGACTCAGTACTCGCCGTCGCGGTCGTGCAGGAAGTCGTCCGGGCCCTTGGTGGTGTAGTAGGGGTACTGGACCATGGGCATCGGACCCATCTTGCCGGGCATGTGCGGGTCGGCGCCGGGCGGGTAGAGCAGGCCCTTGGGCTCGTCGTATGAGTACTCGTAGCGGTGCTGCGGCACGAAGGTCCCGCCCTGGCGGAACCTGCCGTGGAGGCCGCGGAACAGCCCGCAGGGGGGGCACATCGGCATGCCGTGGACGCCGAAGCAGGTCGGGCAACCGCCCTCGGGGCACCGACCGCGGCAGCTGGGGCAGTCGGCGAACCCGCCGTGCGGGGCGCCGTGAAGGACCTCATGGGCCGGCCGGCCGTCGTAGGACGTCGGGGCGGACGGGGCGCCGTGGGCGGGGCCGGAGCCCTCGACGACCGGGTGGCTTTCCGCCATCCCGGAGACCGGGCGGACGTGGCCCTGCGGCGAGGCCGGACGAGCGATCGGCGCCACGGGGCGGGCCGCGGGGCTCATGCGGTCGTTGCCGGGGGAGAAGCCGCGGCCGCCCCGGTTCTGGGCCCGGATCACGACGGCGTCGGCGTCCGCGGACGCCTCGATCGACGGGGCGACCGTCGCGGGGGCGGGGACGCGAATGCGGACGACGCCGTCGGCGTCGGTCGGGGCGGCGAGGCCGAAGGCGGCCCCGGCGTGCGCCACGGCCAACGCCACGGTCGCCACGGCGGGGGCGGAGAGGGTTGCGGCGAGGCGGGGCATGACGGGGTTTCCTCGGAGACGGGCGACGGACGGACCGATCCGGCGGTCCCGGACGGACCCGGCGGTCGGGGCCGCGGGACAGGGGGCGCTGGATTGGGGGGGCGCTGCTCGGACCAGTCGGTCCGTCGGTCCGATCGGCAGAACCCGCCAGTCCGCTTGAACCGGCCCCACGTTCCCGACGCTCGCGCCCCACCCCTTCGCCCGCCCGGCACGTCGCCCACGGTTGCTACGCCCCGTACCCCTCACCCTATTCACCCCCACCACGCCTCACGCCTCGGGGGGCGGACGCCCCCCGCTCGCCCCGGGCCGGGGGCCGGCGGACCCGCAAACCTTCCCTAACCGTCTTGTCGGTCGGGGGCGGGGCGGATAGCTTCGCCGCTCGTCCCGCGATCCGCCCCGTGCGATCGACCGGGCCGCCAGTTCGTCTGCCTGTTTGTCAGGAGGCCCGGGTTCTTCCCCCGGGCGACCGGTTTCCACGGAGCGCCCCCCGGTGTACGTCGCTGTTTCGACCGAGAGTTTCCTTCCCGCCGCGGGGCCGAGCCCCTCGCTGGCGGACCTCTGCGAACGGGCCGCCGAGGCCGGGTTCGACAAGCTCGAACTGCACCTGGACGAGGCCGAGAGCCCGCTGAAGCCCTCCCAGATCGCCGCCGCCCCGGAGCGGTTCGTGGCGATGTTTCGGGAGACGACCCGGCTGACCCCGGTCGCCTTCTGCCTCGCCGACGACGTGTCCCCCTCCGTCACCGCCGGGCTGGCGAAGGCGGCGAAGCACCTCAAGATCGCCCAGCTGACCGTGCCGGCCTCGCCGCTGGGCACGCCCTTCAACGACGAGGTCGATCGCCTGAAGGCCCACCACGCGGCCGCCTCGCCGGAGGCCGTCCGCGTCTCCGTCCGGGTGCGGTCCGGCGAACTGACCGAGGACCCGGACACCGCGGTGCAGCTCTGCAAGGCGGTGAAGGGGCTGGGTATCACCTTCGACCCCAGCTACTTCGTCTCCGGCCCCTACGCCGACGTCGATCGCGAGGCCGTGTACCGGCACGTGTTCCACGTCCACCTGCGGGACACCTCCAAGGATCGCCTGCAGGTGAAGACCGGCCTGGGCGAAATTGACTACGCCAAGCTGATCGCCCGGCTGGAGCGGGAGGGCTACCGCGGCGCCCTCTCCGTCGATCTGCTGCCCGAGACCGTGACCGCCGAGGAGCGGGCGCTGGAACTCCGCAAACTGCGGATGCTGCTCGAAACGCTGCTGTAGAGCCGGTCTCGGGGAGGCGGGTCGTTCCAATGTGAGCCCGAAGCGCAAGTGAGGTTCGGAGTCGTCCCTGCCTCGCTTGCGCTTCGGGCTCACAGAGCCCGCGGCGCCGGGCTCCGCGGCGGGGTTCAGGACGCGGCCCGGGCGGCGACGACCTCCGCGGCGGCCCGGGCCAGTTCGCGGGAGCCCATCGGCTTGAAGAACAGCCGATCGACGCCGAGTTCCTCCAGCCCCTCGTGCAGGCGGGCGTCCAGCGAGCCGGACAGCACGATGAGCCCCGGGCGGCGGGGCCGTTCCAGCAGTTTCCGACAAAGCGCCCGGCCGTTCAGCTCCGGCATTTGCAGGTCGGTGACGACCACGTCGCACTCCAGGCCGGCGTCCAGCAGCTCCAGCGCCTCGCGACCGTTCTGGGCGGTGCGGCACTCAAAGCCCTGCTTCGTCAGCCCCCGGGCCGTCACCAGTCGCTCGGCGACATGGTCGTCCACCACCAGCGCCCGGAGGGCCGGTCGCCCCGCCTCCCCGGTGACGGTCCGGCTCGCCTCGGAGGGTTCCCCCTCGGACGGGGGCGGGGACGCGGCGGGCAGTTCGAGGCCGACGTTCGTGCCGGTGGGCGTGGTGTCCAGCGTCACGCGGCCGCCGTGGTGTTCGGCGACGCCCTGCACGACCGCCATCCCCAGCCCCGTGCTCCGGGCGGGCGGCCTGGCGGTGACGAAGGGGTCGAACATCTGGTCGCGGATCGCGGCGGGAACGCCGGGGCCGGTGTCGGAGACCTCAAACCGCACAAAGTCGCCGGCCGGCACCTCGGGCGGCGCCACGTCCGCCGGGACGCGGCGGGCGGCGAGCGTCAGTCGGCCGCCCCCGCGGGCCTCCATCGCGTCCCGGGCGTACAGGCAGAGGTTCAACAGGGCCTGTTGAAGCTCCGCCCGATCGGCGTGCACCGTGCCGGGGGGCTCGGGGACGTCGTTGAACCGCAGGTCGATCTGATCGCCGAACAGCGGCCGGATCAGCGAGAGCAGTTCGCACAGCTCCTCCCGGGGGTCGAGCGTCGTCGGCGCCGCCAAGGGTTGGCGACTGAGGTTGAGCAGACGGTGCGTCAGCGTCGAGGCCCGGTCCGCGGCGGCCCGGATGCGTTCGAGGTCCGCGACGAGCTCCGGCGTCGCCGCCCCACGGTCGGGGGCGCCGGCGTGGCGGGAGATCGTATCCAGCAGGTGGCGGAACTCCTGGGCGACGCCGCCGGTCAGAGCGCCGAGCGTTTCCCGCCGGCTCCGGCGGCGGATCGTTTCGCCCAGCACCCGCAGTCGGGCTTCGGCAAGGCGACGGGCCGTGCTGTCGGCGTAGGTTCCCACCACGCCGACGATCGCCCCGTGGTCGTCCCGCAGCGGCGCCTTACGAATCTCCAGCCAGCGTTCGCCGCCTCGCGGCGACGTCGCCGCTTCCACGACGATCGCCTCCGGTTGGGCGTCGGCCAGTAACGCCGCGTCGTCGCTTCGCAGCCCCTGAATCGGCCCCGCCGGCCACGGCAGTTCCTCGTCGGTGCGACCCGCCACCTCCTCCGGCCGGGCGACGCCCGCGTCCTCCGCGAACGCCCGGTTGCACCCCAGATACCGCCCGTCGGCCGTTCGCCAGAAGACCCGCTGGGGGAGTTCGTTCAGGACCGACTGAAGCACGCAGCCGTCCACCTCCTGCCGATCGGCGGCTCTCCCGTGGGCGGCTCTCCCTGGGGCGGGGGGCGGCGGGGCGGGCGGTTCGGTCGGGTCGGTTCCCATCGCGGCGGGGCGGCGGAAGGGGGGCGGGAAATAGCGGCGACGCGAACCGGCCCGGTTTCGACGGCCGAACCATGCAGCGCCGCCCCCGGCGAAGGAAGGGCGACCCGGGCGAACGCATAGGAATCTGTTGAAACTTTATCCGTTGAGCCGGACGAACGCTCGGAACCGCGTCGTCCCGGCGGTTCCCGCGTGAACCCCGGCCGGCCGGATCGGTCTATACTCCCCCCCATGACGTTTCCGACCACGCCTCCCGCCAGACCGGCCCCCGTGCCCGCCAAACCGGCCTCCGTCGTTCCCCCGCTGGACGAACTCCGTGAGGAGTTCGAGTTCCTGGGGAACTGGGAGGACCAGTGCGAGTTTTTGATCGACGTCGGCATGGACCTGCCCCGCCTGCCGGAGCAGGACAAGACCGAGGAGACCCGCGTGCACGGCTGCCAGAGCCTTGTCTGGATGACCGTCGGCGAGCAGGACGGCCGCCTCCGCATCGCCGCCGAGAGCGACGCGATGATCGTCAACGGCCTGATCGCCGTGCTCTTGGCGACCTTCGACGGCAAAACCCCCGCCGAGGCCCTCGCCGTGGACGTGGACGAGGTCTTCGCCTCCCTCGGCCTCGACGAACATCTGTCGTCCGCCCGCAAAAGCGGCTTGGCGGGGATGGTTCAACGCATCCGCGGCGAAGCGGCGAGGTATCGAGTGGAGGGGGCGGAATGAACCAGACATCCCCCGCCCCGGAGGCCCGGGTCTCCCAGGTCATCGACGCCCCGCCGCCGAACACGCCGCTGGACGTGGACGCCGTTCGGGCTCAGTTTCCGATCCTCAACCGGCCGCTGCCCAACGGGAAGGCGCTGACGTACCTCGACAGCGGCGCCACCGCCCAGAAGCCGGCCGTCGTGCTGGACGCGATGCGGGAGTGCTTCGAGAACTACTACTCCAACGTCCACCGCGGCAAAAGCACGCTCGGTCGGCAAGTGACCGGCGCCGTGGAGCAGGCCCGCGAGGACTGCCGCCGGTTCGTGGGCGCCGCCGACGCCTCCGAGATCGTCTTCACCGCCGGCACGACCGCGGGGATCAACCTCGTCGCCGACACCTGGGCTCGGGCGAACCTGCAACGGGGCGACGTGATCGCCACCACGCTGCTGGAGCACCACGCCAACCTCGTGCCCTGGCAGATGGTCGCCGCACAGACCGGCGCCGAACTGCGGTTCCTGCCGCTCACCGACGACGGCCGGATCGACATGAGCCGTCTAGACGAGGCGCTCACGGACCGCACGAAGCTGCTGGCGGTGACGGCCTGCTCGAACGTCCTCGGCACGCTGCCGGACGTGAAGGCGCTGTGCGACGCGGCGAGGGCTGTCGGGGCGGTCAGCGTGATCGACGCCGCCCAGTTCGTGCCGCACCGCCGCACCGACGTCCGTGCCTGGGGCTGCGATTTCCTCACGTTCAGCGGCCACAAGCTCTACGGCCCCACCGGCGTCGGCGTGCTGTACGGCCGGCGGGACCTGCTGGAGGCCATGCCGCCCTGGCAGGGCGGGGGGAACATGATCCACCGGGTCTTCGCCGACCGCAGCGAATGGGCGCCGCCCCCGGCGAAGTTCGAGGCCGGCACCCCGCCGATCGCGGAGGTCATTGGGCTCGGCGCCGCGGTAAACTGGGTCGAATCGCTCGACTGGGAGGCGATCGAACAGCACGACGCCGAACTCGCCGCCTACGCCCTCGAACGCCTGCAAGAGGTGCCCGGCCTGACCGTCTACGGCCCGTCGGCGGAGCATCGGGCCGCCCTCGCCAGCTTCACGGTCGAGGGCGCCGCCGCGGAGGACCTGAACTTCCTCCTCGATCGTCGCGGCATTGCCGTCCGCCACGGCCACCACTGCACGATGCCGCTGCACGATCTGCTGGGCGTCCCGGCGACGACCCGGGCCAGCTTCGGCGTCTACAACACGCCGGCGGAGGTGGACGTGCTCATCGAAGCCCTCCTCGCCGCCCGCATCCGGCTGCGGTTGGGGTAAGGCTGACTTAGTTGACCGGGACGCAAACTGGCCGACGGTGTTCTCGGCTAATTGGCTTCCTGCATGGCGGCGATGACTAAGTCTCGCACAAAGGAGTTGAGTTCCGTTATTAGCTCCTCCGGTTTCTGGCCGCGCCCGGAATTACCTTCGTGGACGAGTTTGCTACGAATCGAATAACATTGCTCGAAGAACTTGCCCGCGGCTTTTCCGTTATAGGTCTTTCCGGCAAGGAGCGACTCAGCCAGCTTCCTGCCGGAGCGTCCAATGGAGTCGCGGAACAGCCAGTCAAGGCTCCCGCAGATTGACTGTTTCTCGTCTTGCGGAAGTTCTGACTCTCGAGTTTGCGAAATCAACGACCGGACGTGGCTTTGCACTACGTCTGACCTTTCCGACGGTTCGAGGATTGCCTCGACGGCCATGACAAGTGCGAGAAATCGACTACGGATCGACGATTCAAAATAAGAGGCGTTCAAAAGCTCGCAGGCAATCTCCTGTCTTGCGGTCGGCTTAAGGTTCATTGCGTGAGCTTTCTGAAGCTTCAGAATGAAATCCTCCCCGTCATGCTCGCCAGTCAGCCGTCCACAAGTACTAGCGAACCGGGTGGGGAGGCTGCTGTTGTAAACGAGAAGCCCGTGCACATCGTTTAGGACGGTCACTCCAGTTCCACGGCGAACTTTGTCTCTTAGATAGTCCGAGATTCCGCCTGAAGCGACGTTCTTGCCCAAGTCGACGCCCATCCCGGTGCTAATCGAACAGCCGATCAGTGCGGCCCGAGCCTTTCTTCCCTCTATTTCGGCGGAGGCTTTCGAACGGAACGGCCCTCCCGAGAGTATAAGACAGGAACTGTCCGCGATCGGTTCGCCGGTGCAGGATCGAAGCGTCAATTGTGGCTCGCCTGCGTTGGCAGGTATTGCAACCTCTCGCTGTTTAATCCCGATCCTGCGTTGCGAAGGCAGGAGAAACCGCACTCTGAAGGAATACTCCGGATTCGGCAAATTCGACGGCACCGAGGTCGGTGGGGCGTGATCCGGCTGCGGCACCTGCTTATTGAGCAATCTCCCAATGAATCTGACAGCAGCGGCCACTAGTTTCAGCATTGTCGGCAGGCCCTTCGAAGATCTTCCGGGAGGGTGGACGAGATCGCGAGCAGAACGGCCGGGGCCGGTAGATGGGGCCCCTACCTTGCCTCGATCAGCTCGTCCAACTCGAACGGGCGGGAGGAGGTCGCGTCGGCGGTGGGGAAGTCCTGCGGGACCGGCAGGGTCACCTCGCCGGTGGCGGCCCACTGGGCGCCGCGGTTGAGGGTGAGGATGAAGTCCACGCTTTCGCAGGCCTCGGCGCTGTGGCCGAGCGTCGTGTGAAACACGCGGCCCTCGCCGTAGCGGATGGTCATCAACATCGGTTCGTGCTTGCCGGTGGGGGCGTTGTCCGTCTGATCCTTGCCGGTGGCCAGCACGGTCAGGCTCTCCGCCGGGCCGCGGAGGCGGGCGTAGCACTCGTCCGCGGCGTGCTGCCAGCGGTCGGGCAGGCCGGCGACGATCGGGTGCTCGGCCCGCTTGACGATCGGGAAGGGCAGGCGGGCGCCGTGCGTGCCGGTGCCGCCCTTGCCGGAGTCGTCGCGGACCAGTTCGCCGGCGTCGCTGTAGTAGAGGTGCACCCCCGCGTCGGCGGAGCGACCGCCCCAGCCGCCGACGCCGATCATGCGGTTGTACTCCGGCCAGTCGCCGAAGCTGTTGTCGGCCGCGTGCACGCTGACGAACCCGCCGCCGTTCTTCACGTACTCCTCGAAGGCCGTCTTCGTCTCCTCCGGCCAGGGGGCCGCGGTGTTGCCGAAGTTGGAGACCACCACGTCGTAGTCGCTCCAAGTTGGATTGAACCG